>JAZDGS010000041.1:0-13105 GCA_043806755.1 Pseudomonadota bacterium | reverse complement strand
GTCTCTGAAAGAAAAATAAACGAAAGAAAGGTAAAAATGACCGATATGGGCAAAAGCCCGTTGGGGACATGCACCGATATGGGATGGATGTGGAGTTTATATATCCAGGCCCCGAGACGATCCGCTGAACCATCGGCGATATTATGCGGAGAGGGCGATGCATCTCGCTTCACAGCCGGCGGCTGTGAAACGGGTTCCCCTTCCTTATTGATTTCAAAGAATTTGCTGCGGTCCGCGCCGCAGACCGGGCATATCTCAGGCGGTTCATCCCCGGTGTGGATATAACCGCATGCGCTGCACTTCCATCGTTTCATGCAGAAGCCTCCTTCGCTTTCAAAAGAGATTGATTTTCATGAAAAGTATTACTGTAGTGTCATATGTCAATGGGTGTCAATAAAAACGATTTCATCCGTTTTCGGCTTCTTTCTTGACCGTTTCCATAATTTTTTCATATAATTATCCAACCTGCGCCGGATGTCGGATCCGGTGTAATTTATAACATTTTCAATATGTTATCAAGGAGGAACCACTATGTTGAAAAAGATTGTACTGGGGTTATGTATTGCATGCATGGTTTCGGGTGGATGGGCTGCGACAATCCAAAAGGGGTATTGTGCTGAAAAACCCTTTATCTTCGGACTGCTTCTCGTCGGACCCTACAATGACCGAGGGTGGAGTCAGGCCCACTATGAAGCAGGGGAATACGTTCAGAAAAAAATTCCGGGCACCAAGATGATCTACATCGACAAAGTCAACCCTGCCGACCGGGCCGGGGTGACCATTCCCCAGCTTGTGGATGATATGGCTGGAAAAGGAGCAAGGCTGATCATCGCCAATTCCGACGACATGAAAGACGGCACGAGGGAAGCGGCGAAACTGCACCCGAAAGTCCATTTTCTCCATATTTCAGGTGATGACGTGCTCACCAAAAAAGCGACCAAAAACGTGAGCAACCTCATGGGGAAAATGGAGTACGCAAAAATGATGGCCGGTTTTTCAGCGTCGATGACCACCAAGACCGGGAAGATCGGCTATCTTGGGCCGTTGATCAATGAAGAAACCCGGCGTCTTGCCGCCTCATGCTACCTCGGCGCGCGCTACGCATGGGAAAAGGTGCTCAAACGGGATCTGAAAGATCTGACCTTCCAGGTTACCTGGATCGGCTTTTGGTTTAACATTCCGGGTGTGACCGCCGACCCCACACAAGTGTGTCAGAATTTTTATAACTCCGGCTTTGATGTCGTGATATCCGGAATCGATACAACCGAAGCGGTTATCGTTGCCAAACAGAAAAAACAGGAAGGTAAACAGGTATGGGGGATCCCCTATGATTACATCGGAGCGTGTGAAGGCGCATCAGAGATATGCCTGGGGGTTCCCTATTTCAACTGGGGCCCCGGATATGTCGATTTCGTGAAGGCATCAATGGGCGGAACATGGAAATCGAAATGGGTATGGACGGGTCCTGACTGGAAAAATATCAATAACCCGGATACCAGCGCCGTGGGGTTTATGCCCGGCCAGGCATTATCAACCGATGCAAAAGCCGCCCTTGACGCATTCATTAAAGACCTGGGATCCAATAAGGTGAATCTGTTCAAAGGCCCCCTCGACTATCAGGACGGCACTCCGTTTCTTAAGAAAGACGAAACGGCAACTGAAAAACAGATCTGGTATATGAGCCAACTTCTGAAGGGGATGCTCGGACAAAGCAGCGCTAAATAATTTAGCGGTTTTGCTCGACCCAGGGAGGGGATCCGTTGATTGATCGGCGTTAAATTGTGCCACTGATGCGGATTGAACTTAAAGAGATCCATAAGTATTACGGCTCTGTAAAAGCCAACAGAGGGATTTCGCTCACGTTCGAGCCCGGAACCATTCATGGCCTTTTGGGTGAAAACGGTGCCGGAAAGAGCACTCTGATGAAAATCCTGGCGGGATTCACCCAAAAAAGCTCCGGTGAAATCCTTTTGAACGGGACCCATGTCTATTATCAAACTCCTGCCGATGCTTCAAAGCTGGGAATCGGCATGCTGTATCAGGACCCGCTCGATTTTCCGGTTCTTTCGATACTGGAAAATTATCTGATGGGTCAACGACATGGGATGGTTCTCAAAACAGATGAAGCCCGAAAAGAAATCGCATCTGTAGCCAACCATTTGAAATTTTCCCTTCTACCCCACCGGTCGGTAAAAAGTCTGACCACCGGAGAGCGGCAACAGCTCGAGATCGTCCGGCTTCTTTCGATCGGCGTTCAGGTTCTGATTCTGGATGAACCAACCACAGGGATTTCGGGTATCCAGAAAGAAATTCTATTTGAAGCGCTCCGGAAACTGGCATCCGAAGGGAAAAGCATCATTCTGGCTTCACATAAGATTGAGGATATTGAGTCGCTTTGTGATCGCGTGACGGTGCTTCGACAAGGAGTGATCACCGGTCAAATGGAAAAACCGTTTGATACCGATCTATTGCTTAAAATGGTATTTGGCATCGTTCCGGAGCCTCCATCGGCTTTTCAGGTCCATTATGGCGAGCCGCTAATGACGATGCTGGGGGTGTCCGCATCCGGAGGGCGGACCGGTTTAAAGAATTGCAATGTGACGATTGCAGAAGGTGAAATCGTCGGCTTAGCCGGGTCGGAGGGGAGCGGCCAGGAGCTCTTTTTGCGAGTTTCCGCCGGTCTTAAAACGCCGACTTCGGGAAGCATTTATTACCGCGGAAAAAAGATGAACGGCGCCGATTACCATGAGCGTAAAAAATTCGGAGTGACGTTTCTGCCGACCGCCCGGCTGGAAGAAGGGCTGATCCCGGGGTTGACCATCTTGGAGCATTTTGCTCTTTTAAACCCCGCCGGCGTTGTAGTTGAATGGAAGGAAGCCGAACAGCGGGCAAACGCGCAAATCGAAACGTTTCGGATAAAGGGGACACCCGGGCTAACGGTCGAATCCCTTTCAGGAGGAAACCAGCAGCGCCTCCTCCTTTCCTTGCTCCCGGAGGATCCTCTTCTCCTTCTTCTTGAAAAGCCGACCCGGGGGCTCGATCTTGAATCGGTCCATTGGGTTTGGAATCATCTTCACCGGTGCTGTCATAAAAAGACGAGCCTCATCTTCTCGTCTTCGGATCTGGATGAAATCCTCCAGGTTGCAACCCGGATTTTGGTTTTTTATGAAGGATCCATCATCATGGACGTGAAAACCTCGGAGACGAATCGTTATGAACTGGCGCGGGCCATTTCAGGAAAGCGTTAGCTTACGGCCTTAGGAGGCCGACAGGATTTATGTGAGATGCCTTTTAAAGCCATCCGGAATCTTTTGATCTCATTGGGTGCGGTTTTTTGTTTTACGACGATCGTCCTGCTTTCGGCCGGAGCCCCCCCTCTGGATGCGTATTATCATCTGTTCATGGGATCCATAGGTTCCCCCGCCAAATGGGGTCATGTAATAATCGCATGGATTCCATTAACGTTGTGTGCCGGCGCTCTTTTATATACGTTTCGAATCGGACTCTGGAATATCGGCATCGAGGGGCAGGTGATCATGGGCGCGGTCTTTTCAACGGCTCTGCTCCGGTTCGGAGTTGAAGGTCATGCACCGCTTGCGTTTCTTTTTCTTTCGTTCCTGGCCGGAATTATGGGAGGGGCTTTCTGGGCGCTGATCTCCGGATTCTTAAAGACAAAAGGGGGGGTACACGAAATCTTTGCAGGACTGGGCTTAAATTTTGTCGCCCAGGGGATCATTCTCTGGCTGATCTTCGGCCCGTGGAGGCGTCCGGGGGTTGCCTCCATGAGCGGTACCGAGCTTTTCCCGGAAGCGCTTTGGCTTTCCACGCTGTCGTCGCTTCGATTATCGCCGGTAGGACTTGTTTTGGTAGCCTGGGCTGTCCTTTTTACCGCATGGATGCTTGTATATACGCGGATCGGGTTATCCTTGAAAGCCATCGGCAAAAATGCGGATGCCTCTTTTTTATTCGGCTTGAAGCCGCAGCGATTTATGCTTCTTGCAGCGACCCTGGCCGGAGGCTTTGCAGGCATCGCAGGATGGTATCAGGTGACGGGCGTGTATCATCGGCTGATTCCCGCCATCTCCAGCAATTACGGATATCTGGGGCTGTTGGTGGTCATGCTTTCCAATTTTAATGTTTGGACGGTACCTGTAGTGGCATTCTTTTTTGCCTGCCTGAATGTGGGGAGCATTCAGCTTCCCATGATGCTCCGAATTGATTCATCGTTAAGCGGCATCATCCAGGGAGCACTGGTGCTGGCAACTCTTGCCGTATATGGGTGGCGGCGCCGGGCAGGGAGAAGGGGGGTCGGTTTTTACCATGAATGATTTGAATCTGGTGTTGTTATTATCCGGCGTGGTTGCCGGTGCGGCCCCCATTCTGCTTGCGACTCTCGGGGAAACGATTACCGAAAAGGCCGGCTTTATCAATCTGTCGCTCGATGGCACGATTTTGCTGAGTGCGATGACCGCGTTTGTCGTCGCATTTGAAACCGGAAGCACCCTTCTCGGCTTTGCCGCCGCCTGTGGGATCGGCGCGCTTGTGGCCGCCGCCGTCGCGGCGTTAAGCATCTACTTGGGCCAATCCCAGGTGGCCGTCGGATTTGTTCTGACGCTCATGACAAGGGATCTGGCTTATTTTCTGGGAAACCCGTATTCCCGGCTCCACGGCGTTCAGATCCATCCCATGCCCATCCCCTTGATGTCTGAAATCCCGGTGATCGGCCCAATTTTTTTTAATCATAATATAGTCGTCTATGCGAGCCTTGCCCTGATCGGTCTTTCATGGTGGTATATCTTCAGAACGCCGATGGGGCTCCGGCTGCGCGCAACCGGTGAACATCCCCAGGCGTCGTATGCCAGAGGGTGTGATCCAAGCCGGCTGCAATTGATGTATGCGATCTGCGGAGGCCTTTTGGTCGGAGCTGCCGGAGCCGCTTTTTCGCTATTTGTAAAGCCGGGTTGGGGAAGGCCTCAAGGGGCTGAAGGGACCGGCTGGATTGCGTTAGCGCTGGTGATTTTCGGTGGATGGAACCCGATACGGGCCGCGGCCGGAGCGTATCTTTTTGCCTTCTTGCAGGTCCTAGGAATTTATTTTCAGGGGTGGCTCCCTTCTGTTCCGGCTCAGGTGTTCCAAGTTGCCCCTTTCCCTCTGATGATCTTTACGCTTCTGCTTATTTCCTATACTCGTAAAGAACCGGTCCTGATGACCGCCGCGAGAAGACCTATCGTACAATTCTTCCTTGAATTCTTTTCAGGGACGGCGCCTACGGCCCTGGGAAAGCCCCATCGACAAGAATAGACGTGGATCAAGCGTCGTTGCGATGTTTGTTTAAGAAAAAGATGCTTCATGACGGTTGACCTCATAGGAAGTTAAATGGGGGCCGGAGCGAAGGTAAAACCTCGGAACGCGATGGGAGATGGATGTGACGATTTCATAGTTGATCGTATTCAGGGAATCGGCGATTTCATCTACAGTGATCGTTTGGTCCCCCTGGTTTCCGAAAACCACCGCTTCGTCTTCAACGCAGACCCTTGGAATGTGTCCTGCATCGCACACGGTCAGATCCATGCAGATCCGACCGATGACCGGGGCCCTGACCCCTCGGATCAGAACATGCCCTCGGGAAGAGAGCAGCCGGTTGAAGCCGTCCGCATATCCGATGGCAATCGTGGCGATGGTCGTGGCTTTTCGGGTTTCATAAGTGCTTCCATAGCTGATCTTGAAGCCTGCCGGCACCTGCTTGAGATGGATCACCCGCGTTTTAAGAGACATGGCCGGACGAAGGTCGATCCGAAGAGGATCCATGTAAGGGGAGGGGCGAAGACCATAGAGGGCGACACCGGCCCTGACCATGTCCAGATGGGTTTCCGGCATGTCGATGATGGCCGCACTGTTCGCGGCATGCCGGATAAAAAATTCAATTTGGGATTGCTTCAAAAGATCCAGAAGACGGATAAATGTCTCAAATTGTGCTCTGGTAAAGGAATTGTCTTTACTGTCGGCATCTGCGAAATGGGTAAAAATACCTTCCATTTCCAAGCCTGGAAGCCGGCATATGGATTCGATTTCCCGTTTGGCGTCATTCATGGTTTCCAAATCTGCCGGATACGGCGGAAAACGGCCCGAAATAATTCCAAGTCTTCCCATCCCGGTATCGACTTTCAGGTGAACGATGATTTTTTTTCCGTGCGAAATCGCCGCTTCGGACAGTTCTTTACAGAACGGATACGACCATGCACTTTGAGTCAGATTAAAGCCGATAAGGTGATGGAAAAGCCCTTTGGGCGTGTAGCCGAATATCAATATCGGGGCATTTATGCCCGCCTCCCGAAGCGTGATCCCTTCATCGATTCTTGCTACCCCAAGAAACTCGGCTCCGTTCTTCAAGGCTTCTTTGGCGACTTCAATGGTCCCGTGCCCATAGGCATTGGCTTTTACTACCGCCATCAGGCGCGCCGGAGGACGGGTTATCCGTTTAAGCTCCCGGACATTGTGGGCAATGGCATCCAGATCGATTTCTCCCCATACGGTTTGAGAATTCAATTCGTTTTCTCCTTTATTTATATCATTTCAAGCCGTTTGCCGCTGAAGTCATGTTTTTTTCTTTGAGCTTTTTCGAATGGATTACCGAAAGGATTCGACGTGTTAATATATAGGTCAAAATTCCAGGAATGATCCCAAGAATGACTCCTCCGATTATGGCGGCAAAAGTGATATCGGCTCCGGTTCTTACCAGTTCGATGAGAGATCGGGGCACGACATCAAACGGCGATGACATGCCCAATAAGAAGGTTCCGATTTTGTAACTGAGGTAATAAAAAATCGGGATGGTGACCGGATTGCTGATCCAGACACCCAAAGCGGCCGCCACTTTGCTTGCCCCAAAGAAGAAAGAAAATGCGATCGCCAGAGCGGTGTGAAAAGGGATGGTGGGCGTTATCCCGATAAAAACGCCGATGGCCAAACCCAAGGCCACATCATGAGGATCTCCCTCCAGTCGCTTGACTCGACCGGCAAAATCCCGAATCCGTCGGCTTATAGTGACAAGTAAGGACATTTACTTTCAGTTGAAACAGCGGAAGCAATTGATAATGATCAGCATCATCGATGACATCGAATTAACATGTTCATATCTTGTTTTCAATGTCTTACTTGTTTTTGCTTGTTTCAAACCCCAAAAGTGCTTCAACTTGACTTTTGGCAATGAATTGAGTAGTTTTTTTAAAGAATATCGATTCGATCGTTTGGGTAAACAAAATGTATAGAAGAAAAGGAGGAGACGATGCTAAAGAAAAGGGGTAAATCGGTGAGCTTTGATGCAATGGTCAAATTTTTTATGCAAACATATCATGTTCCGACGAAAAGAGATGTAGAAAAGATTTTGGAAAAAATCGACCAACTTGAAGCGATCATAAAAAATGTCTCTGAAAAAAATTACCGTATGGCCGTTAAAAGCCGCCCTGCAAGAGAAAAACGCGCCATGACCGCTTCGGATCAGGTGTTGGAAATTATCAGGCGTCACAAGGAAGGCGCCAGTTTTGCCGATATCCAAAACCGGTCCGGATTTGATGAAAAGAAATTGCGAAACATCATCTTTCGGTTGAATAAGCTCAAAAAGATCAATCGCAAAACCAGGGGTAGATATATATCTCAGTAGGTGGACTTTTTACGGATTCATTGAACTTGGCCGATCGGAAGATCCGTCTGTTTTACCAAAAGTGCAGAAAGACGCTGTAATGAGAGTCAATCAGAAAAAAGGGTCGTCCGCTGTTTCCGAAAGGGAGCGGATTTCCGGATATGTCGTGAAAAGACAAGTTGAGCTGACCCGAATCAGGGCAACTTTTATTGAGCTGGAACATGAAGCCACCGGCGCAAGGCACCTGCATATCGCCTGTGAAGACAGGGAAAACAGCTTCGGCGTTGCATTTAAGACGGTTCCCAGAGATTCAACGGGGGCGGCGCACATTCTGGAGCACACGGTTTTATGCGGATCTCAGCGGTTTCCGGTTCGGGATCCGTTTTTTTCCATGCTGAAAAGAAGCCTTTCCACTTTTATGAACGCCTTTACCGCTCCCGATTTCACGGTCTATCCGTTTTCGACCCAGAATAAAAAAGATTTTTCCAATCTGATGGATGTCTATCTCGATGCAACGTTCTTTCCCAAGTTGGAAAAACTCAGCTTTAAACAGGAAGGGCACCGGGTTGAGATTTTAAAAGATATTCCGGGATCACATGGTTTCTCTCTCGTTTACAAGGGGGTGGTTTACAATGAAATGAAGGGGGCCATGTCGTCTCCGGATCAGGTCATGGTCCGTTCGCTGATGAAGGCCCTTTATCCATCTGCGACCTATCAATACAACTCGGGGGGAGACCCTTTGGTGATAACGGAATTAACCTATGATCAACTGAAAGCATTTCACAGAGATCATTATCACCCCAGCAACGCTTTTTTTTATACCTACGGCAATTTTCCTCTCGAAGAGCATCTCGCATTCATCAGTAAAACGGTTTTGAACCGATTCGATCGGATCGATCCGGATACGGATGTTTCACGTCAACCGCGATGGAAGCACCCGAAAGAAGCCCGGTTCACCTATCCGATCGGAAAACATGAAGACCTGTCCAGAAAGGCCCAGGCGTGTATGGCATGGCTTGTCTCCGATGTCCGGGAACCCTTTGATGTGCTGGTCCTGACACTCCTTGAACAGATTCTTTTAGGAAATGCAGCATCCCCGGTACGGAAGGCTCTGATGGACAGCCGGCTTGGCACGGCGCTGTGTGATGGCACCGGATTTACGCCTGATTACAGGGATCCTTTTTTTGCCTGCGGCCTGAAGGATGTGAGCGAATCGGATGTGAAATCCGTCGGATCCACTATTTTAGATACGATTTCCGGCCTGGTTAATAAAGGGGTGGATCGGGATCTCATCGAGTCGGCCGTTCATCAACTGGAATTCCATCGCAAGGAAGTGACGAACCATCCTTATCCCTATGGGATCAAGCTTCTTATGGTTTTTTGCGGGCCCTGGCTGCATGGGGGCGATCCGGCCAGGATATTAATATTTGAAGAAGACCTGAAAACGATCAGAAAAGAAGTTGAGAATGGAGCTTTTTTCGAGAACACAATGAAGCAATTTTTCCTTGAAAATCCACACCGACTCCTTCTCACGCTTTCGCCGGACCCTCTCATGGAAGAAAAAGAGAGTCGCGAAATCCGTTCCAGGCTGGATCATTTCAAAAACGGATTATCGCCTCAGATGATCGAACAAATCAAAGCGGATGCCGAAGCCCTTCTTACGCTGCAGGAATCGATTGAGGAAGTTTCCTCCCTCCCAACCCTGGAAATCGAAGATATCCCGTCCGATGTAACGCGGGTAACGCATTTACCTGACGATGATCGGTTCGCCTTGACACGCTACGATCAGCCCACCGCCGGTATTTTTTACTTTATCGCTGCCGGAGGAATCAGGGAGATCGATGCGTCATTGCTCCCGGAGATCCCCTTTTTCTGCTATGCTTTTTCTAAAATCGGTACAACACGGCGCAACTATGCCGATATAGCAACACTAATCGATCGGTATGCCGGAGGGATCGGGCTTGGTTCCCATGCCAGAACTTTGTTTGATAGCGGCGGGAGGTGCGTCCCGTTTGTCTCTTTTGAAGGAAAATGCCTTAATCGAAACCAGGAAAAAGTGTTCGATCTGATGGAGGAGTTGATTTTTCATTTTGATTTTTCCGATCACATCCGGCTCATGAGCCTTCTTCTTGAATATAAAGCTCACCTGGAATCGATGATTGTTCACAATGGGCACCGATTCGCCGTATCGCTTGCCTCCAGAAAATTTTCAGATACATGCTCATTGAGTGAAACATGGCACGGAATTTTTCATTTAAAAAAGATAAAAGAACTGACTGCCGATCTTACTGAAACAAAACTGACATCCATCGCCGGGGATCTTCGCCGAATCGGAAAGCATCTGTTTTCAAGCAAAAACATTCAAATGGCCTTTATCGGGGATAGGAATGCGTTGGATCTCTCGGTCCGGCGGATGATCGGTTCGCCCGGACTATCGGAACTGGTTCGGGATCCATCCGGCAACCAAAGGTTTACCGCTCCATCAATCACTGTTGAATCCGGCAACCTGCGGGAAGGATGGAGCACCTCCTCTGCGGTTTCATTTGTGGCCAAGGTATTTAAAACCGTCCGGATGTCGCATGAGGATGCGCCGGCACTTTCAGTCATCGCCAAGATATTGAAATCATTATATCTTCATAGAGAAATACGTGAAAAAGGAGGCGCTTACGGTGCGTATGCTCTTTATGATTCGGAAAACGGTCTTTTTTCATTTAGCACCTACCGGGATCCTCATATCGTCGAAACCTTGAATGCATTTCAAAATAGTGCGGAATTTATTCGATCCGGCCATTACACAGAAGAAGATGTTAAGGAAGCCATTCTTCAAGTCTGCTCAGAGATTGACAGACCTGATCCGCCAGGGCCTGCCGCGAAAAAAGCCTTCATGAGGCGCATGGTTTTGCTTTCAGATGAAAAGAGACAGCACTTTAAAGAAAGGCTTCTTTCAATAAACCGTGCCGAGGTGATTTCGGTTGCCGAAAAATACTTCCAGCCGGATGAATCCCGGCAAGCGGTGGCCGTCATTTCCGGTGAAGATTTGCTCAAATCCGCCGGTCAGGGATTAAAAGACCCCCTTGAACTTCACCGGATCTAAAACTGTTGATTACCGAGATTGCCGGAGGGGACAGGGATATGGAAACATCTCATCGGCTTCCTGCGCCATCGCTCTGGACGAGGCGATCCGTGACGGGAGCATAAAGATAAATGATCTGGTCTGCTGGCGGATCCATTACCCGGCTACGGCTCGGTAGTCTCTGTGAACCGCCTAGTGCGGACCTGCATGCTAGGTGGTGTGGGGAGGGGGAGAGAAAGACTCCTCCTTACCCGATTGGGCCGCATATGCAGACCAAGGTTTGATCTTCTTTATCGATGGACCAAGAGTACGCTCTGCAACCTCCGTATCGTGGGCAGCTTGAGCGCGCAACCAATAGCCGTTGGATAGACCAAAGAACCGACACAATCGCAAATCGGTATCAGCTGTGATCGAACGCTTACCTGCAACAATCTCACTAATACGCTGAGCGGGAACGCCAATTTCCTTTGCCAAACGATACTGGCTAAGAACCATAGGTTTTAGAAACTCTTCCAAGAGGATCTCGCCGGGAGTAATAGGTTCGAGCTTGCTCATAATGGACTCTCCTCAGTGGTAATCAACGATTTCGACATTTTCCGCACCTACATCCGTCCAACGAAAGCAGACACGCCACTGATCGTTGATACGAATGCTGTATTGACCGGAACGATCACCCTTGAGTGCTTCAAGGTGATTGCCGGGTGGCACCCTCAGATCATCAAGTCGACCAGCGATCTCGAGCTGTCTAAGCTTACGCCGTGCAACCTTAGCAATGTTCACGAACTGCCTGACACGCTGGCCTTTTGAGAGCGCTTCGGTGTATTCACATTTGAATGATCTGATCATGTTGTCATATAGTAACGCATATCGTGAATAACGTCAAGCGTGATTATAGAGGCCCATCGACATGCATCAGCAGCGGGGCCACAGCGGACGGAATACAAAACAAACGTTATTCCCCGTCTGCTGGATGCTTTTGTGTACGCCCGGCACGGGCGTGAACTTATGGGGTGCCCGACCTTGGTTGAATTTTCGGCAAGGCCGGAAGTCCCCTGTACGTGAATCCTGATAATGTTTTGTAAACATTATCAAAAGTACTAGCCGAAGGCAAGGGCATTGTCACGAGGCACTGTCTGAAGGGCTGGAGCGAAGCGTAAGGCTAGCCGCAGGCGAGAGCGACCAAAGGGAGTCGCAACGCAGAGTGCAAAGCTATGAGCCAGAGCCTGCCCCGGACTTGATCCAGGGAACAGAAACAGCATACACTTGTCTCGCCGAAGCTCCAAGGGCGAAGGCGGAAGGCCCAGTCTCCGGGTAAGTTAGCACAACATGACGAAGCCCAGGGTTCGGGAGATAGGGTACATGCTGCGGTTGTGTAGCAAAAGTTCACGCTCTTATCCGGGGAGATCTGCCCGAAATGGCGTTTGGGGCAGCAATGGAAGTTGGACTGAGGCCCATCTTGAAAAGGATGGAATCGCCACCGAATCCTAAGGCTGCATCAGAAGCGCAATGCACGGCAACGTGCTTTGTTATCGGGCAGCAGCCGTCGCCCTACGGGCTATGGCAAGCCAGGGAAGTCAGCCGAGGCCATAGTAGCCCAACGCCCGGGGTAATGCCCGGGATATTCCGCCAGCGGCGGATAAAGGTGAAGGGCCGAACACAGAGCAGGGAAGGAGCCTCAATGAGCTCGCATAACACGATGAATCAGATCAGAGGAGTGAACGTGCGGCGCATCACTGAATCGCCCGACCCAAATGATCACCTGCTGGAACGAAGAACAGTGGGTGAAAATTCATTATCCGACTACGGTTCGGTATGCTCTGTGAACCGCCCCGTGCGCCTGCCCGCCTCCGGAGGGGACCCGCATGCGGGGTGGTGTGTGGGCTGGGGGTTAAAAACCCCCGGCAACCCGATTATCCAGTCTTTATTTTTATATCTCCTTCGATATAGCGATGGATTATGCCAGAAATAAGCGTTTGATAGGGGATTCCCATTTCCATGGCTTTTTTCTGAATGCCCATGAAGTCATGATCATAAAGGCGGATAGTAATACGCCTGTCTTTTTTAAATGTGTTATCGGCTGCTGTTTTGATTGCCTCGATCTCTTTTTTTGATGGAGTAGCAAGCTTCATTTTTCCGCTTCCAAGTGCATCAAGAATATATTTTTCTTCTTTGTCATATTTCATGTTTAGCCCCCCGTTCATTTTTATACATTTTAGTCGCCTTTCTGCTAGGAATAATTGTTTTCAAAAATATGTATTCTTTCTCGATAATGTGCGGTATCGCATATACGTAATCTTCAATAATAACGAAATATATTTTTTGGCCCGGATAATTTGTTTGGTCAGGGTGATCCGCTATTTTCCAGACATCTCCCCGCGACAAGTGAAATATTA
>JAZDGS010000040.1:0-2096 GCA_043806755.1 Pseudomonadota bacterium | reverse complement strand
TCGGACGCCATCCGGAAAAAGAAGATGAACGTTGCTGCGATATTCATTCTTTTGAAACGGACGGGAAACGCCGTTATATCAACGTCAAAACCACCAATTGCGATTTCAGATTCCCGTTTATGATCTCACTTTCCGAGCTTGTATTTTCAGATGCCAATCCTGACCATTTCTATCTCTATCGGGTTTTTGATTTTTCCCAAGCACCCCGCTTGTTCATTCTTAAAGGCCGGCTGCAGGATCATGTCCGCCTGTTCCCGGCTTCCTTTCAAGCCAGATTCGGGTGAATCCTCCGTCTATTCAATGGGACTTGGCGTGTCCGCACCCTTCGCCATTATGCGAGCAGCAACCCGATTGCAGGAATTGCGGAAGGCTTTTTGTTTTTAGCAGTGCAATATTTTCTCTTACCGTCTTCGATTTGGCGTGATAGACCGCGATCCCCATCTGATTGAGCCGATTTAATGCTCCTCCGCCGATCCCTCCTACAACGATGGCATCGACGTGCTGATTGTCGATGGCCTTCATCGGGTTACATGCGCCGTGCGAATGATGAAGGTCTTTATTTTTAATGCCTGTAGCCGCATCGGTTGCCAGATCAACCAAGACAAATGCGGGAGCCGATCCGAAATGACCGCAGACTTCACTCTCCATCCCCTCATCCTTTAAAACAGGAATAGCCACTTTCATATTCTCTTCTCCTTTTCTTGATAAATGTGATCGGGTTAACATATCCTTCGGGAAGGGTCTCCTTCGATTCTTAACGCTTTTCCCATGATAAGGGCATCAGCGACCTTTTTCCGTGCGGATTCGATGATCCTTCCGAATGTTTGACGTGAAATACTCATTTGCGCTGCCGCCTGCTCCTGATAAAGCTTCTCATGATCGGCAAGCCTTAACGCTTCCAATTCGTCCATTGTGAGCCTCACCTCCTCGAGCATCGAAAGGGGGACACCTCTCGGCTTGAAGTAAGTCACATCCGGCTGGAAACGAACGCATCTGAACTTTTTTGGTCTCGCCATGGCTAATTTTAAGCATATGCCCATAATGTGTCAAGGGGGTTTTTGGATTGAGCGTTAACGCGATAACCCGTTCATTAAATGGATGCTTTTGTTGTTTGCCTTCCGGTAATAAATGAGCGAATCAGCGGAATAGATACTTAGAGCGATCCAGATAAGCGCGAAAGTCCATAATTTTGCTCTTGAAAAAGGTTCGCCGTAGATGAAAACCGCGAGCAAAAACGTTGAGCTTGGGGCGATGTACTGAAGGATGCCGATGGTGGACATATTAAGTCTTCTGGCTCCAATCGTAAACAGAAGCAGCGGAGGCGCTGTAACCAAAGCGGCCGCCATCAGCAGAAGATCGACATTTAGCCCCTTTTGAAAAAAAGCTCCCTCCCCTGCATCCCCGATATAAATAAGATAGGCGACGGCCGGCCCGAACATGAGAAGCGTCTCAACAGAAAGCCCCACGAGAGCGCTTACAGGAGCTACCTTCCGAATCAGACCATAAAAGCCGAACGTCAATGCAAGGGTCAACGAAATCCAGGGAAGTTTTCCAAACTGCACCGTCAGATAACCCACTCCGACAACAGCAATCAGAACAGCGCCCCACTGGGCCGCCCTCAATCGCTCCCTTAAGAAGATCATCCCGAGAAGGACATTGATGAGCGGGTTGATATAATAACCCAGACTGGTCTGCAAAATCTGATCATTATTGATGGCCCATATGAAAATGTACCAATTGCAGGAAACCAAAAGGGTTGTGGCGACCAGAATTCCTAAAGTGTTTCGGTTTTTTAAGACCAGTCTCAGCTCCTGCCGGTAACCAAGAAAAAAAACAAGCGGCATTAGAAATAGAAACGACCAGACGATCCGGTGCATGAGAATCTCAAAGGGCGGAACAGCCTTGAGCCATTTGAAATAGATGGGGGTCAATCCCCAGATTAAAAATGCGGAAATCGCGCTGGCGACCCCTGAAAAAGACTCGGGTTTTGCTTTATCATTCATTTTCGTTTCAGCTTTGCCACCGACTCGATATGGGCCGTATGAGGAAACATGTCCACCGGCTGGATCTCCAGAACATCATAATTTTCCTTCATA
>JAZDGS010000039.1:0-3134 GCA_043806755.1 Pseudomonadota bacterium | reverse complement strand
CGCCGTAAAAATAAGAAAGGGAAATATCCTGAAGCACCGGGCGCTTGTCATAATATTTGCTCACTTGGATCATGGAATAGATGATTTTATTGGGCTCATCTTTCATCGGTCGGTATCTCCTTTTCCGTATTTTCAATTTCTGCATCGAGAGATAATTGATACATGATATAATAGCGCCGATCAACAGGATCCTTCGTAAAAAAGACTTCAACAATACCGGAAAGGACAATTGACAAGACCGCGTATTTGGATTAAAGGTAGCAAGATTTTTATTCGGAACGGAAGTCGGATATTTTTACGATGCATTCAAAACCAAGTGTAACAACTTAATCGTTTTTTATTCTCAGAAACGGAGCATGGATACAAAGGATGGGAAATTTCTTCCAAAACGATATTATGGTTGACGGCCTAATCTCCCGCAGCGGTATCATCAGCCGGCAGATCTTAAAGTTTTACCGGTTTATGCGGAAAAGCGGATCAGAAGAAATCCCTGCCCACGGCGTCGGTGCAATATGGCTCAGACAGCATAAAATCCGACGGTTTCTATCGGCCATCGGAATCAGCAAACTGGCGGACTTGCTCTATACCTACTACCTGGGAGGCTCTCTGACACGTCAGGATCAACTCACTTTCGCAAGGATTCACGGCTGGGAGAATCGGGCTTATTTATTGACGGGAATCAATGCGCTGGCCTGCGGAATCCCGACGGCTGCCCTCTATTTTCTCATCGGCGAAGGATTTCAGATCCTGTCAAGGGTCAATTCGTACACCGAGCTCCCTGCCATACTCGTTAGCCACACCTCCCTTGGTATCGGTACGATCAGTTTGGGGGTCGACTTGTTTCGAGCGGCAGACGCCTTTTGGCATAAACGGTGCTGGGCCCCCTTTGGATTTCTCCCGTTCTTCATCAACCTCCCCACCTACCTTAAAATGGCCTCTCAAAAAATAAAGATGAAAAAGGGTGAGCCTACCGCATGCATGCACGACAAACACAGCCTCCAAAGCCAATCGTTGAACCGGTCTTCCATTGATTAATAGAATTCCAATCTCTTCAGCTCTATTTCTTAAGGGAATTAGAAAAAACCGTTGAGAATGCGTAAAGAAGGCCGATGGAACCACTTAGAAAGACGCCTCATTTTATGGGCGATCTGAATCGGAACGGTTTGTTGAAGAACATTCCCCGGTCTGTGAGTTTCCTCTTTGCAATAACCGGTTTTGATACATGTTGTTGAATACAAAGGTGGAGCAGAACACAGTCAACATGATGACAGCAAACATAAGATCGCTCATGTGAATTTCAAATTTTGTTCCGGTCCATGAAAAAACCAATGCAATTGCCGAAAGGTGAATCAGTTTTCGAAAGGCGATAAGTTTTCGAGGACGAATAAATGCGGCCACCCAAAGAATGAAGGCGGCAATGACGATCCCCCATACAATGGGTGCGCCGATATATAAAATCAATTCATCGAAATGGCTCCAGTGGACCTCAGCAATCAGCCGGTATCCGATCAGCAACACAAGCATATATCCGGTATGCCTGAAGAGCGGAAATCGTTCAATCAGGTTAACAAAGACCCCCGCGACGAGTCTCATGCAAAGGATGCCGATCATACCACCGGTCAATACCACCCATACTCTTTTTGAAATCCCGAGTGCGGCAAGGATGCTGTCGATGCTGAAGGCAATATCCATCAACTCCACCTTCATTACGGTTACCCAGAATCCTTGAGAGCAAGCCGTAACTTCTCTTTTAGAATCACCATTTTCAATGAAATGGTCATAGGCCAGCCAGATCAGATACCCGCCGCCGATCAACTGCAGAAACCAGAATTGAATAAGATAGGTGCCCAGTCCGATGGCAATCAGCCGAAAGAAATAGGCGCCGAAAAGCCCGGAGGTCAGAGCCCAATTTTGAATGGACATTTCTAAAGGGCCGAGACGGTAGTTCCTGTCTCTAGGCAGATGACTGACAAGAATCGCAAGCACAAGGGCGTTATCGAAGGAAAGAAGCCCTTCGCTGAGCACGAGATTCAATACCACCAAAAACCCCGTACCGGTAAAAATAAACGAAATCTCCTCCCAGGAGAAAAATCGCAGGTAGTTATTGTAAAGACCGTCAATAAAATCCATAGAGTGCTCTCTTCCGGTATTTTAACAACAAGACAGTCACTTCATTACGAAAGGAAAAATTATTTACCAAAATGGACCTCAATGTCAAATCCCAAATGAAATGTCTCAGGGACGGGTATTGATATATTGACATATCATTCAGGATCAATATATCAATACCCGTCCCTCAAATACGATTGTCGATAAGCCATAGCTTACCAATTGCCGATCCTTTTTTTGTTTTCCTTGTCAAAGAGATGGAGTTTTTCAGGGGATACCGAAAGCACTAATCCGGCATTTCGCTCAATCCGGTAGATATCGGAAAGCCGGAGAGTCAGCGGTGTTTTTCGATCAGGCAGGTATCCATGAACCAGCGTATCAGCCCCAAGCATTTCCGTGTGATCGACATTACAATGGATCTGACCTGATCCCTCATCGGAAAGTGCCAGATGTTCCGGCCGGATCCCAAATAAGACCGGTTTCCCTCGATACTCTGGAATCCCTTCCATGGGAAGGGGGAGCCTGAGCATTCCTGAGGCCTCGATCTCTTTTCCGTCTTGGCTCACCGAACCTTCAAAAAAATTCATGGCCGGAGAGCCGATAAATCCCGCCACGAATGTATTCGAAGGGCGCTTATACACCTCAAGTGGTGATCCGATCTGTTCGGCAAACCCTTTATCCATGATCAGAAGCCGATCTCCTAACGTCATCGCTTCCACCTGGTCATGAGTGACATAGATACTGGTGATCCGAAGATTTTCATGAAGTTTTCGAATTTCAAGACGCATCTGAACGCGCAACTTGGCGTCCAGGTTGCTGAGCGGTTCATCAAATAAAAAGGCCTTGGGTTCCCTTACGATGCATCGTCCCATGGCCACGCGCTGGCGTTGCCCGCCGGAAAGCTCTCTCGGTTTTCGGTTTAAGAAATCGGTCAACTCCAGAATCTTTGCCGCATTGAGAACCCGTCTCTCGATTTCGGTTTTCGGCATGCGCCGGATTTTAAGTCCATAGGCCATATTCTTGAA
>JAZDGS010000038.1:0-33669 GCA_043806755.1 Pseudomonadota bacterium | reverse complement strand
GGCATCCTCTTTTTTTTTACTGCCCATCTGATCGAATCGACTATCCTGCCGTTGGAACTGATTTTCGAACATCGAAATTATCTTCCCTCTTTGTTTTTGTTTTTACCCGCCGCTGCCTGGATAACACGCATCACAACGAATCAGAATCTGAATATAAAATGGCGAAGTGCAATCGCCGCCGTTATTCCCCTTATTGTCATTTTTCTGGGAATAAACACCTATATCCGGAACAGCGCATGGGTATCAGAAGAAAGCTTATGGAGAGATGCCCTATCCAAAGCGCCGAACAGCGGTCGTGCAGCCATCAACCTGGCCAAGGCATTATATAGATCAAATAAATTGGAAGAAGCGCTTCGATTAAGCGAACAGGCCTATGATCGTCGATTTCCGACGATTAACAATGCCGGAGCATTATCATTCAATGGACGAGGAGTTGTCTATTATCGTAGAGGAAACTTTGAGTCGGCTTCTGATTTTTTCAAAAAAAGCCTTCAATTTAAACCGGATAATTTTGAAGCACTTACGAATCTTATCTTAACCCTGCTGCATCTCAATCAAATGGAGGAAGCGCTCCATTACATCGCCAACCATGGGCAACAGAATCCCCCCTTAAATATTCTTCACCTTCAGGGCACAATACTTCTTAAACTCAACCGGCCAACGGAAGCTCTTCATATATTTCGCAACATTCAAATGAAGCAGCCTCTTTCAGTCGAGTCGATGATAGGGATCGGAAGAGCGCTCACACTGTTAAAACATTATCGACAAGCCGATTTTTTTCTCAGACAAACCGCTAAATTCAGCATCACCGGCTCCCTTTGCGCCATTGAAAATGACCTGCTGACCGGCAATCAACTTGGTGCAGAAAAAACAGTGTTGGAAATGGCCGATAATTATCCAATGGAACAGGTGCTTAAAAGTCTTTCCTCTTCGATGGCCGACCCTAAAGAGATCCCAATCGATATCCAACTGTTGAATCCCTTTGTCCGCCGGCATACCGCAATGGCTCTCGCTAAACAGAACGACTGCCGGGCTTATTTAAATGAACCTCAAAACCGGAATAACATGGATTAAGGCGTGGCCTGGAATCTATTGCAGCAAACCGAAAAACCTCGAACAGCAAAAAACGGGGCATCAATCACTGCGTTGTTAATTGTCCTGCTTGTGGTCTCATACGGGAACAGCTTCTCCGCTTTCTGGCATCTTGACGACTTCCCGAATATCATTTTCAACGCTCGATTGCACCTCAAAAGCCTCGATCCATCCTCTATTTATCAGACCTTTTTCGCCTATCCAATGGAGCCTGGGCGCATTTATCGGCCTGTGGCATGCCTGAGTTTCGCTTTAAACTGGTTTTTCGACCAATCAAATGTCACCGGATATCACATTGTCAACCTTTTGATCCATTGTTCAACAGCCCTCCTCCTTTTGCGGTGCATCCTCCTTTTGTTCAAGACTCCTCGAATACGCGGACAATATAACGGAAATGAGCTTTTTATTTCGGTTTTGGCGACGGCTTTCTGGGCGCTAAATCCCATTCAAACTCAGGCCGTCACCTATATCGTTCAACGCATGGCCCAGATGGCCGCTTTTTTTTCCCTGCTGGGAATTTACTTCTTCCTGAAAGGCCGCTTGATAGAAGAAACTCATTATAAAAAAGCCATATTTTTTTTTGCGTGTTTTGTTTCATTTCTTCTTGCACTGGGGAGCAAGGAAAACAGCATTCTTTTTCCCATTAATCTCTTTTTAATCGAATTCATCTTTTTCCGGACCGGTTCGTTGTTTCGAAAACGCGATCTAATCTTTGGAGCGTGTATTTTTTTATCACTCCTCGCCGCATTTTTCTGGCTGTCCGGCGGAAATCCGAATCAGTTCTTAAGCGGATACAAAGAAAGGAGTTTTACCCTTTGGCAGCGACTTCTCACGGAACCACGAGTCCTTGTTTTTTACTTAAGCCAGCTCTTTTACCCTGTCCCTACCCGATTGTCGGTTGAACATCATTTTCAAGCCTCTCAATCGCTTTTCACACCAGGGACAACCATTGCAGCCATATTATTTTTAACTTTTTTAACGGCTTTCGCTCTGATCATTCATAAGCGTCAACCGGCCATAGCCTTTGCCATTTTGTTCTTTTTAATCAACCATCTGATTGAATCCACGGTTTTGCCGCTTGAGCTCATTTTTGAACATCGAAATTATCTTCCTTCTCTTTTCCTCTTTTTTCCGGTCGCTGTTGCCGCTCAAAGGCTGCTAAATTATTATCAAAAACGAAACCACGTGATGCGCGAGGTTCTTTGTGGATTTTTCATCTGTCTTATCATTGGCTTTGGTATGGGGACGTATATTCGTAACCAGGCATGGGCGACGGAAAAAAGTCTATGGGAAGACGCTTTTCATAAAGCGCCTCAAAACAGCAGGCCATACATCAATCTTTCCCATGCCATCAGAAGCGAAGGAGACTTCGAATCCGCCATTCGACTCAATCAGCAGGCTTTGCTTGCCTACTCTCCAACTCCATGGAAAACAGTCATGAGGGCCAATAACAACATCGGAATGATCATGATGGAAATGGGAAAGATCAAGGAATCAATCGTATATTTTGATCGATCTCTTGGCGTTTCACCCGATAATGCCGAAATCCTGTTGAGCAAGCTGCGAGCACAGATCGCCGCAGGCTTGAAAAATGAAGCCTTGACCACACTTGATCGTTTGAATAACATACAATTGAAACAAAACGATTATCTGATCGGAAAAGCCGGGGCATTGCTTCACTTCGGCCGGTATCAGGAAGCGATCGAACTCTTGCGCCGGGCAGCTTTTTCTTCGGACTACAACAGCAAAGAGAGAAAAAAGGCCTTATTCATGATTGGAATGGCTCTTTGCAAACAGCAATGTTATGCCAAGGCGGCCTGGTTTCTCGAATATGCGCAAACCCTTGAATCTCAAAATCTCATTATCGGCTTGGGAATCGTAGAAAACCGAATCAGGGAAGGAGATAAAAAGAATGCTTCATTGCATCTTCAAAATCTTCTGATGTCTTATACCTTGCCACAGACAGCCGAAATTTTAAACCGTGCCTGCTTACACGATATCGAAATTCCATTGGATGGCCACCTGTTAATGGATTTTATGACAAACCATCTTCAACAAAAAAGCAATATACCATCAGATGACAAACGCTGAAGAAAAGACGGAAAAACTCCCATATCTTCTCTATTTTTTACAACCGCTACTTTTTTCTTTCATCGGGCTCGCCGATTCGATTTATTTGTCCATTTCCCATTACCGCACTCACACCGACCTCTACTACAGCAGTTTTTGCGCGATATCGAACACCATCAATTGCGATATGGTATCTCAAAGCCCCTGGTCTGTATTGATCAATTTGCCGGCTCCTCTTTGGGGTGTTTTTGCCTATTTACTCTATCTCTTATTGCTCTTGGCGATGAGAAAGGATAATGACAATTGGAGAAGCGTTTGGTGCTTTCTTTTTACTCTTGGAATGATTTACTCCTTTTCATCCATCGTCTTTGCCTTCATTTCGATAAAAATAATTCGAGCCTACTGTATTCCATGCATTGTCAGTTACGGCGCCAATTTATTGCTTTGGTTCTATCCGTGGTTTATTCGAAGGCGCTTTGATCGAACCCCCTTTTTGAAGTGCCTTAAACAGGCGTTTTCAACGCTCAGAACCACTCAATGGTTGAAAAAAGCTCTTTTATCATTGGCAGGTATTTTTATCGCACTTCAGATCTTTTTACCGCGCTATTGGGAAATTCACCCTCGTATGCCTTCAGAACTGCCGAACGGCCTGACGGAAGAAGGGCATCCCTGGCTGGGTGCCGAAAACCCGACTCTGACAATTCATGTTTTTTCCGACTATCTTTGTTTTCGCTGTTATCAATATAACTTCTTTCTGCGCCAATTTGCCTCCACACACCCGAAGGATGTTCGGATTGTGCATCACCATTATCCGCTCGATCACGAATTTAATCCAATTGCCGCACCCAAGCCTTTTCATATTGGTGCCGGCAAAACGGCGCTCCTGGCAATATACGCCGCAGACAAAGGCCTTTTTTGGAAAACCAACGACCTCCTTTTTCTAGCCGCACATGGTGATAAAAACGAATTGGATTTAAAAGCCATCGCCGAATCCGCCGGACTTGATCCAAGAGAAATTCATAATAAGATTTTTTCTCCCAATACCATGAAGCATTTGGAAAAAGATATTCGGCTCGGACTAAACTATCGGATCATCGCCACACCATCATTTGTCATCGGCAAAGAAGTGTTTACCGGATTCCTTCCCGCTGATATTCTAAAGAATAGTTTGCCATGAAATCCATCACCAAAGATAAATTGTATACGTCCTCGCTGTTATCGGTATTGTTTTTGCTTGCGGCAACGATCACGATAC
Organism: Pseudomonadota bacterium; assembly: GCA_043806755.1. GTDB lineage: Bacteria > Desulfobacterota > Desulfobacteria > Desulfobacterales > UBA2156 > RBG-13-49-15. Next base: position 29,252 of record JAZDGS010000038.1, on the reverse strand, counting down.
TTGCCTCAGTTCCACCAATCAGCCGTGACGCTTTGACTCATCATCTTGCCATTCCCAAGCTTTACCTGAAACACGGCGGCATTTATGAAATTCCTGACCGGCCATTCTCATATTATCCAATGAATCTTGACCTTCTCTATCTTTTTCCCCTTTCCTTTGGAAACGATATTATCCCTAACCTGATTCATTTCTCTTTTGCCTTGATGACGGCATGGCTGATTTATAACTATTTGAAAAAAAGGACGGATTCGATACATGGCCTGATAGGCGCTCTATTTTTCCTTTCAATCCCTGTCATAGTAAAATTATCCATTACCGCCTATGTGGATTTAGGTCTCATCTTTTTTTCAACGGCAGCCCTGCTGTTTTTGTTCAGATGGCGCGAAACCTCAAAGAAGAACTGGTTGATCCTCTCGGCCGTTATGTGCGGTCTTGCCATGGGCATAAAATACAACGGACTCATCTCCTTTATGCTTCTTATGTCTTTTGTTCCGATCATTTATCTTGGAAAAACAAGGAAACGCCTTTTCGATCAATGTAAATCCTTGGGGTATGGACTTCTTTTTTCACTTATCGCCATAATCATTTTCTCCCCATGGATGGTGCGCAACTATATTTGGACAAAAAACCCCGTTTACCCTCTTTTCAGCGATAGATTTCAATCCAGTCGCGTCACAGATTCAGATACTGATCCGAAAAACATTAAGGAAAAATCGCCCTCCAACTTGGCTCCCTTTGCCATTCGAAAAGTTGTTTATCAGGAATCGTGGTGGAAGATTGCTCTGGTACCAATCCGAATCTTTTTTGAGGGGCAAGACGATAACCCGAAGCTTTTCGATGGGAAACTGAATCCATTTCTATGTCTTTTACCTTTGCTTGCTCTCTTATTTCGGTCGGGAAATGATGGTTTTCCTAAAACAGAAAAAAAAATTTTGGCTTTATTTTCTGTCCTATTTTTATTTATCAGTTTTTTTCTTGCAGACATGAGAATTCGATATATTGGACCTATTCTGCCTCCTCTCGTTATTTTATCCATGATCGGATTGTTTCAGATAAAGAAGGTCTTATCCGAGCATGTCTATAAGCAAAACAAGGGTGTAATCTCAATTCTGGTTTTTTTATCTCTTGTTTTTCTTTTTTTGATAAATTTTCTTTACATTGCAAAACAGCTTGGGCATCTCGAACCTATCCCTTACATCACAGGGTCTATTAATCGAAATGAATATATCGAAAAATACTGGCCGGAATATGCCGCCATTCGATATTTAAACGAAAACATATCAACTGATTCCAAAATTCTTGCTCTTTTCATCGGAGATCGAGGATATTATTTCGAACGAGAGATCTTTTTTGGAAAAAATGAGCTGCAAAAAAACATCAATAAATCCGAGTCACCTCGCTCGATTTTGATGTTTTTCAAAAGATTTGATATTAGTTATATTCTTGTTAGGGAGGACTTATTCATCAACTGGATCCAGACCTCGTTTAACGACGAGGCAAAAACAAATTTTTTAGTCTTATTTCAACACCATTTAAAACCGGTTTTTTCCAAAGCCGGATTTAAAATCTTCCAAGTGGCAATATGAGAGATAAAAAATATGTATAAACAAAAATCAATCTGTGTCGTTGTCCCGGCTCATAATGAAGAGACACAAATCAGCCGGGTTATTGAAACCATGCCTAATTTTGTAGACCATATCGTTGTGGTTGACGATAAGAGTTCTGACGACACAGTAAAAGCTGTAGAGATCCAAATTAAAAATGACCCGCGAATCACCCTTATCAAACATGATAACAATCAGGGTGTCGGAGGCGCAATCGCGAGCGGATATAAATGGGCTAGAGATCATAATGTAGACGTAACGGCGGTTATGGCCGGAGACGGGCAGATGGACCCGAGGGATCTTGAGAATGTAATCGATCCTGTCGTTTTGCGTGCCGCGGATTACTCAAAGGGAAATCGACTCTTTTTTGGCGATGCCTGGAACATGATCCCTCATTATCGATATCTGGGAAACTCTTTTTTATCTCTGTTGACGAAAATAGCATCCGGCTATTGGCACATCGCGGACTCCCAAAGCGGGTATACCGCTGTTTCCTTAACAGCCTTGAGACGGCTCGATCTGGATAAAATTTATCGCTATTATGGGATGCCGAATGACATGCTGATCAAGTTAAATCAATACGACTTCAAAGTAAAAGATGTTCACATTAGACCGGTTTATAACATCGGCGAGAAATCCGGCATCAGGTTGGCAAAAGTCATTCCGAGAATTTCTTGGCTTTTATTCAAAGGCTTTTGGCAAAGGCTTATATTTAAATACGTGATTAAGGATTTTCATCCTTTAATCTTTTTTTACATTTTATCGTTCTTACTCCTTGCCGGGAGCATCCCCTTGTTAGGAAGGCTTTTTTATGTTTGGGGGTCAACCGGAATCATCCCCAAAACAAATGCGATGGCGCTTGTTTTTACACTTGTCAGTGGGCTGCAGACTCTTTTTTTTGGAATGTGGTTCGATATGGAATACAATAAAAATCTGAAAGCATAATTTATTTTTTTCATAAAAATAATTCAAAAGCGGCATTTATTTTTTCATATTATTTCTATTCTCTTTATTAAAATTTGATGATAGAAAGTGTTTTTCTTTCCTGAAAAATAAAACGATCAATGTAACCGAAATATTGATCCAAAGTACCGCCATATGGATGACCCGATAGATAATCGCCAGAGTTAGGGCTTTTTCTGAAGTTAAAACCGTTCCCAAAAGAAAAGCGATAATACCTTCACGAACGCCAAGGCCTGAGGGAGTGAATATGCTAAGAAAACCTCCAATGTATCCGGCTGAAAAAGAACTGGCGATGAGCCATGGAGACATAGGCCATGTCTCTTTGTTACTGTAATAAACAGTCAGCGCAAAGGATACGGAAATAGCAATCCAGCTCAAAACACCCATCAGAAAGACAACCAGAATATGTCCATTGGTTGGCAGATGAACCTTTCCCGTTGAAAACCAACCATGCCACTTCTCAATCCATGAACGACAGCAAATCAGAGTTGCCATAGGAAGAAAGCAAACTGCTGTATATTTCCATCCGATTGCCGGTATCAGTCCGCCAACACCTACTGAAACAGCGGCTGTCAACATTAATAGCGTGTTTAGAAAAATGATTAAAGCGCTGTCGGTTTTTGTAATCCCCCGTGACAAGAGCAAACCGGCCAATCCGGCAAGCCCCCATATTCTGCCGGGAGCCATAGACGCCATCTGTGTAAGATTTAAGCTATGATAACCGTCTGAATATCTGAACCGGTAGCCCATTGCTCTAACTAGATACGTAAAGCTCCATGTTGCAAAAATAAGACCGATCATGATCAACAGAAAAAGGCTAAAAAGCTTAATAATATGCATAGCCATAAATGCCTGCTGAATTGCTATTCGATGCTTCACCCCCCAATAAACAAGTCCGGACAGGATTAAAACTGTTAATAAGCGAGTGATTAAAAGACGCTGTCGTTTTAACCACGCATAAAGAGCTTTATGCATCTGATAAAACCGTGTCGAATATGAATAGTGATGTTTCTTAATTTCAGACGCGCGTTCGTATCACACGAACCGGTACTCCAGCAGCTACGGAATATGGAGGGAGGTTAATATTGACTACTGCCCCGGCACCAACTTGTGTTCCCTGACCAATCGTCACTCCAGGAAGTATAATGGCGCCGACGCCAATATCACAATCATCTTCTATCACCACAGGGAAAAAGGCTACCCTGCTGTGCAGCAGGGGTTTTTCTCTTCCTTCATCGATATGGCAAGATGTGATAATCTTAACTGCTGGTCCTATACCTACATTCATTCCGATTGAAATACCGCCGGCACTATGGAAAAAACACTGCTGGCCAATCCAAGTTCCTGAGCCTATCTCCATCCTGTTATTATAGTATCCTTTAAGGATGGTATTATGCCCTATATACACGTGAGCTCCGATTTCGATGTTTTCCGGATGAAAAACAAGAACACCTGGTTCAAAAACAACTTCCTTCCCAACCTTCCGGAAATCGGAGTTTTTAAAAATCCCTGTACCATGGGAGCCTTTTTTCATGCGGTTAGGCTCTTTCAGCTATCTTCAATAAATCTGGATAGTGTTTTAACAACCTGAATCTGATTTGCTTCCGTAAGGTTCTCATACATCGGCAATGAGATCGACCGTGCAAAGACATCATCGGTCACAGGGAAATCGCCGATTTTGTAACCGTACCTATTTTGGAAGTAATTTGTCATCGGTATATGCAATGTACCAATACTCGTCTCTATTCCCTGTCGCCTCATGTAATCAATCATTGAATTTCGTCGGCGTTTCAGCTGTGCAGGCAAAAGGATTACATAAGACTGATATATATGTTCACTTCCGGAAGATATATTCGGTGCCGTCACTGGTGTTTGGGACAATAAAGAATTATAATTTTCTGCTAAGCGCCGACGTGAAGCAATTATGCGGTCAAGTTTATGAAGTTGCCTAATCCCCATCGCCGCCTGGAAATCGGTCATTCGATAATTAAAGCCAGGTATGATAAAATGAACATTTTTTGATGTAGCGTCTTGGCCATGATTTCGCAAAGTACGTATCCGATCAGCCAGCGACTTCTCCTTTGTTGCCACGGCCCCGCCCTCACCTGTTGTTATCGCTTTTCTCGGATGGAAGCTAAAACAGCCCATGATACCCCAGTTACCTGCTTGACAACCGCCGATCGAAGCGCCCAAGGCGCATGCTGCATCTTCAACGACGGGTATTCCATATTGTTCGGAGATCCTTATTATTTCCGGCATATTCGCTGCCTGCCCGAAAGCGTGTACCGGAATAATCGCTTTTAATTGCTTTGATCTTTTAATGGTTTTCCTCAAGTTTTTTAAAACGGTTTCAAGGCGGTTAGGATCCATATTGAAGGTATCCGGGCATATATCCACAAATACCGGTTGTGCACCGCATAGCTCGATCACATTGGCCGTTGCAATCCAGGAATAGGTCGTGACCACAGCCAAATCCCCTGTTTTTAAGCCTAGGCTTAGCAAGGATAAGTGAAGGGCTGCCGTACAACTACTGACAGCAACTACGTGCTTGGTTTTTACATAATCAGCAATAGCATCTTCAAAATCATGCACATAGGATCCTTGCGTTAAATAACCCGACTCCAGCACCTCGCATACAGTCTCCAAATCCTCCTTTTCAATAGATGGAATGGTCAATCGGATCATTTCATTTGCTTTCTAAAAAAGTCGGCTGTCCGACAAATTCCCTCATCTAAATCAATTTTCGCTTCAAATCCGAGAATTTCTTTAGCCTTTCGAACCAATGGCACTCGGAGTTCCACATCTGCATAATTTTTTTGCGTGAAAATGATTGGTGAATTAGAATTTAGAACCCGAACCACGGTATTTGCCAAACCAAAAATGGTCATGACTGCTTTCTGGTTGCCGATATTAAACGATTCACCAATAGCTCTCTGATGTGTCATCGCTAATAAGACCCCATCAATAATATCATCAATATAACACCAAGCTCGGATTTGTGTGCCATCCCCATGTATTTCAATGGGATAATTTTGCAGGGCTCGAATAACGAATGTGCGCAGTGCGCCTTCTCCGACCTGTCCCGGACCGTAAATATTAAATGGTCGAACAATAGTAATAGGAAGTTGTTTTTCCTGATAATATGCCATTGCTAAGTGCTCTTCTGCCAACTTGCTGACAGCATAAGTCCACCGAGCCTCACCTACCTGTCCTATAATCGGATTATCCGTTTCAGACGATCGAAACGCTTGCTGGCCGAAAACTTCGCTTGTTGAAAAGCATATGATCCGCTTACAACTCTTAACTTTTGAAGCGGCTTCCATGAGATTAGCAGACCCAATTAAGTTGACCTGCATGGTTGTCACCGGACTTTTTATGACAGTATCGATACCTGCAATGGCAGCGCAATGGATGACAAGATCTGAACCCTGGATTGCTTCGTTCAGGAGATTTGAATCCAAGATGTTACCTTCAACAACGGTTAAGTTGGGATGATTCCGGTAGGATTTTTCCTTAAGCGAATCACGGGAAAAATTATCATAGACAGTTATTTGGTTGGTCTCAAGAAGTCTGCCAACTAAAGCTGACCCAATAAATCCGGCCCCTCCAGTAATAAAGATACGTTTTTCATTTATTTTCATTTCATTCATGATTTTTCTCTACCTCGCATTTATAATTTCTTTATAATAAGTTTTTGTGTCTGCAACAATGCTTTTACTGTCTTTTTTGCGCTGGCGCAGAAGCATTTTTGCACCGTTTGTCAGTTTTAAAGATAAATCCACATCACTGATAAGGGAATGAAATGCTTTCGCCAACGCTTCTGGGTTGGAAGCAGGAATGATAAGGCAATCACGCTTATGACTGAATAAGCGCCTGGTATATCCGGCATCAGACATGATAACCGGTACTTCCATAAACATTGCCTCAGCAATTACATTTGCCCATGTATTTTCAATCGGGCTGACGTGAACAAGAACATTTGCAATTCGCAGGAGCCTTTCCGGATCGCTTCTCGTTCCTAAAAGAAAAACCTGCTTTTGCAGTTTTCCATATTCTATTTCCCGTCGACAGGCCGACATCAGATCTCCATCTCCCATGATCAATGATATGAAAGGAACACGTTGCTGTCGCAGAAGGGCACAAGCCCTAATAAGGGTTATCGGATCTTTAAAGTCTGTCAGCCTTCCAATGAATGCTAGAATAGGGATATCATTACGTATATTTAACTCGTTTAGCAGATCGGGTTTAACATTAATTCGAGAAAACCGCTCTTCGTCAATTGGAGCCATAATGCGTCGAAATTTCGTATAACCTGCAGAAAGCAAGTGTTCGTCCGTTTCAGTTGCGGTAGAGATACATCCGTCGACACGAGAAACAATCCATCTTGTAAGATAGGCAGGCAAAAGCCGGGTATCCGATCCCCAATTAGTCAAGATAATTGGCAATTTGACCCGACTAAAGGATCGGGCCAATAAGGCTGCAAAAGACATCGGTGTCCAGTGACAGTGAATGAGTTGACAGCGGATCTGGTGACGAATAATCGACCGAACTGCGGAAAAAAAAAGTATAGGAATCTGAATTCTGGCCAACCATGAATTTCGAATGTTTGCCATTATCCCGCCGCCGTCATATGCTAGACGCTGATATCGAATCGGGAAAAAATATGGAAAACGATAAATTTGGATATCATCAATTTCATCTGAAGAAGGATAACCGTGTGCACCTGGTGCTAGTACGGTTACCTTAATACCGTCACGTACTAAATACTTGGCAAACCTGAAAACAAAACTGCCAGCAAAATCACCTTTAAAGCGTGGAAAGCTGGTTGTCACAAACAGAACTGATCGAACTTCTCTGTTCACTTTATTCTTATTATGGTTTACTAAAGAAAAAGTACAATAAAAGAAATTTCCTTGGAAACCTGTTTAACATTTATCATATCCTTTTTATTTTTTTTTATTTTGATCTATTCTCAACTATCTTCAAGCCTTCGTTCTCTTTAATATAATGATTCCCGCATACCCTGCAGAGCATTGGCTCCTGAAGCCTTTCCCCGCATGCACATACCCATCCGATTTGATGAGCCGGTATGCCAACCACGAGAGCGTGATCCGGGATGTCTTTATTCACAGTGCTGCCAGCTCCTACGAAAGCATATTGTCCGACAGTCACTCCGCAGATAATGGTGGCATTCGCCCCGATGGTGGCCCCTTTCCTCACAAGGGTTTTACGAATTTGGCTCATGCGTGAAATGTGAGCCCTTGGGTTGTATACGTTGGTAAAAACCATCGAAGGCCCGCAAAATACATAGTCCTCCAAGGTCACCCCTTTAAAAATCGAAACATTGTTTTGAATTTTGCACCCGCTTCCGATAATCACATCAGGGCCGATCATGGCATTTTGGCCGATATTGCAATTTGTTCCGATTTTGCTTCCGGGCAGGATATGAGAAAAATGCCATATTTTCGTCCCGGATCCGATTTCGCATCCTTCATCAATTACCGAGCTTGGATGGACGAAAAAATCAGAAGGTTCTTTTTCAATAGGTGGATGAACTTTCAGCAGTCTTTTTTCATCCTTTGATACTTGGTCCGCCTTTATAAGATCTATTGACTCCCCATTGTTAACGAGAGAGTTCTGGGCAGCGTTTAAAACTCTTAATACTCTCAATCCTTCTTCCCCATCAGTGATAGGGCGAATGTTTTTTTCAATGCAATTTAGGAAATGCCGGCATTCACTGCGAAGGGGTTCTTCTCGCGGTATTTCAACCCGCTCAGGATCTGCTTTTGTCGGAACAGGAATGTTATTCTGCCATTTGATTTCATGGGCAAACAGGTGAAGCTTATCCTCCCATGGCTGAGTGTCATCAAATACCGCCATTTTACGGTCGCCAACCACCACCAGTTTTTGTTCCTTGAATGGATGAAGCCAAGAGACGAAGATGTGCGCCCGCAAGCCGGAGGGGAAAATAAGATGGGTTGTTGTGACATCCGCAATTTTTCGATGCAGATAATTTCCCCCTGTCGCGATAACGGATTCCGGATCTTCCCCGGCCAATGATAGGATCATGGAAACGTCATGGGGAGCAAAAGACCATAATATGTTTTCTTCCCGGCGTATTTTTCCAAGATTCAACCGATTTGAATAGATATAATTAATTCGGCCGAGCTCTCCGGATCTTATGAGCTCTTTCAGACGAATGAAGGCCGGGTGGTATTGCAGTAAATGTCCGACCATCAGCACAAGCGATTTGGCTTTCGCCAATTCGATTAATTCAGCTGCTTCATGTTCGTGTAAGACGAGCGGTTTTTCAGCAAAGACATGTTTTCCCGCTAAAAGTGCTTCCCGGACAAGTGGAAAATGGGTCTCGGCAGGTGTGGCGATTACAACTCCATCAATGTCGGGCCGACCCATCACATCGTGAAAAGCCAAACAAACATCGACGTTTGGATACTGTTTCTTAAATCCGGAAAGGAGGGTCTCGTTTTTATCACAGATAAGAGATAGTGTTCCAAGATCGTGAAAATTGCGAATTAAATTTTTTCCCCAATACCCGGATCCAACAACCGCAATCGTTGCCATCATTTAGTCCCTATTGATTATGCGTGAAGCTTCCAGCTCTAAAGAGCGGGGCTTCATTGACGGACGAATTTATTCTATGTCATTCGATCCATCAAAGTCAACTGATTGACAGGTTATTGCACGAATCGCCGGAGTGTCGATCGAAAGAATTAATGCTCATTTAAAGTCGCCATATTGCTCGATCGATATTCATCTGCAATTTTACAGTAGATCACCTTGCTGTCGCCGGGACGGTAGAAGTCGGAAATGACGGCCTCCTGCCGGTAGCCTGATCTTTTAGGGAGTGGGTCGGTGCAATCGGACTGATATACCGCGTCGTCGTTTATGATATCCGAGACATGATATCCCAATTATCACAAATATCTTGACTAATGGATTCAAATATCTTAGTGAAGCCACATGCAAAAAACAGAAACAATCCCTCGTATCCAAAAAATCGATTTGCCTCCGAACCGGTCTGCATTTTTATGGGGCCCCCGAAAAACAGGAAAAACCACGTTATTAAAGACGCAATTCCCCAAGGCGCTTTGGATCGATTTATTAGACTATGACATCTTTCTTCGACTGACCCAGAATCCGATGCTGCTTCGTCAAATCATCGGCGCCCAAGTTGCAAAAACCATCGTCATTGACGAGGTGCAAAAGATTCCGCACTTGATGGACGAAATTCATTATCTTATTGAAAACAAAGAATTTCAATTCATTTTATCCGGCTCCAGTGCGCGGAAATTTAAGCGAAGCATGACCGCTCTTTTAGGCGGCAGGGCATGGCGGTTCGAACTTTTTCCATTCGTCACTAAGGAGCTCAAGGATTTTGACTTGGACCGGGCGCTTGTTGCCGGCCTGATCCCTGCCCATTATCTATCTCCGGATAGTGAAATGGATTTGAAGGCCTATGTCCACGATTACCTCAAAGAGGAGATTCAGGCCGAAGCCCTCACCCGCAACCTTCCCGCTTTTTCCCGGTTCCTGCAAAGCGCCGCTCTTTCAAACGGGATGCTATTAAATTATTCAAACGCTGCGAGAGAGGCAGGCGTTTCCGTAAAAACCATCCGGCAATATTATCAAATCCTTGAAGACACTTTGATCGGTCGGCAACTGCCGGCATGGGGAAAAGCAAAAAAAAGAAGACTGATTGAAACATCCAAATTTTATTTCTTTGATATGGGTCTGGTTTCAGGTTTGTTGAATTACAAGAGTCTTTTGCCCGGGACCCCTTCCTATGGAAGGGCGTTTGAACATTTCATCTTCCAGGAATGCTGGGCATACCGCCATTACAGCCGAAAAGAGTTTGAGATGAGTTTCTGGAGGACGGCCAGCCAATCCGAAGTGGACCTCATCTTAGGGGATGCCGAAGTTGCAATTGAGATCAAGGCATCTGCTTTTGTCGGAGATCGGACAGCGGGGCTTCATCTTTTTCAAGAAGAATGGAAATGCAAAAAAGGGTTTATCGTCTGCAGGGAGCCGGTGCCCAGGAAAGTGTCGAAAATCCTCACGATATTGCCCTGGAAGATTTTTTGCGAAAAGCTCTGGGATGGAGATATCATTTAAGAAGTCCGGTTTAGATCAACCGACCACTTTGCAATAAATAACCTTGCTGTCGCCGGGACGGTAGAAGTCGGAAATGACGGCTTCCTGCCGGTAGCCTAAGGTTTCATAAAAAGCGCGGGTCCCGGCATATTGATCGCGGCTGGAGGTTTCCACATAGATTCTGGTTCCACCCGCTTCACGAATTCGTTTTTCACTTTTTTCCATCAGCTTCCGGCCGAGCCCTTCCCCCTGAAAATCCGGATGGACGGCGATCCAGTAAAGATCATGGCTCATTTCCGTAAGTGGGATCGGGCCGAAGCAGGTATAGCCGGCAAGGAGTTCCCCCTTTTCGGCGAGAATAAAAAAATAGCCGCTTTTATCCCCGATTTCCAACCTCGTTTGAACGAGTTCTTCGGCAATATCCGTTTCAGCAGGGGTGAAAAAGCCTGTTCGGATGATAAGCTCTCGGATGCGAGCCGGGTCTTTTATGACGACTTCGTCTCGAAATCGGATTGAATGGAAGGGCATGCCCTTACCTTGCCATGGCGGCATTAAGGATGCATTGGACCATTTCGGAATAAGGGATGCCCTGATGTTCCGCAGCAGCGGCAAATCCCGCATCGGGACTTAGGCAGGGGTTGGCGTTGACTTCCAGAATCGTTGGCTTTCCCTCCGGATCCACCCGGAAATCGACCCGTGCATAGCCGGTAATGCCGAAAAGTCTCCAGCAGTCGAGAGACATGTCCGATAATTGCTTGATCAGAGATTCATCTTTGGCCGGAACGTCAAAGCGCCTGACCGTATGACTGTATTCCCAGGACTCGGCTTCCCACTTGGCTCGATAGCAAACGATTTTCGGTTGGTGTTCATATCCTTCAAAATAGATTTCAGCCGCAGGAAGTACAAAGGGCCCTTTGGGGCCGTCCATGAGCGCAATGTTAAACTCCCTGCCGTCAATGAACATCTCGGCAAAGCAGGCTCCGCCAAGCTCGGATGCACTGATTTGTAGTATCTCCCGGATCTGTTCTGCTGTTTTTCCCCTGATGATCCGATTCTCATCCAACCCCACCGAAGCATGCTCCCAAAGTGATTTAACGATCCAGGCCATTGGGCGGCAATCTTTGTGATCGGGTTTCGGCCCGAAAAACGACGGATAGGTGTTTGGATAAGGCCCGATCCAGGGAGGGGTCGGCAATCCTGCGGCCGACATCCGATCCTTGGCCATCACCTTATGGGAAGTCATCCATAATGTTTCGGTGCTTGAACCGGTGTAGGGGATGGACAAGGTGTCGAGCATCGCAGGAAAGAGATGAATGAGCCTTCCATGACCGGCGATGGTTTCCACCAGGTTGAAAACAAGATCCGGGCGAAGCCGGCGCAACCGGCGCTGAATATCCGATAAGTCAACATTGCAGGTTGCGACGCTGACCTCATGGCATAGGATGTTCAGGGCATTCGTCACCGCTTCAACCTGAGCCAGCACGTCAAGATCATCCACGGAGCTTTTCTCAGTCAGTGCGGCATGGACGATCGTTACATGCATAAGCCGTCTTTCAATTAAAGTATCTCAGGTGTTGACACGCTCGCAGGCGGAAGTAAGAATTTTTTCGATCAATTTGATGTAAGGGATCCCCAGCAAATTACAGATGATGGGAAGATCCGAATGTTCGGGATGGAGCCCGGCCAACGGATTGATTTCTATAAACTGCGGACGGCCGTGTTCGTCGCAGCGAAGATCGATGCGGCCCCCGTCGCGGCACTCCAGGATCTTCCAGGCGGCAAGCGAAATGGATTCCGCCTCTTTCACGGAAGGATTCTTTTCAGGGCTCACCAGCCGGTATTCCACCAGCTCTTCGCATTGTTCTTTATTCACATATGAATAGACGCCCGGTTCAGCATTATCACGAAGCACAACCTCTATGGTCCCCAGGACTTCGGCATCCGGCCCGGTTCCAACGATGCCCACTGTAAACTCGCGGCCTGGAAGAAACCGCTCCACCAGCACACGTTGACGGTAGGTTTTAATCAGGGCGGCACTGCGTGCGGCAAGCTCCTTCCGTTCATGAATAATGGAAGCCGATGTTATCCCTTTTCCTGTCCCCTCTGCAACGGGTTTAATGAAATACGGGGGAGGAAAATCAACCGATGCAATATCCTGAGGGTGTTCCAGGAGTGCAAAATCGGGGGTGGGCAACCCGGCATCCCGAATAACCCGCTTTGTCATGGCTTTGTGAAGCGTCAGCGACATGACCATGGGATCCGAGAATGTATACGGAATCTGAAAGGCGTCAAGCACGGCAGGGACCTGAGCTTCCCTGCCGATGCCGTAAAGTCCTTCAGCTATGTTGAAGACCAGATCCCAGCGTTTTCCCTCTGATAGCTGCCGCACCAACTCATAATGGTTGCCGATTCGAAACGTGGCGTGGCCAAGGGATTGCAGCGTCTGTTCGATGGCATCTATGGTGTCATCCCGGTCGAACTCCGCTGTCGATTCTTCATTATATCCTTGGGCCAGATATTGCGAACGGAGGTCATAGGTCAGGCCGATGTTCATCGATGTTGCACACACCTGTTAGATTCATGTCCAGTGGAAGCACCGGGTCTGCCGGTCCTTCAAATACGGTTTTTTCGAGAAGCACGGCTTCATTTTTAGCCGGATCAGGATACCGGAATTGTTTCCCTTCATAATTTCGAAGGATCAATTCATCCCCCTGGCGCTCGCACACATAGTCCGGGGAAAGTGGAATCTTGCCGCCTCCTCCGGGGATATCCACCACATAATGGGGGACGGCATAGCCGCTGGTGAAGCCTCGCAGGCCTCGGATGATTTCGAGCCCTTTTTCCAGTGGGGTCCGGAAATGGCTCGATCCCACGATGGGGTCGCACTGATACAGATAATACGGTCGAACCCGCATCCGCATCAGGTGATGAACCAGGGCCTTCATCGTTTCTACTGAATCATTGATTCCTTTGAGCAACACGGTTTGAGATCCAAGTGGAATACCGGCATCCGCCAGCATGCTGCATGCCCGATACGTTTCAGGCGTGCACTCATCCGGATGCGTGAAATGAAGGCTCATCCATAGGGGATGATGGTGTTGCAGCATCTTTACAAGCTTGGGGGTTATGCGCTGCGGCAATACCGCCGGCACTTTTGTTCCCAACCGGATGATTTCGACATGGGGAATCTGCCTGAGCCGGGTCAAAATCCAATCGATCCGCTTGTCGCCGAGCAGAAGCGGATCCCCGCCCGAAATGAGCACATCCCGAATCGTTTCTTTGGACCGGATGTATTCAAGTGCCGCTTCAAAACGCCTGCGGTCCGGAAGTACTTTTCCATGCCCGACCGTGCGCGAACGGGTGCAATACCGGCAATACGCGGCACAGAAGTCATGAACCAAAAGAAGAACGCGGTCCGGATAACGGTGTACCAGGCCTGGAACAGGGCTCTGCGAGTCTTCCCCTAATGGATCTTCAGCTTCCATCGGACTTCTATCCATCTCCTGCATCGTCGGGATCATCGTCCGGCGCAACGGGTGGGATGGGTCCGTTGTGGAAAAAAGACTCATGTAATACGGAGTCACCCCTACAGGGAGCTTATGACCGTCCAGCGACAAAGCCGCTTCTTCATTTTCGCTCAGATTGAGCATCACCTTGAGTTGCGAAATTGATCGGATACGGTTTCCCACCTGCCAGTGCCAGTCGTTCCAGAGCTGGCTCGGGATGCCTTGGTAGAACTTTTTTCGAAAATTTTTTGTTTTTTGGGTGGTTCGAGGTGCCCGTTTTTCAGTCGAAATAAGGGTCAATACCCTTCGAAGAGGGGGAGAATGGGGGGAATTAAGGTTTTTGATTTCGCCGGAATCCGGCTTGGTACCTAGTGGTTCCTCGTCATTGTCTCCGCTCATTTCTTTCGACGGGGGCCGCATGGATCTTCTGAGCATCCGGTTGGCGCGCTGCATGTTTTCCTCCTTTTTTTGACCGACTTTTTAACGCCGGCATACTATGGGTTGTGTATCTGCAAGCCGATAACCCCAATTCATCAGCTTGATTAGGCGCGAATATAAACGTTTTTTTTTAAAAGGCAAGAAAAAAATTCAACTATTTTCATTTTTTTTTAAACCTTTCCTCCTCATGATAAAAAAGCCGCTTTTGAAGGCAAAATCGATACCCCTTCCTAATGACAATGCAAAATTCATTGAGATTGATCCAGGCATTGTTCATCAAGGGCGGGACTCATTCATTGAAGTCTCGGATCAGGCCTATATCCAGTGATCACTTGTAGATGTCAGCAATGGTCGTGATTCCTTCAGGCACGAGGGGTGATTCCCAAAGACCGGATTTTACGACGAAGGGTATTTTTGTCGATGCCCAATTCCCGGGCGGTTTTGATCTTTTTCCAGCCGTGCTTTTCTAAGGCCTCGAGGATCGCATGCTTTTCGATTTCCTTCAAGCTCAATCCGGCCGATATCTGGACCAACCCCGGGTCCGGGGCGATGTGGGAAGGCAGATTTGAAGCGTGGATGAGTTCGTCATGGCAAAGCACGAAGGCGTGCTCGATGGCATTTTCAAGTTCGCGGATGTTTCCCGGCCAATCGTATAGCATCAAGGCAGCCATGGCTTCATGAGTGATTCCGAGGATCTGTTTTCCGGTCCGGTAGTTGAACCGCTCAATGAAGTGATCCGCAAGCAGCGGGATGTCTTCCTTCCGCTCCTTCAGGGGAGGGAGGGTCAACTTGATCACGTTGATCCGGAAAAAGAGATCTTCCCTGAAGCGATCTTCTCTGACCCATCGGCCCAGGTCACGATGGGTCGCAGCGACGACGCGGGCGTTGGTGGATTGCTTTTCCGTGGAACCCAGGGGCTCGTAAGCCTTCTCCTCCAGGACCCGAAGAAGGCGGACTTGGACCGCTGGGGAAACATCCCCGATTTCGTCCAGCAAGATGGTGCCGTCCTGGGCCCGGGCGAACCGTCCGGGCTTGTCCTTCTTGGCATCCGTGAAGGCCCCTGCCTTGTAGCCGAAGAGTTCGGACTCGATGAGGCTATCGGGCAGGGCTCCACAATTGACCGCCACGAAGGGCCCGGATTTTTTTCGGCTGTGGTGGTGAATGGCACGGGCGATCAGTTCTTTTCCGGTTCCGCTGGGCCCTTCGATAAGGACGGTGCTGTCGCTTTCTGCGATCTGGGGCAGGACCGAAAAAATGGAGAGCATCCTTGGGTTTTTGCTAACGATGTCCTCGAACCGGTGTTGTTTGAGAAGCGCCTTTTGAAGGCTCCGGACGGCGCTCAAGTCCCGGAAGGTCTCCACCACGCCCGCTATCCGTCCCTCGTCATTGCGGAGGATGGCGGTGGTGACACTAATGGGGATCTGTTTTTTGTCCGCGCGGTAAATGTGAACCGGGATGTTGAAAATCGGGGTCTCGGTCTCTAGGGTTCGGCGCAGCATACACCCGCTTTCACAAATGTTGGCCCGGAGAACTTCGAAGCAGGGCTTTCCAATTGCCTCCGCCCGGGGAATCCCCGTGATTTCCTCCGCCGACCGGTTGAATGACGTGATCGTCAGGTTTAGATCGACCGTAAAAACTCCGTCCGTTATGCTGTCGAGAATGATGTGATTGGGATCCACCGGATGTCACCCTAGCTTTAATGCCAAGCATATCGATATCGATTATTAATTCATAACAACCATAGCCTGTCCTGTCAAAGCAATTTGCGGCCCAGGCGACCCTTCCGGTATCTATCGATTTTTAAGCGATTCCAACCTCTTGTGCCGAATTGGGATCGAACATGCTGGATATCCAGTGGAACAGATCCGGCCCATTCTCAATTGATCCATAGAAGCAGCGACGAATTACCCCCATTCATTTTTCATATGGGTTCAATCCGTTCCCCTTTTTTCTGTTTTTTGCCTTATGTCTCCTCGAGATGATATCAAATATTAAATAAAATCAATTGGTTATATCGGTTTTAGAGGAGTGTGTCATTCTTGGCATTTTTTTTGCTTAGAATATTCCAAAGCAAGTGGTTTTCGGACCGGTGGCATACCGGGCGTATTCCGGTGCCCAAGCGTGAAATTCAACATTATTTAAAAGTTTACAGAAAGGAGGTCACAATGAAACGAAGGAACTTTTTAAAGTCCTTGGCGGCCACCGGCGCGATGGCGGCGGTTTCCGGAACTGCCGGCGCCCTGCTGCCGGAGGCGAAGGCGGCTAAGAAAACGGATATGGGTGAAATCAAGAGCCTCAAGGTGGATGTACTTACGGAAACCAGCTGGTTCAACAACGACCAATTTAAAAAAGACATGACCGACTACGGCGGCGGCATGACTAACCAGTACACCATTCCCTGGGAGTGGGACAATGCCGGCGGATACTCGGCGCTGGTCACGGTCACCCAGCTGGATGGAAAAGAGCGGAAATTTCTTCTCGACACCGGTTGGAACAACCAGTGGATGGACTACATCTGGGAGATGAACAAAATCCCGGCCATGCTCAAGAGCGGAGAGATCGAGTTCATGGTGATCTCCCATTGGCACCTGGACCACCTCTGGGGGATCGAATCAACCCTAAAACATAAGCAAGACATCACCATCTACGCGCCCAAGACCTTTTACCCCGAGGATATGCAGCTGATTAAGGGCGGCAAACTCACCGCGAAGAACAAAGAGGGAAAAGACGTCATGATCTGCAAGAACGATTTCCCTCACAAGGGCAAGATGGTGCTCTGCGATCCGGAGGGGGAGAACGGGACCGGGATCTATCCCCTGATGCCGGGTGTGGCGGTGCGGATGTTCGACGTCCCCATTCTTCTGCGGGTGAAAGGAGAGAACATCCTTTACTTCAACGTCAAGGACAAGGGCATCGTCACCGTTACCGGATGCTGCCACCCCGGCATTCTCTCGCTTCTGGCCTGGGCGAAGAGCAACATCGAAGGCTATCAGCCTTACGGCTGCTACGGCGGCCTCCACATCACCCTTTTCGAAACCTGGGAACCCAAGTTTGACGACATCATCAAGGGGGTCAAGGCGTTTGGACTGAAAAAGGTCGGCTGCAACCACTGCACCGGCTGGATCTGGGCCGAAAAGGCGACCGAGGCGGGGATTCCCATCGTCAAGGGAACTGACAAATACAAGGGCTACAAGAAGCAATCGACAGTTGCCAAGGCGAGCAACGTGTTCCTGACCAATGGGGATACGGTGGTTTTTTAAAACCTGTTTCCGGTCAACGGCAAGCTTATTTCCGGCGGAGGGGCGAATCTGGCGTGAGCATCCGTCCCTCCCTCCGGATTATGCTTCTCCGACCGGAGATGCGGGCAATCTGGGAAGCTAACGGTCATGAACGGATGCGAAAACATAGGGGGAAATATGGTGAAACCGGAAGAAAAAGAAGGGCAATTTAATTATTTATTTGGCTTGATCAACGCGGTGGCGGTCTTTTTCCTGGTGTGGCTGCTCTGGTACATCTTCTTGAACCCGAACGCAGTGATGAAGCTATACACGCCCATGTACGGGTTTTCTCTTGTGGTAACACTGGTTGCCGCCATCCTGATGATCACCAACATCGGTGATTTTTATCCATTCCCGGCCCGGGAGAAAGTCCAATCACGCGTGGGGAGGGGTATTTACCTCACGGTGTCGGCCGTCATTCTCATGCTAGTCATTTTTTACGTCATCTTTTGGGGATTTATCGGTAAGTTCGGTATCGCCTACTTCAGTCCCCAGTCCATCATCGCCGGCGGCGGCATAGGGGCGGAATTCTTCGTCGCCCGGGAAAACGCGTGCACAGCCATCGTTTATTATTTAACCGCGTTCATCTGGATGACCATTTTCTGGAAGACCGGGTTCGGTGGTTGGCCCTGGCAGGGCGCCGACCGTGGCGTGGCCGCCTGGTCCCGGTTCTTCGCGGTTTTCTTCTTTGCGACCATCATCTTTTCGGTCCTGTTCCATCCGCACGTCTGCCATTTATTTTATCCCGCTCAGAGCAAGGCCGGGGTTGCTCCCTGGTGGAATGAATTCGCCGGCACCGGAAGCGCCTTCTTCAGCCTCGGGCTGGTCATCTGCATTCTCTTCTGGCTGATCACCTTCGATTTCCTGTGGGAGGGTCAACCCTTCAAACAGATGGATAAAGGGGGGAAGGCCGTTTTCTGGAAAGGGATCGTCGTCTTCATCGCTTCCGCCATCCTCGGCATCATCCTCGTCTACATCCTGACCCGGATCATGAACCAGGTCTGGAACGAGGCGTTCGTGGGCGGGCAATACACGGACGGCCCGGATTTCCGGTTCATCCACACCGGCGAGATCAGCGGCTTCTTCATCCTGGCGGCATTCATTCTGAAATACTACTTCAAAAACTTTCCAAACACCGGAGGGATATGGGTGCGCGGAGCGGTTCGCACCGTGTTAGCCATCGCCGGGGGCATTCTTTTTTATGCCTTTTACTACTCACCCCTGGCCACACCGGTCTTGTCCAAGGTTCCGGGATTCGCACAGCCCGGCGACACGCCCTTGGTGTGGATCTTCCTGTTCATCTCGGTCATCATCATCCAGGTGGATTTCTTCGAAGGATGGCCCCTGGTGAGACGATCGGACAAATGACGGATGGATAACGGCAGGAGACAGTTTTTCGCCCGATTTCTGTCTGAGCAGGCGGTGAAGACGCTTGCGGGATTTCAGGAAGGGCTTCGGGAGGCCAGAAGCAAAGCGGATTTCGATGCTTTCTTTTCCGACTACGAGTCAAGCTATCCATTGACCCTGGCATACCCGGACGACATTCTCCTGGAGACCGCCCTAAAAGAAGGAATCCCGGTGGAGGGCCGGGAGAAGATCGATATCGTGAAGGAACTCTTTCTGAAAAAGGGAGGGTACGGCTATCGATAGGGAGCATTTTTTCCGTGCCCTCGTCGACAACATGCTGGTTCAAGCCTCCTGGGCCTGCGAGGTGGTGCGGTTGACCGGAATCACCGGGGTAAGCCAGGTCTGGGGGGAGAAGCCCGAATGGCACTTCTGGATCTCGGGCAAACCCGGTCCTTACGGACTGGTGCTGCAGCAGACCACAGGTCAGATGCTGGGGGGTCTATCGGTTCATCACGGCTTTTTTGCCGTCAAGTGTTTTCCATACCCGGAAAGCCCTGCTTTTTCGGACTTTTCACCGGCCGAGCAGGAATTCCTGAAAAGCCCCCTGTTCGATCATACCCACACCCCGGTTTTCGAGGCAAGACCCCAAATCCCGGCCTCCCTTTTCAACGTGGGAAGCCTGATGATTTCCATAGACCCGGCGGAAGAGAGGGCGACATTTATCTTCGAAAGCCTGGATGTGCTTAGGCTTTTGGAGAGGTATCCGGGCGGCGTCACCCCGGAACGGTTCGCGAGCAGCGGAGACGGCCGATTGCTTCGCCATGTGGCGGGATGGGAGATCGGGTACCCGCTGTTTGACAGTCTGGTTGCTCTTTACGCGTTTCATTGCCGGCGTCCGCCGGCCTGGTTCCGCATGACCCGTACGCCGGGGTTTGAACATGTCCAGGCGGCAGATGGCACCGTGGAGGCCCGGCCGAGCGACTTCAGCCGGGTGTTGAGTGCGAACCTGTTTTTTGCCCGGGATCCCTTGCGGGACCCGAAAGATTGGCTGCCGGACCTGGAGATCGGGGAGGAAATCCTTTTCGAGGTGCGGCTTGACGGCCCATCGATGCATCCCCGGGAGGTGTCGGACCCGTACATTAACCCTTTGTGGTGGCACCTGGCCGAGGCCGACATCGGTTCAGAGCTGGCCTCGATCTGCGGCTGCAGCGATTATGGCAACCCTCACGGGGCCGGCACGGGGAAATGCGGCTCCTCTTCGATTCTCCCGCCTGCCGATGAAAAGGGGAAGGCGTTGCTTCGACATTGGAAAGGATAGCAATACCGATATTTCGATCCCGGGTGGCTCCCGTGCTGGACACCAGCAACCGGCTGCTCGTTGTGGACTTCGAAGACGGGCGGGAGGTACTTCGCCGGGAATTGTCGCTCGAAAAAATGTCCCTCCTGGAACGAATCGAGACCATCTCTCGGCTGGAGGTCCGAAAAGTTATCTGCGCGGCGATCAGCGAAACCATGTCCCGTCTCATGGAGGGCAAGAAGATCGGTTTGGTTTGCGGGGTCGTCGGTGAGCTGGAAAAAATCATCCAGGCCTATCTTTGCGACCAACTGGACGACGCATGCTTTTCCATGCCCGGAAAACAGAAACCCGGCTCGAAAAAATTTCCGCAGCTGTTTCACTCGTAGATTTTTTGAACAAGTGCGTCCGGTTCCGTTGTGTCCCGTTCGAAATTCTGATCCTGCTTGGTAGCCCGGTACCCGGCCGGAATTGAATTACATGCAGATCATTTCAGCCCGAAAGGGAAATACCAGGGGATGCCTCCCATTGATAAAACAACCCGTGAAAAGTGGCTTAAAGGGCTTCTCGATACCGGAATCGGCAAGGAATTGACAGGTGCCGCCATCAAGAGAGCCATAGATCTTGATTTAAGTCGATATCTTTCCAAAATCCGCGAACCGCTCAAACAAAGAGGCGATGCGCGCTAAAAGAGAAAGCCGGTTTTTTCGGATGTTCTCATCTTCGGCCATCACCAGAACGCCATCAAAAAAGGCGTCCACCGGTTTTCTCAGTGATGCGATCTTGAGAAGCGCTTTTTCAACATCTCCTTTGGGAAGATGGTGCTCCACGTCGCTCTTTACCTTCTGATAGGCCGAAAACAGGCTCTCTTCGCATTTGTGCTGAAACAGGCCCTGGTCCACTTCTCCCTTTTCAGCATATCCGGCCTGCCTGATGATGTTTGCCACCCGTTTAAAGGCGACAGCCAACGGTTCGAAATCGCGGGCTGTTCTTAACCGTTCCAACGCCTTTGTCCGGTTCCATACATCAGGGATGCAATCCGCTGAGATCTCCACTACCGCCTGAACCGTATCTTTTGAAAAACCATGCTCCGAGAGTATATGAACCATCCGGTTTTGAAGGAAGGCGTAAACATTTTCGGTCGCTTCCCGGATATCCTTGTGTTCCTCTTTTTGAAAGAGGGACAGGCTTTTTTGGATCATCTTTCTCAAGGAGAAAGCGAATCCGCGATTTAACATGATCAATACAATCCCGATCCCCTGCCGTCTCAGGGCATAGGGGTCCGAAGCTCCTGTGGGGATCAGGCCGGCATGAAAGCATCCGCAGATGGAATCGATCTTGTCGGCGATTCCGAGAATGGCGCCGGTCATCGTTTGGGGCAACTCGCCACCGGAATGCGTAGGCCGATAGTGTTCTTCAATGGCCTCCGATACGGATTGGGGCTCTCCGGCCAGTTTCGAATACACGCGCCCCATGATTCCTTGAAGCTTGGGAAATTCTCCGACGACCCGACTGACGAGATCCGCCTTGCACAGCCACGCCGCCCTTGAAATTTGATTCCTTAAACCGGCATCGAGGCCTGCTTCATCCGATAAAAACTCGGCCATTGCTCGAATCCGCCGGACTTTTTCAAACATGGTCCCAAGTTCCGCCTGGAATAAGACCCCTTTCAGTTTTTCTACCCACGCATCCGGCTTCTCAGCGTGATCGGCTTTAAAAAAGAACTTGGCGTCCGCCAGACGGGCCCTGATCACCCGCTCATGCCCTTTGGCCGCCAACGCCTGATTTTTGGTCCGGGTATTGTTAACGGCGATAAAAAAGGGGATGAGGTCCCCTTTCTTATCCACAACCGCAAAATATTTCTGATGCTCCCGCATGGCGGTAATGAGGATCTCTTTGGGAAGTTCCAGGTAGGATTGATCAAACTTACCTGCGGCGGCCACCGGGTATTCAACCAGGTTTGTCACGATATCCACAAGTTCATCATCCTTTAGGACATTTCCGTTCAATTTCCTTGCCGCATTCTCTATGGCCTGTTCCACCTGACGCCGCCGCTCACCTACATCCGTTAGGACATGGGCTCTGCGCAACTTCATAACATATTCCTTCGGATCGGAGATCCGGATCCGGCCGGGATTCATAAAACTGTGCCCCATTGTAAAAGATGAACTTTTGATGTTTCCCAGACTAAATAAAATGACCTGACTTCCAAGCATCGCCAGGATGGTGTGAATAGGCCGTGCAAAAAAGATGTCAAGGGCGGCCCATCTCATGGTTTTCGGGAAAGGGGTTGCCAGAATCAGATCCGGAAGGATGGTCTTCAAAACCGTTTTGCTGGGTTTTCCCGCCTCCACTTTTACAGCGCACAGGTAGGACCCTTTGTCCGTCTCCTTGATGGAGAGGTGGTTTAAGGGGACGCCGATCTTTTCAGCAAATTTTTGCGCCGCCACCGTTGGATTCCCATTTTCGTCGTAGGCAAATTTTTTCGGCGGTCCGATAATCTCCGTGGTCAGCGGCTCTTGTTTCTCCGCAACATGTTGAATTTCCACCGCCAGCCTTCGGGGAGTACCGAAGGTGCTTGCACTTCCGTGTGAAATCCTTGCCCTATCGAGCCGTTGCAGCAGGTTTGCAGAGAGTGCCGTCAATGCAGGAGCGATATATCCGGCGGGGATCTCCTCGGTTCCAATCTCAAGAAGCAGCGTATTCATATTCACCTCGAAACGTATCCATATCTTTTTATGAAACTGATCAATGTTTCCGATTAAGCAACGGGAACCCCATGGCCTCCCTCTGTTTTAAATAAGCTTCAGCACAGTTTCTTGCCAGATTCCGGATCCGGGCAATGTAGCCGGTCCTCTCAGTCACGCTGATGGCGCCTCTCGCATCCAGGAGGTTGAATGTGTGCGAGCACTTCAGGCAGTAATCATAAGCCGGAAGAACCAGCGGAAGCTTAATGAGCCGGGCGGATTCCACTTCATACATATTGAACAGATTCAGCAAGGTGGTCACATCGGCCTGTTCGAAATTATACGTCGACCCTTCCACTTCCTGCTGATGATGAACATCCCCGTAGGTAACATGGGCGTTCCACTTCAGGTCATAAACGCTGTTCACCCCCTGCAGGTACATGGTGATCCGCTCAAGGCCGTATGTCAGCTCGACGGATATGGGGGCCAGTTCAATGCTTCCGGCAAGCTGAAAATACGTAAACTGGGTGATCTCCATTCCGTCAAGCCATACCTCCCATCCTAGTCCGGATGCTCCAAGAGTAGGGCTTTCCCAGTCGTCTTCAACAAATCGGATATCATGCTCCAGGGTATCGATCCCCAGGGCTTTCAGGCTATCGAGATACTGTTTCTGTACGTTGTAAGGGGATGGTTTTAATATCACCTGGTACTGATAATAGTGCTGAAGCCGGTTCGGATTCTCACCATAGCGACCGTCTTTGGGGCGCCTTGAAGGTTGCACATACGCCACATTCCAGGGCTCAGGTCCAAGAGACCGTAACAGGGTCGTCCAGTGAAAGGTCCCGGCCCCAACCTCCATATCGTAGGGTTGGACGATCACACACCCTTTCTTCGCCCAGAACTGTTCCAGCGTTAAAATGACATCCTGAAAAAACATGTTCTTCTTTCCTTGTCGTTAGGCGGTTATCGACCTGATTAGTAAAATTAATGTAAAGGAAATTTT
The DNA here is from genome assembly GCA_043806755.1 of Pseudomonadota bacterium. Lineage (GTDB taxonomy): Bacteria > Desulfobacterota > Desulfobacteria > Desulfobacterales > UBA2156 > RBG-13-49-15. The sequence goes on along the minus strand of JAZDGS010000038.1, from coordinate 5,020 downwards.
CATACCATCAACCCGGGCGGCTTACAATACTCCTTTCGAATCGATACCGATCTTCAACAATCGCGCACCCCGCCTTCCGGACACGATGGATTCCCATTTTGGCTTGAGTTTTTCAATCTCTTTTGTTTCACCAACGGCCCAGATGCAGCCTCCGCCTCCGGCGCCTGTAAATCGTGCTCCACAGTTTTCGGATTCGGCACATGCAACCAGTTTTCGGCCTATCTCGTCCAATACCTGGGGTGTCATCCGCCGTCTCAAAGCCGTCTCGGCCGAAACCTTTTCGGCAGCTCTTTTATATTTTTTTTCGGAAAGAGCCGTTCCGAATTCATGAGTCAATGCGACGATTTCTTCCCATATCCCTCGATGCCTCCCTGAAACAAACTGCCGGATCCAGATGGAGTTCACCGACCTGGATTCATGCGGGATCCCGCAATAGGCCAACAGGAGGTGCCGTTCCAATTCCGTGCAGGACCGCATCGAAACCAGCGGCACGCGCTGAAATGGTCCGCTCTTAAAATCCGAACGCCAATACCACGCGTTCACGCCTCCGTAAACCGCGGCAAGCTGGTCCTGAAGCCCGCACGGTACTCCGGCGACACTCGCTTCTATGCCGTGCTCAAGAAGCGCTACCGAACGGCGTGATGCGGGAGGACCGCCGGCTCTCCTAAGGAGTGTGGTTAAGGCCCAAATCAAGGCGATACCGGCGGATGATGAGCCCCCGAGCGCGCTTCGGGGAGGGGACGACGATTCGATAACGATATGAATCCCCCGGATCCCAAAATATTCAGCGATTGCGAAAATCAGTCCCAACGGGTGATCGAAAGGCGCCTGTTGCGCTTCAAACGTCGCGCTTCTAAACCCTGCCGACGTCACCTTGATCTTTCCGGCAGCAAACGGTAAAAGGGTTACCCGTGTCCGCAGATCGATGGCGATGTTCACGGTGCACGGAGACAGATGCCGAAGTGGATAGTAAAATGTACTGATGTCGAGCGTCCCCCCCATATCGATCCGGCAGGGGGCCGAAGCTTCGATCGTTCCGGATTCGAGAATCCGTCTAATGGATTTTCCCGTCATATGGCACCTGTCGCCGCAGTTGTTTGAGGACTCTGAGGCTTTTAAGACTTTTCCCCAGGTGATAGGGGATAAAGGCTTCAAGAAGCTCCTGAGCCTCCTGAATATTTGGGGGTGAGAACCGAGCCCTTGCCGCCTTGCGAAGATCGGTTTTTACCAGCCACTGGAGCTGTTTTAAGGTTCCCTTTGAAAGATAGGTCACCCGGGCTTCGGGCGCAGGGCACTTCTCACACACAACCCCGCCTTTTGCAACATGAAAAACCACTTTCGCCGCCGTCATCTTTTCCAGGTCGGTATGACAGATCCGGCAAGCATTGAGGTTCGGCTGCAATCCGGCCAGGTTCAGGAAATGGACCTGGAAAAAAAGCGAGAGCGTCTCTTCCTGCATCCGGTCTTCGTCGAGCGCTTCCAGGGTACCTAATAACAATTCATATAACGCGGCCTGTTTTTCTCCTTCTTCGCTCCATTCCTTTACAAGCTCAGCCCAGTAACCGGCATAAGCCATTTTTTGGATCTGCTCACGGATTTTTAAAAACGGATGCTTTAAACTGGCTTCCTGCAGAACGGGCATTCCTTTTTTCTGCCCACCCCGCAAAACCACTTCCAGAAAAGAAAAAGGCTCAAGAACTCCTGAAAACCGCCGGACGCTTTTTTTTGCCGACTTGGCAATGGCCGTGATTTTCCCTTTTTCCAATGTAAACAGGGTGACAATAAGATCAAAGTCTCCGAAATCCGCGCGATGCAAAACAATGGCGGGCGACGATACGGTGAGCATGCGTCAAATATTTAAAAGAGTCGTGGCGATTTGAAAATAGAAAAAGATGGAGATAATGTCCGTGGCGGTGGTTACGAAAGGTCCTGTCGCAACAGCCGGATCAATTCGCACTCTGGCGAAAACCATCGGCAATAGAGCCCCCATTAGGGCTGCCACAGACATGGAGCACATCAGCGCCAGCCCGACAGATAATGCAAGGGCTCCCGTGCTGTATCGGAATTCCGCAACAAGACCCACGATCAGGCCATATATGATTCCCAAAATCACCCCCGTCGACAGCTCCTTCAATACGACTTTAAAAATATCCCGAATATTGATTCGGCCTGTGGCAAGGCCCCGGACGACAATCGTTGACGATTGAGTCCCGACATTCCCTCCCATGCCCGCGATTACCGGAATGAAGGCCGCGAGATAAACCATCTTGCTCAAAATCCCGGAAAAATAGCCGATGATGACGGAAGCGAAAATTCCTCCGACACAACTGGCAAAAAGCCACGGTAAACGGATCCTGGTACTTTTCATGACGGACTTGGTCTCCACGAATTCCTCTCCGGCACCCGCCATTTTGAGGATGTCTTCCGTCGCCTCTCTTCTAAACACATCGATGACGTCGTCGACCGTTACGATTCCCACGAGACGATGCCCCTCGTCCACAACCGGAACCGCCAGAATATCATACTGGGCAACCAGTTTGGCCACCTCCTCCTGGTCCACGCTTGTTTCGACCGAAACCACATCCGTTGTCATAAATTCTTTGAGAGGAGTCTCCGGAGAGACCAGTACCAGTTGCCGGAGGGAGCTGACGCCCACCAACTTACCATACTCATCGACCACATACAGATAGAACGGCATTTCCACTTCATGGTGTTCTTTCTGAATCTGTTCGATGGCTTCCTTGGCGGTCATGTCCTGCTTAAGAGCTATTAAATCAGAGACCATGATCCGTCCTGCAGTCTCGTCCCCGTATTTGAGAAGATCTTCGATCTCCTCAACCCCCTCCCCTTTCATCTTCTTTAAAACGGCGTCGGACTTCTCTTCGGGAAGGCTGCTGAGCAGGCCTGCGACATCATCTTTGGGCAGGGCGTCGAATATCTTGACGATTTCATCCACGTCCATCCCTTCAAACAGGTCGACGAGGATGTCCTCATCGAGCTCCATCAACAGGGTCCCTTTTTTCTCGATGTCGTGGATTAGGTTAAGCAGTTTTCGCTGATTTGTACGGGAGAGGGAACGGAACGTTACAGCCAGATCCGTTGCGTGGGTTTTATTAACGATCTTCGCAAGATGGGTGGTCGCCCCCCGTCTTAAAAGCCGCTTAAGGCTGTCAGTCAGTATTTTGTTCCGATCATCCAGCATGGGCGTCTTATTCCTGGTCAGGGAATTTTCATCCGGATCACCTGTCCGGTTTTTCCTTCAATCGGGATGGGCTTGCCATTGAGTTCCATTTCAACCCCCCCGGCATTTCCGATATGAACCTGAAATCCTGAAGAAGCCTTGAAGGTCAGCAGGTCTCCGGCTTTCAAGTTGTAGGATTTCGGATCCTGATCATCCGATCCGATTTCCAGCCAGGTGTTCGAAATCACGCGGACGTTTAATAATAATTCCTCAGGGGACGGTTTTGCCGTGTCTCCTTCAGCCGGCTTGGCCAGAGGTGTCTGCGTCGGTGCCTTCTCACTATTGGCGGCGCCCGGAGGAGGAGTTTCTTCCCGGGGATGTTCCTTGGGGATGGGTTTTTCGCTTTGAAAAAAAGAAATCAAAACGACCGATACCAGCACAATTCCGGCTAGCCCTAAAAGCGCGATCGTTATTCGGGGCCAGAACCGTTTTCGGTTCTCGTCCAAATCGGTTTCGGGTATGACCGGATGGTCGATCTCTATTATACTTGAGACATAAAGCCGAATCGCTTCATCGCCGTCACCTCCCACGGCTTTTGCATACGCCCGGATAAATCCTTTGACGTAAACCGCCTCGGGAAGGTGTTGGAGATCCTCATTTTCAAGTTGAATCAGTTGGTGAATGCCGATTTTGGTTTCATTCGAGATATCCTCAAGTCGAATTCTTTTTGTTTCACGCGCTTCCCTAAGATATCTTCCAAAAGACATTTCTTTCGTTTCCGCCGACATTTGCATTCCTTACGAATCAATGATTCGAATATAAGATTTTTTCCGCAATTCCTTAATCCATTCCCGATATCTTTTTTCCACTTCATCGCGAAAAAGCTTCTCCTCGATTTCAGGAGACGCCTCCGTCAGTGATTTTCCTGGTTTGTGAAGGATTTCTTCTATGTAAAAAATCTGATATCCCAAATCCGTGTCCAGGATTTCAGTAAATTCCTTAACCTTCTTCCCTTTGAGGGCTTCCTGTACTTGAGTGGAAAGATCATTGAAATCGAAGACTCCAAGTTCGCCTCCTTCTTTACCGGACATCATGGAGAATTCTCTTGCCAGATCTTCGAATCGCTCACCTTTTTCTAATTTGTCTGCGACGGTTTCCATTCTCATGAGTATGGCTTTTTTCGCGTCGGCTCCGGCATTCTGAGGCGCCTGCATGATAATATGGCGAAGGTGATACCTTTCTTTGACACCGTATAATTCAGGATGCGCTTTGTGATACGACTCGATGTCTTCTTTGGTGATCACGATTTTGGATTTGACCTGCCGATTGACCAGCTTTGTCCGCAGGATCTCATCTTTTAGCCGTTTCCGAAATTCGCCTTTTGATATCCCTTCCTTTTTTAACCCCTTTTCCAGTTCCTCTTCCGTGTAATAGTTCACTTCTTTAAACCGTTCAACCGCCTGATCAATCTCTTTCTCGCTCACCGAAATTTCCAGTCGCTTGATCTCCTGATCGGAAAGGATTTGATCAATCAGTTGATTCACCAGTTCCTGCCGAATTTTCAACAGCATCTCTTTTTCCTTATCGGGTGAATACCCGAGAGATTTGATCCGGTTTTCATAGGGCTTCAGCGCATAGCTGAGATCAAAGAGGGAAATGATATCGTCGTTTACTACGGCAACGATCCGGTCGACGGTCTCGGCTAAGCAATTCATTGGAACGATAAATGTCAACAAGACTATGAAACCGAATGGGATAAAAAGGCGGGATATTCGGCGGCAATCTCGAATCGTCATCAACAGGCTCATCCGATCAACTAGAATAGTATTGTGTATTATT
>JAZDGS010000037.1:0-7620 GCA_043806755.1 Pseudomonadota bacterium | reverse complement strand
TCGAACAGATAATACTGGGCCGTCCACATCTGGTTCTGCCCCACTTCGGTGGTGATGATGGCTTTTCCGTTCGTCAGTTGATGAAGCTGTTCGATGACGAATTGCGGTTTAATGTCGCCGTCCATATCCTGATGATATGCCAGTTTGTGAGGGCAGCGCCATTCCTCGATTCGTTCGAGCCATGGCCGCCGCTTGGATGAGAGGTCACCGAGATCTACCTTGTCCAGGAGACGGTTTAAATGGTTCAAACTGATCCTGCAGTCGCCCACCACCGGAACCGCAACGATCACGTTTTTCCGAATACTGGTAGGATCGATGTCGATATGAACGATTTTTGCCTGGGCGGCAAAAGAATCGGTTTTGCCGGTAACTCGGTCATCAAATCGCACACCGATGCCGATAAAAAGATCACAGGCGCCCGTGCACATGTTGGCCCGATAGGTGCCGTGCATGCCGAGCATCCCCAGGCTTAAGGGGTCGTTTCCCGGAAAAGCACCCAGCCCCATCAGGGACATGGTCACCGGTATCTGTGTTTTTTTGGCAAATTCGATGAGGTCGGAGGATCCTTTGGATAGAATCACGCCGCCGCCGGCAAAGATCATCGGCCGTTCCGCCTCTTTTATAAGCTGGACGACCTTTTCGAGCTGTTTTGGGTTCGGCTCATAAGTCGGGTTATAGGATTTTAATTTTACCTTTCCGACAGGGGCATACGCGGTTTTTCCCGCAGATACGTTTTTTGGGATGTCCACCAGAACAGGGCCCGGCCGGCCTGACCGTGCAATGTGAAATGCTTCCTTCAGGGTCATGGACAGTTCTTCGATGCAGGACACCAGGTAGTTGTGTTTTGTGCAGGGCCTGGTGATTCCGACGATATCGACTTCCTGGAACGCGTCATTCCCGATCAGATGCGAGGGGACCTGACCGGTTAAGACAACCAGAGGGATGGAATCCATATGGGCTGTTGCGATCCCAGTGACGGTGTTGGTGGCGCCGGGCCCTGATGTCACCAGGCAGACCCCGACTTTGCCTGTGGCCCTCGCATACCCATCAGCCGCATGGACGGCTCCTTGTTCATGGCGGACCAGGATGTGGCGCATTTCGGTTTTGACCAATTCGTCATAGATATCGATTACGGTGCCGCCGGGATAACCGAAGATGGTATCGACCCTTTCTTCCATGAGCACTTTCATTAATATTTGAGCGCCCGTCAGTTTTATTTCCATGAATGTCCTTTCTGAAAAAATGGCGTCAGGCTCATGGAATAATCGCCCCTTTCGCTGATGAAGTGACCGTTTTGGCATAACGGGCCAGATATCCTCGTGTGATCCTGGGTTCGGGCGGCCGCCATGAGGAGAGTCGTCGTTGAAGCTCTTCTTCCGGAATCGTTAGCATAATGGTTTTTCCAGGGATATCGATTGAAATCGGGTCTCCGTCTTTGACGATAGCGATCGGCCCGCCTTCCATGGCTTCCGGTGAGACATGTCCGATGGATGCCCCCCGGGTTCCGCCGGAAAACCGACCGTCTGTCAGGAGAGCCACATGGGCGTCCAGCTTCATGCCGGCAATGGCCGATGTGGGCGTCAGCATTTCCCTCATCCCCGGCCCTCCCTTAGGTCCTTCATACCGGATGACGATGATATCCCCCTTCCGGATTTTACCTCCGGTGATCGCAGCCGTAGCCTCTTCCTCAGAATCGAAAATCCGTGCAGGCCCTTTATGGCGAAGCATTTCATCGCAAACAGCCGACTGCTTAACCACGCAGCCGTCCGGAGCCAGATTGCCGAATAAAACCGCCAAACCCCCTTGCGCATGGTAGGGGCGACTGGTCGGACGTATGACTTCGGTATCCCGAATTCGGGCTTCTTTAACATTGGCGCCGACGGTCGCAGCCGTTACGGTTAATGCATCGTCATGGATGAGTCCGGATCCGGAAAGGGTTTTCATTACGGCGCCGATCCCTCCGGCCCGCTCCAGATCCTCCAACCGGTGTTTACCGGCCGGACTCAAAGAACAGATGTGCGGTGTCTTTTCGCTGATTCGATTGATTTGGTCGAGCTCGATCCCGACCCCGGCTTCGTGGGCTATGGCCATAAGATGAAGAACCGTGTTGGTGGAGCATCCAAGCGCCATGTCCACGGTCAATGCGTTTAAGAATGCCTTTTCCGTCAGTATTTGCCGGGGAGTGATCTGTTTTTTGAAAAGTTCGAGGATCTTCATCCCTGCTGTTTTGGCCAGCCGGGTTCTTGCCGCCATGACTGCCGGGATGGTTCCATTTCCGGGAAGCCCCAAGCCGATCGCTTCTGTGAGGCAGTTCATGGAGTTTGCCGTAAACATTCCGGCGCAGGAACCGCATGTCGGACAGGCCGCATCCTCGATTTCGGCGAGCTGATCGGTCGTCATCGAACCGGAATGCACGGCCCCTACCGCTTCAAACACCGTAATGAGATCGATTTTGTCGGCTTTTTCTTTTTCCGGATGAAACCCGGACAGCATAGGCCCGCCGCTGATGAAGATCGTCGGAAGATCCAACCGCGCGGCTGCCATCAGCATTCCGGGGACGATTTTATCGCAGTTGGGTACCATAACCATAGCATCGAAAGCATGCGCAATCGCCATCACTTCAATGGAATCGGCGATAAGCTCCCGGCTGCATAATGAATACTTCATTCCGATATGATTCATGGCGATCCCGTCGCAAACCCCGATGATTCCGAATTCGATGGGTGTGCCGCCCGCCATGTAGACTCCTGCCTTTACCGCGTCTACGATCTGATCCAGGTGAATGTGACCGGGTATGATGGCATTTGCTGAATTGGCGATTCCGATGAGCGGCTGCCGAATTTCAGCATCCGTGTACCCCATGGCTTTAAAAAGGCTCCGGTGAGGAGCCCGATCGATCCCCGTTTTCACACTGTCGCTTTTCATGGATACCTTCTCCTTTGTTGAAGACTGACGCATTAACAGGTTTTGGAAAAAATCCAAAAAAAAATCCGTTACCGGCCTGTTTGGGGCTGATAACGGATTTTAATTTTTTAAAGTGAAAGCGTTAGGCCATTATCAACCCCTTACCTCCCGATAGCCGATAAGCACTATCGGAAGGATAAGAATAAGACTAATAAGGTTGATGATGGTGTATCGGTTCATTATCAATGATTTATAAAAAATTTTATATCAACATATCAAGCGTTCTGACGCATGTCAAGCCCTTATTTTTCCTTATGCTGGCATCCTTTGGTATTGCAGGAAAAAAAGGTCCCTTCTTTTTTTGTCGATTTTTCGATAAGAAAGCCGGCTCCGCATTTGGGGCACTCTCGTTGCACCGGGCGTTCCCAGAGGGCGAAAGAGCAATCCGGATAACGATTGCACCCATAAAAAACCTTCCCTTTTTTGGATGTTTTTTTAATCAGCCGTCCGGTGCATCCTTCCATAGGGCAGTTGACTCCGGTCTCCTTATCGGGGCCGTTTGAATTCATCGAGCGGGTGTTTTTGCAATCCGGATATCCGCTGCAAGCCAGAAACACGCCGTACTTCCCCTGTTTGGTCACCATAGAGCGGCCGCATTTTTCGCAAATTTCTTTGGAAGCGCTGACCGAAGACGACTCGATAGGCCGGACCTTCCCTTTTTCGTCACGGATATAGTTTGCGGTATAGGTGCATTTGGGATAACCGCTGCAGGCCAGAAAGTGGCCGTTCTTCCCGACTTTAATATGGAGTTCGGATTTGCATTTGGGGCATGCCAGCTTTGTCGGAAGTCCGATCCCTTTCAAATTAAGCATTCCCTTGGAGGCTTTTCCCATCTGCGTTTGGAACTCCTGATAAAATTGCGAAAGCATGTTGAAATAGTCCATCTCGGCGGTCTCAATCCGGTCCAGATGATCCTCCATTTTGGCTGTAAAATCCACATTGACCAGATCAGGAAAGTTCTCTACGACCAGATCATTCACAATCAAACCCAGTTCACTCGGGTGAAAATACCCTTTGATCAGATCCACATATCCTTTTTCACGGATGGTCGTCAGAATTGCGGCGTAGGTGCTGGGGCGCCCGATCCCGTTTTCCTCCAATTCCTTAACCAGTGAAGCCTCTGAAAACCTCGGAGGCGGGAGGGTGAAATGCTGTTTCGGTTCCAGTTTTTCGGTATTCAGATCCATTCCTTTTAAAAGCTGGGGGAGCATCTCCTTTTCCTTCTCGTCCTTCGCCTCATCCTCCGCGGGCTGATAGAGAGACATGTAACCGGGAAAACGGATGGAGGAACCGTTGGCAACAAACAGATACACTCCTGCTTGAATGGATGCCGTCACCTTGTCGATAAGGGCTTCCCGCATCTGCGAAGCCACGAAGCGTTTCCATATGAGGTCATAGAGGACGAACTGGTCTTTTGAAAGATAAGGGGCTACTTTCTCCGGAGTGTTGAAGACAGATGTCGGCCGAACCGCTTCATGGGCATCCTGAGCTTTTTTTTGATTCTTGAAAAAGCGCGGTTTTTCAAGAGCATGTTCTTGACCAAATTGCTCCCGTATCAGAGCCTGTGCTTCCTGGGCCGCTTCCTGGCTGATGCGCAAGGAATCGGTTCGCATATAAGTAATGAGCCCGACCGGCTCTCCAGGCCCGAGATCGATTCCTTCGTAAAGCTGCTGGGCGACATTCATGGCCTTTTTAGCGGAAAACCTGAGCTTTCGAATGGCTTCCTGTTGGAGTTTACTCGTGTTAAAGGGTGGGGGCGGGTTTTGTTTGACGGTTTTGTCGAGGACATCTTCCACCGTAAACGTCTGTCCTGTGAGTTCCTTCACGATGTCCAAACAGGACATTTCATCAGGGATTTTGATCTTTTTCCCCTCTTTTTTAACCAGTTTCGCTGAAAAGAGGGGTGCTCCGTCAATATTCAGGTAAGCGGTGATGGTCCAGTATTCTTCCGCTTCAAAGACTTGTATCGCACGTTCTCTTTCACAGATGATTCGAACGGCGACGGACTGAACTCGTCCGGCGCTTAAGCCCTGTTTGACTTTTTTCCATAACAACGGGGAAATGTGATAGCCCACGAGGCGGTCCAGAACCCGTCGCGCTTGCTGGGCTTCATACTTGTGCAGGTTTAACGGCTCAGGTGAGTTGATGGCATTCAGTATGGCATTTTGGGTGAGCTCATGGAACAGGACCCGATGAAACGTCCTCCCTTTTTTATTCAGGACTTCAGCCGTATGCCAGGCAATGGCTTCTCCTTCACGATCCGGGTCCGGAGCCAGGTAAATTTCGGACGAATCGCGGGCGTTTTGTTTAAGTGATTTGATGACTTTTTCTTTTCCCGGGATGGTCTGGTATAACGGTTTAAAACCGGCTTCGACATCAATTCCCATCTCTTTTTTGGGAAGATCTTTGATGTGGCCTACCGTAGCCGCCACATGGTAGCGATTGCCAAGATATTTTTTTAATGTTCTCACCTTTGTGGGTGATTCAACAACAACAAGGGGTTTTCCCAAGATTCTTACCTCCGCAACGAATTAGCTTCCGGGCCTGCTGAATCGTTTTCCAGGGCTTTGCCGGACAAGTCCGGCAATTTCGAGCTTTAAAAGGATTGCGGCCAGCTTCCCGGCGTCGAGAGACATTTTCCGGCCCAGGTCATCGATATGAATCGGATACGCTTCGAGAGTGTTTAAAACCGCCTGTTCATCTGGGGAAAGGGATACCTGAGCAGACCCTCCTTCGATGGGGTTCAAGCGGCCGATGTCCGGTTTGAAAGAGAGCACATGGGAGAGTTCTTCCACGATATCTCCGGCATAATCCACCAGCTTGGCTCCCTGTTTGATCAGCCCGTGTGTTCCGGCGCTTTTAAACGATTGAATGCTTCCCGGAACGGCGAATACTTCCCTCCCTTGCTCCGCCGCGAGGCGTGCCGTGATGAGCGATCCGCTCTTTCGGGCAGCCTCAACGATAACGGTTCCCAGGCTCATACCGCTGATGATCCGGTTCCGCTGAGGGAAATTGGCGGCTTTCGGCTCTTCATGGAGTGGAAATTCAGAAATGACCGCGCCCTTTTCAGCGATTTGATAAAAGAGTTTTCGGTTTTCACGGGGATAAATCCGCTCAAGGCCGTTTCCGAGCACGGCCACGGTTTTTCCGTTAACCGAAAGAGCGCCGACGTGTGCAGCCGTGTCGATCCCTCTGGCCATTCCGCTCACAACCGTCATCCCAAGAGAGGCCAAATCCGAACATAACCGATGGGTAGTGGTGATCCCATAATCGGTAGCATTCCGGGATCCCACGACGGCGACCGGGTCTTTAATATTGTCGAGGATTCCAAATACATATAAAAACGGCGGCGGATCCGGTATCTGATGCAAAAGAGGAGGAAAGGCCGGGTTTGCCATGGTGACGATGGAGTAATGTTTTTCCTGCACCAGTTCGAGATCTTTTTTTATCCAGTCCGGGACGGTATGGCGATATATATTCGAGATCAACCGACTGGTCATCCCATTGACGCCGATAAGCTCATCTTTCGTTGCGCTAAAGACGCGCTCCGGAGTTTCAAATCGTTCGAGCAACCGCTTGTAAAGATGGTTTCCGATTCCCGGGACACTTTTGAGAATCATCCAAGGGAGGCAAGACTCCATCCGGTTACCTCTTTTTTTTCGGGTCCTGCCAGGCAATCAGGATGGGGCTCGCGATATAGACGGTAGAGTAGGTGCCGACAACGATCCCGACGATCATCGCAAAGGCAAAATCATGAATGATCCCCCCTCCCAAAACGAACAGGGCTATGACGGCGATCAGGGTTGTTCCCGCGGTCAGGATGGTCCGGCTCAATGTCTCATTCACACTCCTGTTGATGATGAAATTCAAGGGCTTTTTGTGATGTTTTTTTAGATTTTCACGGACCCGGTCGTAAATGATGATGGTATCGTTTAGCGAGTAGCCGATAATGGTCAGCAATGCGGCGATAATGGGAAGGGTAAACTCTTTATCGAGCAGGGAAAAAATACCCACGGTAATCATCACATCGTGAATCAGAGCAACGATCGCACCCATGGCGTATTTCAGGTTCAGCACCCAGAATAAGAACAGCGTGACGGCTAGCGCAGATGCGATCAGAAACGGGATGCTCACATTGATTAACGTGAGGGCATAAACAGCTCCGATCAGCGACCCTCCCATAATGGCGCTGACCACCCACTTGAATTCAAATCGGCCGGAAATATAGATGGCGATAAAAAGAAGAGAGTAGAAAATGGCAAATAACGCCTTTTCTCTTAAGTCTTTTCCAACCTGAGGCCCGACCATTTCCGTCCGGCGAACATCAACATCCTTGCTGGTAGCGGTTTTTAAGGCTGTCTTGACCGTATCCGAAAAACCTTCCGGAGTCTTTATGGTTTTATCGATCCGGACAAGGTATTCATTATCCTTTTTCTCTCCGAAGGTCTGAACGGTCGGATTATCGAGTCCGATGGCGCGAAGTCCGGATTTGATGTCGTCGATTGGGGTAGGCGCTGCAAATTTGACCTGAATCACCGTCCCTCCGGCAAAATCGATCCCGTATCGGGGACCTTTGTGAAAGATAAGGGAAATAATGCCGATCAGAATTAAGATGCCCGATGCAATGAAGCAGATGTTCTTTTTACCCAAAAAGTC
>JAZDGS010000036.1:0-2865 GCA_043806755.1 Pseudomonadota bacterium | reverse complement strand
GAGGTTGGATCCTGAACCGCCAAGATCCTGTTTGAGGTTATGGGTGAGTTCCCAGAAGATCTCTTCCAACTGCGGGGTGGTCGTTCCCAGCAGGATGATATCGCCGGTCGAACCATGCATGTTGGTGAGTCCGCTGCCCCGCCTCTCCCACAACTCGCACATTTGCCTCAGAAATTCAGTCTTGTAGAAGTAACTGGAGGGCTGATTCACGCGGAGGGTATGAAAATCCTTTACCGCCGGAAAATCTTCAGGCCGGTCGCAGTACCGGCCGATCACGCCTCCGCCATACCCGAAAACACCCGCGACGCCGCCGTGTTTCCAGTGTCCTTCCCGGTCCTTGAAGGAAAGCTCGAGAAGATCGAGCAGATCATCACAAACCTCCCTCGGTGTCTGAAAATCAATTTCGGATTTTTTTCTCGACTCGGCCTCCTGTTTTATATCGGAGACAAAACTCGGCCATTTTCCGTTTTCCAATTCATCAAGCATCGGAGTCTTACGCTTTGTCATCAATAAACCTCCTCTCCCGTTAAGTACTCTGTAGGAATTTCCCCATTCGGTTCATTTCCCCCCAGTTTAAAAACCTTATAAGGTCTATTTCTCGCTTCTGCCTTTCGTCACGCATGACCCACACTATTTTCGTAATACCACTAATTCTTCCAGAAACTCCGGATGTACCTCGTACCCATACTCCAATGCCTTTTCGCAATGCTCCATCGCCTTGGCCGGATCTCCCATCTGAAGGTAGGCGACGGCCAGGTTATTATGGGCAACCGCGAACCGCGGAGCGATTTCAATGGCTTTTTTGCTGTGAGCGACGCTCTCTTCGATCTTGCCCTGCTTTAGGTAGGCGCTACCCAGATCGCTCAAGGCCTGAACGAACGTCGGATCTTTTTGAACGGCCTTTTCAAGCATCTCTACCGCCTGGTCGATCTCGCCCATCTGCAGATAGGCAAAGCCGATATTCCCGTAAGGAACCGCGTAATCTGCCCGGAAGGCGATGACCTTTCTGCAGATTTCAATCCCCTTTTCCATTTCTCCATGATGGAAACAGATCCCGCTTAGGTTGATATACGCCTCTGCTAGTTCGGGACTCTCCGCGATCGCCGCCAAAAACTCCGCAGCGGCATCGTCCCATTGTTGCAGCTTGATCAGCGCGATCCCCAAATTGTAATGGGTCATCGCGCAACCGGGGTTCTCCGTCAATCTTTTCCGGAACTCCGTCACAACCTGTTCCGTGGAAATCGTTTCCGCCATCACTCGCCTTTTTTCAAAAAAACACGGTACCAGCAGGAAAAATCGTAACTCCCTCTCCATCGGTCGTCGCCGCCGGTGATCCCCATACAGGTCTCCCAAGCCCCTTGGCCATAAGCGTTGCCGTACTCTTCTTGAGGGCTCTCCCGTAAAAATCTTCTCATCAGGGACAATGCCGTTTCCCGGCGCTGGTCCATCCGGAGGTCTATTGGATCCTTCGGCGGAAGAAAAGGGTCCCACTGTTCGTATCCCTTGACAAGAACCCTTTTCCGGCTCCTCTCCGACATGGCATCGAAAATGGCCTTTTTTTTCTGTTCCTCGGGGGTAAGCCCAGCCACGAGATGTTCGTCTCCCGTCATCAAAAGGTCTTTTGCAGAAGCTCTTTGCCGGCAAAGGGGTTGTACAGTTTCAAGATGGCTGCTTTCATCACATCCAGGCTCTTCGCCGACAGAATGATACCCATCAAAATGGTCTCTCCCTTTTCCGGGATCACGTAGGCATTGGAAGCATCGGGGCTCAAATCCGGGAAACCCTTGAGCAGCTTCTTGTGTTCCTTGGCGGTGACACCGACCTGAACCGCCTTTTTGCCGTCGATTTCCCGAATCTCTCCTGCCAGCCCGGCATCTTCAACCTTTTTGATCTTTTCATCATCGAGAAAAAGATTGATATAATAATCTGCCATTCACACCACCTCCTCTTCGTAAAATGATCATCCCAAGTCACCCTTTGATCCGTCCATCCACGCAATCGGTTCCGCAGAGATACTGCGGAGGAAGTTTAGGCGTTCTTACTTCCATTGATCTCATCTTGTATACAATCGGGAATGGGTTGTCAAGTTTTTTAAGCGGCATCTCTCTTCTTCAGGAAACTTGTTCGGACTTGAATGATTGAACCCTTTGTGCCATAATTCCTACACTTCGTTGATGATGGATTTTCGCCGATCAGGCGGAACATTCGGGATGCGCTCCCGGTAAATTTTGAGGTGATGGTATGAATCCGGAATTTGTCGATACCCTGGTGGTCAAAAATGATACCAAGATTATTTTTTTGATTATGGACGGTCTGGGCGGCCTTCCGATAGACGGAAGGGATCGAACGGAACTGGAATGGGCAAAAACACCCAACCTCGATGCCCTGGCCGGAAAATCCGTTTGCGGGCTTCTCGACCCGATCGGGTACGGGATCACGCCGGGAAGCGGTCCGGCCCACTTTGCCCTTTTCGGTTATGATCCCATTAAAAATAACATCGGCAGGGGAATCCTGGAAGCGGCGGGGATCGATTTCCCGATGACGGATCGGGATCTCCTGATCCGGATCAACTTTGCCACCATCGACGCTAATGGGATCGTGGTTGATCGACGCGCCGGTAGAATCGACAACGAGACCAACAAGCGAATCTGCCGGAAGCTCCAGGAGAACATCCGTAAACTTTCGGGCACAGAGATCATCTTTGAACCGGTTCAGGAGCACCGCGCACTGCTGGCTCTCAGGGGGGACGGTCTCCGTGAGGAAATCCTTGAAACCGATCCCCAGAAAACAGGGTTTCCTCCATTTCCCCCGAAAGCCCTGGTTCCGGAGGCGGAAGTAACGGCAGCCCTTCTTCAGGAACTTATC
>JAZDGS010000035.1:0-21741 GCA_043806755.1 Pseudomonadota bacterium | reverse complement strand
CAATCATTATAAAAAATGGAAAGATTCTTTCATTTTTTTCTTGACACCGTCGCTAAAATATATTTTAAGCACACAAAGTGGAATAAAGTGGTAGAAAAGGGTGAATTATGTTTCGTGGTAGCTCCTTCCATGCCGTCGACGATAAAGGGCGAATCGTCATTCCGGCACGATTCAGAGAGGTCATTGCCGTCAGCGGGGCGGATCGGGTTATGATGACCCGACTGGATAAGGGGCTTTATGCATACACGTTTGAAGAGTGGAAAAAAATTGAAACCCGAATCATGTCACTGGCTGAAAAAAGCGATAACATGAGACGCTTCAGGCGGGTTTTTATCGGGGGAGCCTTTGACTGCCCGTTTGACAAGCAGGGTCGAATGCTAATTCCGCCGCTATTAAGACAGTATGCGGAGATCGATAAGGAAATCGTCCTTGTGGGGGTTCTCGAACATTTCGAAATCTGGTCCCGGGAAAATTGGGAAAACGAAAACATGAACATGGAAGAGGATATGAAAAAGGAGGAAGTTAGGAACGAAATTGCCAGATTAGGGATTTGATCGATGCCTTATCAACATGTACCCGTCATGACCAAAGAGGTGATCTTCTACCTAGAACCAAAAGCGGGTCAAATTATTGTAGATGGCACTCTCGGGGGCGGAGGGCATGCAAAGGAAATTATACTGGGAATTGCTCCAAACGGGGTACTGATCGGCATCGATCTCGATCGGGATGCACTCGAACATCATCAGCAGGTGGATCATCCAAATTCACTTAAATTTCATCTCTTTCAAGGCAATTTCATTCATCTTCCGGATTACCTCAAAAAACTCAATATCCCCAAAGTCAATGGGATACTTCTCGATCTTGGTATTTCTTTCCATCAACTCGAACATAGCGGACGGGGCTTCAGCTTTAGAAAAGATGAACCGCTTGATATGCGAATGGACATCCGTGGAAGCGTGAGGGCCGAAGATCTCGTAAACGATCTGGATGAAAAAGACCTGGTTAACATTTTCAGGAAATACGGAGAAGAACGATATGCCAGACCGATAGCGAAGCAGATCGCCAAATCGAGGAAGAAAGAACGGATTCAGTCGAGCCGGCAGTTGAGTGAAATCATAACCTCAGTGGTAAGGCCGGCAGGAGCGGCTTCCCGGAGGATCCATCCGGCAACACGCGTGTTCATGGCGCTCAGGATCGCCGTAAACCGGGAATTGGAAAATCTTGAAACTTTTTTGGACCGCGCCCCGGATCTTCTTACTCCCGGGGGCCGTTTGTGCGTGATATCGTTTCATTCCCTGGAAGATCGGATCGTAAAAAACCGATTTAAGGCCCTTGAAAAACCATGCACATGCCCTCCGGATTTCCCAAAGTGTGTTTGCGGCCGAATGGGATCTCTTCGCATATTAACAAAAAAACCCGTTCGCCCAGGTCCGGAGGAAATTCGCACGAACCCAATGGCTAGAAGCGCCAAATTGAGGGCGGCGGAAAGGCGATAATGGCTCATCTCCAGATGGCTGAACGCAAGAACACGAAACAAAACAGACGGAAGATGATCTTCATCTGGATGGCCATCATGTCTGTTTTTATCATGGAGCTTTTTTTCTATACCTGGTGCCGGGTCCAGTCCGTCAAAGTGGGATATGACATTTCGCTGGCAACGGCTCGTCAAAAAGAGCTGCTTAAGCTTCAAAAAAATCTGACCATTGAACTGGCGCACCTCAAGTCCCCTCAGAGGCTTACTGAGATGGCGCAGAGCCGGTTCCATTTAGTTGTTCCGTCACCGGAGCAGATTGTAAAAATCCCATGAGGGCAAAACAAAAAAAGAATTCGGCGGCGTTTCGGATAGCGGTGATCGGAGGAGTACTCGGTTTTTTCATGGCCGTCATCGCGGTTCGTGCGGTTTACATCCAGGCATTCTGCAATGAGACGCTTTCCGAAAAGGCGGCCAACCAGTATAAAAGATTGATGATTTCCCGGGGTAAAAGGGGAACCATTTACGATCGCAATTACAAAGAAATGGCGATAACCGTCGATGTGGCTTCGATCGCAGCATATCCGGGTCAAATGGAAGGGGTGCCTAAAATCGCCAAGGCCCTTGCAAAGGAGCTTCAAATCAACCGAAAAGAGCTCTCCCAGAAGCTTTCTTCAGGGAAGACCTTTGTATGGGTCAAGCGACAGACTACCCCAAAGGAAACCACGAACATCAAGGATCTCCAGTTTAGCGGCATCGACTTCATCCCCGAGGACGGACGCTTTTATCCAAGCAAAACGCTTGCAGCGCAGGTCCTTGGTTTTTCAGGGATCGACGGGCATGGATTGGAGGGGATCGAATTTTATTACGACCGGTACCTGCAGGGTGAAAAGGGGGAATTCAAGATCGTCCGGGATGCCCTGGGAAGAGGCCTGAATGACCGCAATAGTCCTGAGGTTGAAAACGGCGGAAAGAACCTGATTCTCACTCTCGATAGCAACATTCAATACATCGCCGAAAGAACGCTCCAAGAAGCGGTGGATTCCTACCTGGGAGAGTCCGGAACCGCGATTGTCATGGTTCCGAAAACAGGAGCGATTCTGGCCATGGCCCACTATCCTTTTGTGAATCCGAATGTGTTTCGATCTTACAACAGGGAAACGTGGCGAAACAGGGCTGTCGCCGATTCCTTTGAGCCCGGATCAACCATGAAAATCTTTACCGCCGCATCCGCCATCGAAAGCGGCGAGTGCACACCCAGCACCGTTTTTTTCGCCGAAAACGGGGAATATCGGATCGGTAAACACGTCATTCATGATGTGCATCCTCACGGATGGCTGACTCTGGCTGAAATTGTGAAATATTCCAGCAATATCGGCGCTGCAAAAGTGAGTCAGATGATCGGACCGGAAACTCTTCACAAAACGCTTTCCGTATTTGGGTTCGGAGAGAAAACCCAAATCGACTTTCCCGGTGAAGTTTTGGGAAATCTGCCGCCGTTCCAAAGATGGGCCAGAATCGACAGTGCCGTCATCGCGTTCGGCCAGGGGATCAGTGTTTCGGCGATTCAGTTGATTACGGCGGTTTCAGCGATCGCGAACGATGGGATTCTCATGAAGCCTTATATCGTTCAGGGGATTACGGATAAAAACGGACGTATTCTCGTGGGGTTCGCGCCGAAAAAGGTGCGGAGCGTTATTTCGAAGGAAACGGCATCGACGCTTAAAACCATCATGGCGACGGTCATCGAAAAGGGTGGAACAGGGGTCGGAGCCGCTCTGGATGGGTATTCCGTTTCCGGAAAGACCGGAACCGCCCAAAAAGTGGATAAAAAGGGCGGATACGCAATGGGGAAGTATCTCTCATCCTTTGTGGGGTTTGCTCCTGTAGAAAATCCGGAGATCGCGGTGCTCGTCATCATCGACGAACCGAAGAAGGCGCACTACGGAGGCACCGTCGCTGCTCCGGCATTTAAAAAGATCGCACAGGAAATCCTGAGCTATCTAAATATCCCCCCGGCTGGAAATCCGGATCAAATAACCGTTCAATTGAAGCATGAGGCGACCGGTTGAAGCTTTCGGCACTGATCAAAGGAATTGAGCCGATTCAATTTGCGGGATTCAAGGATCAAGGTCCCGAGATTGAATCCGTCCATTACCGGGCGCAGGATGTCGGCCCCGGTTCCCTGTTTGTAGCCATCCCAGGGCATTCGGCGGATGGCCATGATTATATTGAAATGGCCGTCAATCAAGGAGCGGCGGCCGTCATCTCCCAGCATCCCATTTCGAGCGGGATCGGGTGCGTGGTCGTCCGCGACTCGAGAAAGGCGCTTGCGGTCATTTCAGGAAATTTTTACGGAAACCCGTCCGAGCAGCTGACGGTCATCGGTATCACCGGCACCAACGGGAAAACCACCACCGCATTTCTGATTGAAAATATGCTCAAAGAGGCCGGACATAAGGTTGGCCTCATCGGGACCATCCTGTGCCGGTTCGGAGATCAGACACTTAAGACCGGTATGACGACCCCTGAATCCTTGGATCTTCAACGGATTCTGGCTCGTATGGTAAAGAGCGGCGTCACGCATGTGGTCATGGAGGTCTCATCCCACGCTCTATGTCTCTCCCGGGTGGACCATTGCTGGATGGATATCGGCGTTTTTATCAATTTAAGCCAGGATCATCTCGATTTTCATAAGGACATGGAATCCTACTGGGAATGCAAAAAGCTTCTTTTTACACAGATCCTTAAAAGCGGCCCTAAAAAAGAGCGAACCGTTCCGGTTCTCAACTGCAATGATGAGAAGGGGAGAGAGCTTTATACGCTTTTTCCGGATTTGAGCGTGAGGGTTGGAACCGATCCGGGCAACCCGGTCCATGCACGGATGATTAAATCCGATATGAACGGCATTAAAGCGGCCCTGGTCACACCGTCAGGGGAATTTGACGTTGCATCTTTGCTGGTTGGAGCGCATAATTTGGAAAATATTCTCTGTGCCGTAGGAACTGGAATTGCTCTAAGGCTTCCGATCCGCATTATTCAATCCGGAATCGAAACCCTTACCGGAGTGCCGGGACGATTTGAACAGATTCCGGACAACGCCGGCCGCCATGTCATCGTGGACTATGCCCATACCCCTGTAGCAATGGAGCATATATTAACCACCATCAGGTCCATGGCATCCGGGAGGTTGATTTGCATTTTCGGATGCGGAGGTGAAAGGGACCGGGAGAAACGCCCGCAAATGGGGGAAATTGCGGGCCGGTTGTGCGATCTCGTCATCGTCACTTCAGACAATCCCCGCCGGGAAGATCCTCTCGAAATCATCACTCAGATAGAGCAGGGGGTGGTCCGATCCTGCCCCAGGAGAATCGGATCCCTGAATCCGGACAAGTGGAACGGGGATCAAGGATATGTCATCGAGCCGGATCGGAGAAGGGGCATCTCGATGGGGATTGCAGTTTCACATCCGGGGGATACGGTTCTCATTGCGGGTAAAGGACACGAACCTTATCAAATCATCGGTCAGCAGACATTTTCTTTCGATGACAGGGTAGAGGCGGAAAAAGCCCTTTCAGGAGAAATGGATTAGGGATCAGGGAAAGTCCGATTGGATGGAAGAGCTTCAAAAAAAAGGCGTATGGTCCGGTGCCCGGGTTGCAAAAGCCACCGGCGGAGAAATCCTATACGGTGACACACGATGCCGGTTTTCCGGAATCTCCATCGATTCAAGGCGGATTTTACCCGGACAATTATTTGTCGCGATCGTGGGGCAAAATCATGATGGACATGTGTTTATCCCGGATGCCCTGACACACGGCATTTCCGGAATGATGATCCAAAAAGATCGAATTCCCCGCACGCTTCATCAGGGATTTAAGGAAAGAGGGCTTTTTTGCATTGCGGTTTCAGACACAACCCGGGCGCTGGGAGACCTGGCCGCCTTTCATCGACGGAAGCATGGAGCCGGAGTGGTGGCCATTACCGGATCAAATGGAAAAACAACCACCAGAAGAATGGCTGCGGAGGTTATCGGTAAAAAATACGCCACCCTTTCTACAATCGGCAATTTCAACAATGAAATCGGACTCCCCCTGACATTGTTGAATCTGACCGATCTCCATCAATGGGCGGTTGTGGAACTGGGAATGAACCATCCGGGGGAAATCCGGCGATTGTCGGAAATCTGCCTCCCGGATGTGGGGGTGATCACGAATATTGCTCCTGCCCACCTGGAGGGGGTCGGATCCATAGAAGGCGTCATCCAAGCCAAAGGAGAGCTCCTGGAGCAAATCAAAAGAGGGGGGACGGCCATTCTGAATGCGGATGATCCGAATGTCTCGCGTCTGGCGATAAAGGCTAAATCAGAGGTGTTGTTTTTCGGGATATCGAAAAAGGCAGCTGTCCGTGCCGGCTCGATCCGGGAAAAAGGGGAGACGGTGCGGTTTACCCTGGTTTTACCCGATGGGAAAATTCCTGTTACTCTGAGAATCCCCGGCCGGTTCATGGTTTCAAACGCCCTCGCGGCGGCGGCGGTCGGCACCCGATTGGGAATCGCTCCTGAAGCGATAAAAATAGGGCTTGAGAATCTGACAAGTATTCCGGGAAGGATGAATATCCTTACACTCAAAAACGGGATCCGCATTGTGGACGATACCTACAATGCCAACCCCGGTTCCATGAAGGCAGTCATCGAATTGCTTTCACGCTTAAGAAAAGGCGCCCGGGGGATTTGCGTTGTGGGGGATATGCTCGAGCTGGGGAAAGAGTCCGTACCGCTCCACCGGCAAATCGGCGAATCACTGGCGATGGCGGACATTTCAAGGCTTTATGTTACGGGTACCTATTCCGAATCGATTGCCGAGGGGGCGAGGAAGAAGAGAATGAATCCTCGACGCATCCGGATCGGCTCCAAGGATTCGATTTTGCAGGACATAACACAGTATGTGAAATCCGGCGACTGGATATTGGTGAAGGGGTCAAGGGGGATGGCCATGGAAAGCCTGGTAAAAGGACTTTTGGACTGGAATGATCAGAAACCTTAAAACGATCCGGCAACCATGTATCAGTTGTATCGATAAATAAAGGGCGAACATCAATGTTATATCATCTCCTTTATCCGTTTCATACCACCGTATCCGCTTTCAATGTATTCCGATACATTACCTTTCGGACGATCTACGCCACCCTCACGGCCTTTCTGATCTGTTTCTTTATCGGGCCATATGTCATCCGAATGCTGAGCCGTTTGCAGATCGGACAGTATATCCGGGAAGACGGTCCCCAGGTTCACCACAAAAAGGCCGGGACGCCGACGATGGGAGGGATTCTGATTTTGCTTTCCGTCGTCGCTTCGACGCTTCTTTGGGCAAATCTCAGCAATTACTATATCTGGATCATTCTTATGATCACTCTGTCTTACGGTGCAATCGGTTTTGTTGACGACTATTTAAAGCAGATTAAAAAGCTTAACAAAGGATTGAGCGCCAAAAACAAATTCCTGTTCCAGATGATCGCCGCCTTTCTGGCCGCTTTTTTGATCTATCTCAATCCGGAGTTCAATACGCGGATCACCGTTCCGTTTTTTAAAAATACCGCTCCGGATCTGGGTTTGGCTTATATCCTGTTCGGCGCATTGGTGATCTCCGGGGCATCCAATGCGGTGAATCTGACCGACGGGCTCGACGGGCTGGCTATCGGGCCGGTTACCATCGCTTCGGCGACCTATATGGTGTTTGCCTATGTATCCGGCCATGCAAAAATCGCCAATTACCTTCAGATCAATTACGTGGTGGGCGGCGGAGAAGTGACCGTTTTTTGTGGCGCACTGGTAGGAGCAGGGTTGGGTTTCTTATGGTTCAATTCCTATCCTGCTCAGGTGTTCATGGGAGATGTGGGTTCTCTGTCCCTGGGTGCCGCTCTCGGAGGGGTCGCAGTGATTACCAAGCAGGAAATCCTGCTGGTGCTGGTCGGAGGCCTTTTTGTTATCGAAGCACTATCGGTTATTTTTCAGGTCGGCTATTTCAAGATAACCCATGGTCGCAGAATTTTTAAAATGGCTCCCTTGCACCACCATTTCGAACTCAAAGGGTGGGCAGAGCCCAAGGTCATTATCCGGTTTTGGATTATCGCCATCGCGCTAGCGCTTTTTTCCATGAGCACGTTGAAGCTAAGATAGACATGAGAACCGGCAGGATCGTTCAGCGAGGTTATAAAACGGACATGAAGAGTGAACCGGAACTGGATCGAAAGAATGTTCTGGTTGTCGGCCTGGGAATCAGCGGCATGGCACTGGTCCGGTTTTTATGCAAAAAAGGATCAAACGTGACCGTCACAGACCTGGCAAGCGAGGATAAGCTGGGTTCCTACGTGCTCGAATGCCGACAAATGGGTGTTCATCTCGAACTCGGAGGACACCGCTCCAAAGCGTTTCAAAAAGCCGATATGATCATTATCAGTCCGGGAGTTCCTCTCACCATTCCCCAGTTGATTCAGGCAATTGAGGACGGCATTCCGGTGTTTGGGGAAATGGAGCTGGCATATCGATATATCCATGAACCGATCATCGCCGTGACCGGAACCAACGGAAAAACCACCACCACGGCGGTGGTGGGGGAGATGATGAAGCATTCCGGGAAAAAGGTTTTCGTCGGCGGCAACATCGGCAATCCGCTCATCGGTTTTGTGGAACGGGAAGAGAAAGTTGACGTGGTTGTCGTAGAGGTCAGCAGTTTCCAACTGGACACGGCCGTCACCTTCTCTCCGAAAGTGGGGATACTGCTGAATGTGACGCCGGATCACCTGGATCGCTACCCGGATCTGGATGCGTATGCCCGTGTAAAAGGGCGGCTGTTCGAAAAACAGAAGGAAGATGACGCCGCCGTTTTGAATGGATCGGACCCGACGGTTCGAAAAGTGACAAAAGGGATCCAAAGCCGAAAGCTCTTTTTTGGGGATTTGGGCGTAACTGAAGAAGGGGCAACCATTTCAGAGGATCGGATTCGGGTTTCCTTCCTTGAGATGGAACAGGATAAGGAGCGCGATATCCGGATTGGTGAAAAAAGAATGGTGACGGAGCATTTCGACCTGACCGGAACGCAATTTAAAGGGAGATACAGCCAGGAGAACGTCGCCGCAGCATCCCTTGCATCGCTCGCCGCCGGTGGAAATGCCAGGGGGATTCAATCGGCACTCAATTCATTTAAAGGACTTCCCCACCGTCTAGAACCGGTGGAGAATATAGGCGGAATCCGGTTCGTTAACGATTCCAAGGCGACGAATGTTTTTTCGGTTATTTGCGCCCTGGACTCGTTCAGTGAACCGGTGATTTTGATTATGGGCGGGAGGAACAAGGGAAACGATTTTCGAACCTTGACCGATTGGGTTCGAAAACACGTCAAGATGATCATTCTAATCGGCGAAGCGGCCCCCCTGATCCGGACGGCTCTGGCCGGAGCTGCATCCATGAGGGATGCGGCAGGGATGGAGGAAGCCGTCATTTCAGCATACCGGGAAGCACGCCCGGGAGATGTGGTGCTATTGTCGCCGGCATGCGCCAGCTTCGACATGTTTACGGACTATGCCCATAGGGGCGACGAGTTTCGAAAAGCGGTTATGGGGCTGAAATGAAAGAAAAGACTCCCTTACCGCCGATTGCGGCAGTTGCATTACCGAGGAAAGCGCCCTACGACGTGAATCTCCTCTTTCCGGTCCTCTTCCTCGTCGGGATCGGAATTGTCATGATTTACAGCGCCAGTTCAGCCCTGGCGTTAAAGAAATTCGGGAACGATTATTTTTTTCTAAAGAAACAGGGGGTCTTTGCCATTGCCGGAGTCGTTGTACTGGTGATTTGCCGTCATGTTCCGTATCATTATTACCGATCCTTGACATACCCCATTCTTCTTTTGGCGCTGATCATGCTCTTAGCCGTCCATCTTTCACCGTTCGGGCATTCGGCAGGCGGCAGCACGCGCTGGCTTCGTTTCGGAAGCGTTTCATTTCAACCGTCGGAGTTTGCCCGGCTGGCCTTTGTGATTTATCTGGCATATTCGCTGAGCAAGAAAATGGAGCAGGTTCGGGAATTTAAAATCGGTTTTTTGCCTCATGTCGTGATCTTTGGAATATTTGCGTTTTTGATTTTGCTCGAACCCGATTTCGGATCGGTGGTGATTCTTGCCGCCATCACATGGATTATGCTTTTCGTGGGCGGCGTGCGCCTTTTCCATCTCACGATAACTCTGGCTCCGCTTCTTCCGGTGGCATATTTTTTTATGATGGATGCCCAATACCGGGTCAAACGGGTGATGAGTTTCATGAATCCGTGGGAATATTCGTCGGATGAAGGGTATCAAATCATCCACTCGCTTTTGGCCTTCGGGACCGGTGGAGTATGGGGGGTCGGAATCGGAAAGGGATATCAAAAACTCTTTTACCTTCCGGAGCCTCATACCGATTTTATCTTTTCCATTGTAGGGGAGGAATTGGGACTTATCGGTGTTTTGTTTATTCTGGGGCTTTACGGAATGATCACATGGCGCGGAATCATCATATCCCGAAGGACGCCGGATCTGTTCGGCTCATATCTGGCGATCGGTTTGACCGCCGCCGTTGCGCTCCAGGTGATTATCAACATGGGAGTAACCCTTGGACTCCTCCCCACAAAAGGGCTGGTTCTCCCGTTTTTGAGCTACGGCGGGTCATCACTGATTCTAAACATGGCCTCGGTGGGAATCGTGATGAATATCGAGTCTTCTCCCAGAACCCTTGTGGGTGCCGATACGAATGTCAAATGAATCGATTGGGAACAACCATCCGGACCATCATCGGCAGCGGAGGCACAGGCGGCCACCTGTTTCCGGGAGTCGCCATTGCGCAGGAGTTGATATCAAGGGATCATGAAAACCGTGTTTTGTTCGTTAATACCGGGAAACCCTTTGAAAAGGATGTTTTGGAAAAGGCCGAATTCGATCAGGTCAGCATCACGGCTGAAGGGATCAAAGGCCGCAGTTTGTGGAGGAAGGTGAATTCCCTTTTACGAATCCCGAGAGGCTTGGTTCAGTCCATGGATGTGATCAACCGGTTTGGACCGGATGTCGTTATCGGCCTTGGGAGTTATTCGGCCGGGGTTGTGGTTTTTGGAGCGTGGCTTAAAGGGATAAAGACCGCGGTTCATGAACAGAACATGATCCCGGGGATTACCAACAGGATCCTTTTCCGCGTGGCGGATCGAATCTATGTCTCATTTCCAAAAACCATGGAGCGGATCGGGAAAAAAAACGTCATCCTTACCGGCAACCCGGTGAGATCCTCGGTGTTCAACAGCAGTGAAGAAAAAAGAGAAAATATCTTTACGGTTCTGATTGTTGGCGGAAGCCAAGGCGCCCATCGGATCAATACGGTAATGACGGAAGCGGTATTGCGGATCAGGGAAAAGGAGAAGATGCATTTTATCCACCAGACGGGCGGCAAAGATGAGGCATGGGTAAAGGAGGCGTATTCGGCCTCTCAAACCAGCAGCACCGTTTGTGCCTTTTTTTATGACATAGGAAGCCAATATGCCAGGGCGGACATGGTCATCTGTCGTGCTGGAGCTACCACCATAGCGGAAGTGACGGCGCTA
Source organism: Pseudomonadota bacterium (assembly GCA_043806755.1). Classification (GTDB taxonomy): domain Bacteria; phylum Desulfobacterota; class Desulfobacteria; order Desulfobacterales; family UBA2156; genus RBG-13-49-15. The sequence continues at coordinate 10,651 of JAZDGS010000035.1, read as the reverse complement.
GGAAAACCGGCTCTCTTTATCCCGTTTCCGTTTGCGACCGATGACCATCAAGCGGCAAATGCCGGAGAACTGGCAGACGCAGGTGCAGCAGAGGTGATACCGGAAGATCGGCTGAATGGAGAGATGCTGGCCAAAAAGATTGAATTCTATGCTGAAAACCGGAGGCTTTTAAACGAAATGGCCTTGCAGGCAGCAGTATTCGGCAAACCGAACGCTGCATCGGCTATTGTCGATGATCTTTATCAACTGGCGGGATACCGTAAAAATCAACGGAAGAAAGACGGATAGCGTCAGGGCGGGTAAACAGGATGTATCGAAAAAAATACCATATTCACTTTGTGGGGATCGGCGGGATCGGGATGAGCGGCATTGCCGAATTGCTTCTCAACCTGGGATATCACGTATCAGGTTCGGATCTAAAAGCTTCGGATTTGACCCGGAGGCTGACACGCCTGGGGGGGGTCCTTTTCGAGGGGCATTCTCAAAATCAGATCGAGGGGGCCGATGTGGTAGTGATGTCTTCAGCGATCGGGCTGGATAATCCCGAAATAACGGCTGCAAAAAAAGCGTCGGTTCCGGTGATTCCAAGGGCCGAAATGCTGGCGGAATTAATGCGGTTAAAATACAGCATCGCCATCGCAGGAGCTCACGGAAAGACAACAACCACATCACTCGTTGCCGCTCTCCTGGCAAAAGGAGGGTTCGATCCGACCGTGGTGATCGGCGGAAAACTTCGCAGCATCGGAACAAATGCCCTGCTTGGAAAGGGAGATTTCATAGTAGCCGAAGCAGATGAAAGCGACGGTTCCTTTCTGAAGATGTCTCCGACCATAGCAGTCGTAACCAATATCGATCGGGAGCATTTGGATTATTATGAAGGGATCGATGCCATCAAACAGGCATTCTTAAGTTTTATCGATCGGATCCCCTTTTACGGGCTCGCGGTTCTCTGTCTGGACAATGAACCGATACAGCACCTGATTCCCAGTATCCGAAAGCGATTCACCACTTACGGAATGAGCGCTCAGGCGGATGTTGTCGCAAAAGACGTGGTGCTCGACGGCCTAAAAAGCGAGTTCACCGTATATCATGGAGAACGGGAACAGGGTCGGATTCTGCTCAATCTTCCGGGAATCCACAATGTTTATAATTCCTTGGCCGGCATTGCAGTGGGGAATGAATTGGGGATTCCGTTTTCCACCATCCAAGCCGCTCTTGCGTCTGTGGAGGGAGTTCAAAGGCGCATGGAAATCAAGGGGGGGGCCGATGGGATCACGGTGGTGGATGATTACGGCCACCATCCAACGGAGATTAAAACCACTCTTCAGGCGGTCAAGGAATCCTGGCCCGACAGACGGATTGTGGTCGTATTTCAACCGCATCGGTACACGAGAACTCAGGCGCTCTTTGACGAATTCACAAGGGCTTTTTACCAGTCGGATGTGCTTGTTGTTCTTCCGATATACCCTGCCGGAGAAAAGAAGATTGAGGGGGTGAGCGGACGCGGATTGGCCGAAGGGATTCAGATGCACGGTCACAAGGAAGTGATCTACAAGGATGGATTCGAGGAGGTGCATACGGCACTCAATGAGATTCTCCATGCGGGTGATATCCTGATCACATTGGGTGCCGGAGATGTTTGGAAGGTAGGTGAAGAAACCTTGAAAAGACTCATAAATAAAGATCGGTGAGATGCTCGTTTTTTGCTTCGGAGAAGATCGGGTGGCTTTGAACTTACTGGATAAACGATGGCTTTTGGAGCAGTTCCAGGGCCGGGTTCAATTTGACGAGCCGATGTCCCGACATACGTCTTTTAAAGTGGGAGGGCCGGCAGATGCCATCGTGGCGCCGGAAAGCATCCCGGAATTGGCCTCCCTTGTCCATTACTGCCGAAGAAACGGGATACCATATCTTGTTGTCGGGAACGGCACCAACATTATCGTCAGAGACCAGGGGATCAGAGGGGTCGTCATTGTTCTCACAATCGGCTTCAATGGAATCGACAGGGTGGAAGAGAAAGACGATGAAGTGATCATCCGGGGGATGGCGGGGGCTAGGACCCGTTCGCTTTGCCGGTATGCCATCCGCCACGCCCTTGAGGGGGTGAATTTTGCATTGGGGATTCCCGGGACGATTGGGGGGGCAATCGCCGGGAATGCCGGGACAACCCAAGGTAGCATGTCGGAAGTCGTGGATGCAATTGAGGTTTTTGAACCCTCCGGAAAGGTCGTCCGATATTTAAAAGAAAATCTCTGCTTTTCATATCGACGGCTTTCATGGAAAACTAACGAACTCCCGATCATTTTGGCGGGTTACTTCAAACTGCACCGGGCGGATGCAACCCAATTGAAAAAAGAGGCTTCGGAAATCATGAAGAGGCGGCTTGCAAAACAACCTGCCGGATCTCCCTGTGCCGGATGCTTTTTCAAAAACCCTTCATCCGGAGTAAGCGCCGGAGAGCTGATTGAGCGCGCCGGATTGAAAGGTGAATCCGTCGGAGGAGCACAGGTTTCATCCAGGCATGCCAACTTCATCGTCAATACCGGAGGCGCGACGGCTGAAGACATCCTTTTGCTGATGGAGCGGATTGAAAAAAACGTATTCAGGATTTTCGGAGTGCATCTTGAGCCGGAGGTTAAAGTCCTTGGATAGTAAGGGAACAAAGAAAAACATATCCAAAGAAGATACCCGGAAAAGGCGTCGAAGAATCGGACGGTTTTTTACAGACGGATTCAAAACGCTGACTGGAGTTATGGTGATGCTTGTCGCGAGCATCCTGTTTATCTTCATCCATGATCTGATTACCCAGTGCGATTATTTTCAAGCAAAAGCCGTCACTGTCATCGGTGCAAAGCAGCTCACGACCGATGAGATCCTGGAACAGGCTCAGATGAAAGAAGGAGAAAACATCCTCTCGGTCAATCTTTCGCTCATGCGAAGGCGACTTCTGGCACATCCCTGGATCGCTGAAGCAGAGGTAAAACGAGAGTTGCCGGATAAAATGGTGATCACGATCAGAGAACATGGACCTCTTGCACTGATCGATCTTGGAAAGCGCTTTCTGATCAACGAGTCCGGAGAAATTTTCAAAGAATGGGAAACGGCGGATCCGGTGGACCTTCCGGTCATCTGCGGTCTTGATTTTTCGGATATCAGCGTACCGGGAACTCCACGCGGCATGTCTTATGATGCGGTCATCAGTATCCTGATGATAGGACGAGGCAACAAGGATATGATTCCCAACCATTTCATCAGACAGATCATTGTTGACCCGGAGGTCGGTGTTACCATGTGTGCCTTTGACGACAGAAAGACCATCCGGCTGGGCTATCATGATTATCCGGAAAAACTTGAAAGGCTTCAGGGAATTCTGTTTTCCTTGGGCCCGATGGAACACTTCGAGGATTTCGATTTCGTCGACCTTATGGAGCCGGATCGAATCGTCGTCGACCCCGTGCGGCTTGAACATGCGTCCGGGGATAAAAAGGAGGTATGAATGCAACGGCGCAAAGAGATTGTCGTTGGGCTTGATATCGGAACAACGAAGATCTGTGCGGTGGTCGGCGAAGTCGATTCGAAGGAGATCAACATTATCGGAATCGGGACCCATCCGTCCATCGGTTTGCGGAAGGGGGTCGTCGTCAATATCGAGTCGACGGTGGAGTCGATTAAAAAAGCCATTGAAGAAGCAGAATTGATGGCGGGGTGCGAAATTTCAGCGGTTTATGCCGGGATTGCCGGTGGGCATATCACCGGTTTCAACAGCCGGGGGATCATTGCCGTGAAAGGTCCTGAAATTACTCAGCACGATATCACACGGGTCATCGAAGCGGCAAGGGCCGTTGCCATACCCATGGACCGTGAAGTGATCCACGTGATTCCGCAGGAGTTCATCGTCGATGATCAACCGGGTATTCAGAATCCGGTCGGGATGGCCGGCGTCCGTCTGGAAACAAAGATTCACATCGTTACGGGCGCGGTGACCTCGGCCCACAACATCGTCAAATGCGCCAATCGTTCAGGGCTTGATGTTTGCGACATCGTACTGGAGCCGTTAGCCTCTGGAGAGGCCGTCCTCACGGAGGAAGAAAAAGATCTTGGGGTGGCGCTCATTGATGTTGGCGGCGGAACTACGGACCTGGCTGTATTCCGCGATAAAAACATCAAGCATACGTTTGTGCTGGGCCTGGCAGGAAATAATGTCACCAATGACATTGCCGTGGGTTTGAGGGCCCCACTGGCGGAATCTGAAAAAATCAAAAAGAAATATGGGATTTGTGTGGCAAAAAGCATTAAAAACGACGAAATGATCGAGGTGTCGGGTGCCGGGGGTCGCGGACCTAAAAAGTTGCCGCGGCAGATTCTGGCCGAGATTATTGAGCCCCGCATGGAGGAAATTTTCACCATTATCAAACGTGAAATTTATCGGGCGGAGATGGAAAACGTCATCACATCCGGCGTGGTGATCACCGGTGGGACCGCCCTTCTGGAAGGGGTCACTGATATCGCGGAATCGATATTCAACCTTCCGGTACGGGTAGGCAGGCCGCAGGGGATCGGCGGACTGACCGATGTGGTGAATAACCCCATGTACGCTACGGGAGTAGGCCTTGTCATCTATGGAGCCAGAGACGAAAATAAAACAAAGTTTAGGATACGGGATCAAAATATTTTCAATCGGTTGATGGAACGGATGAAGCGTTGGTTTAAGGATGTCATTTAAAAAAGGAATATCAATCAATTTCAGGGAGGTGGGGAAATGATGTTTAAGTTTGTGGAGAGCTCCAAATCCGCCAGAATCCGGGTCATCGGTGTTGGCGGAGGGGGCGGCAACGCCATCAACAACATGATCGATTCCAACCTGCAGGGAGTGGAGTTCATCGCGGCGAATACGGATTGTCAGGCGCTCGACGTATCCAAAGCCTCGATAAAAATTCAGATGGGGGAATGTCTTACGGAAGGATTGGGCGCTGGTGCCAATCCGCAGTTGGGTCGAGAAGCCGCCATGGAAAGCTGGGAGGCGATCAAAAGCGTTCTGGAAGGGAGTCATATGGTTTTTATTACCGCCGGATTTGGTGGAGGTACAGGTACCGGAGGAGCCCCGGTAATTGCCGAGATCTGTAAAGAGATCGGTGCACTCACCGTTGGCGTGGTGACAAAGCCGTTCTCGTTTGAAGGAAAACGGCGTGCTGTGCAGGCACAGGAAGGGATCGAGAAACTGAGAGGAGTCGCCGATACGGTTATCACCATTCCAAATGACCGGCTGAGAGGAATTGCCCCTAAGAATGCAACCTTGCTGGAAATGTTTAAAAAGGCAGATGAAGTTCTTCTCCATTCGGTGAAAGGAATTACGGACCTCATCATGATGCCCGGCCTTATCAATCTTGACTTCGCAGATGTGAGAACCACCATGTCCAAGGCGGGAATGGCCATCATGGGTATCGGTATTGCCAAAGGGGAAAACCGGGCGGTTCTGGCGGCTGAAAATGCCATCTCCCATCCCCTTCTGGAGGATATTTCGATTTCCGGCGCACGAGGAGTTCTGGTGAATATCACCTCTTCGAGTTCTTTGACCATGGAGGAGACGACGGAAGCATCCGAAAGAATTTACAAAGAAGTCGGGGATGATGCGGACATCATTTGGGGTGCCGTGCTCGATGACAGCTTAGGTGATGAAATGCGGGTAACCGTCATCGCTACCGGGATCGGCCCACAGGCCATAGAGGAGAAACCGGAAAAGGTGGGGCAGCGTCCGGCACGGGGAAGAGTCAGGGATGTTATGCCTTCGGATCTGGAGCGTGCAGCGGAGATGGATCGGCCAACCTTTATCCGGATGAAAGAAGCATCGGGCGAATCTTCCGGCGCCTCTTATCGGGGATACAAAGGGCTCATTATCGATAATGGAGACCTCGAGACTCCGACCTTTTTAAGGAAAAAAGCCGATTGATATACGGTTTTTTGACGCACGCATCTCCCGGCTGATCATGTGCACGAGGTGCCGACCTTGGTTTCTCTGAATCGAGAACTGATGATTAATGGTCAGAAAACGCAAGACACAGGGCAAATCGTTTGCCCAAATGGAAATCGGAGCCATCCGGAAATCCGGGAAGGCGAGGGTGAAAATTGCCCTGGTTTACCCCAACCGGTACCATGTCGGCATGTCGAACCTCGGTTTTCAGACGGCTTATGCATTATTCAACGCGCCACCTGAGGTGACATGTGAAAGGGTTTTTCTTCCGGAACCAGGCGATCCGCCTGGAACCGGCGTTACAACGATCGAATCAAAGAGCCGGATTTCAGAATTTGATATCGTCGCATTTTCCATTTCCTATGAAAATGACTATCCCAACCTGCTTACCATCCTTGAAAGAGGAGGATTCCCCCTGCGATCCGCTCAAAGAACCATTCCCCACCCTTTGGTGGTCGCAGGGGGGGTCGCCTGTTTTTTAAACCCCGAACCGATCGCACCGTTCATCGACTGTATTCTCATCGGAGAAGCAGAAGAATTGATCGCACCGTTTCTTCAATGCGTTTCAGATGCCGATCTGAATACGGAATCGGGAAGAGAAACCCTGTTGATGCGCATCGCTCAAAAAGTGCCGGGAGCTTATGTTCCGAACTTTTATGAAGCTGTCTACCGGGCGGATGGGACTCTCGGTGACTTTAAGCCGACAATGGAAGTGCCGAGTAAAATACGGAGGGTTTTTTCAAAAGACCTCTCATCTCACCCGACTTGCAGCTCCATTCTGACTCCGGAAGCTGCACTTGGACATACTTTTTTGATTGAAGTGGGACGAGGCTGTACCCATGGATGCCGTTTTTGTGCCACCGGATATGTATACCGTCCTCCCCGTTTCCGAACACGCCAGGCTTTTGAAAAGATGGTGGACAGAGGGGAACCCATAACCGATAAAATCGGTATCGTGGGAGCCGCGATTTCAGATCACCCGGACATAGAACATCTGTGCCTTTATGCCATTCAAAAACATCTTCACGTAGGGTTCAGTTCGCTGAGGGCCGATTCGTTGGGTTCGGCACTCCTGGGAGTTCTTAAAAAAAACAAAACGCAAACGGTCACCATCGCGCCGGATGCCGGATCCGAGAGGATGAGAAGCGTCATTAATAAGGGGATGAACGAATCGGATATCCTCAATGCCGCAAAGGTTCTCATTGAAAGTGGAATGCTAAATTTAAAACTGTATTTCATGGTGGGTCTTCCCACGGAAACCATTGAGGATGTCGAAGCGATCATTACCTTGTGCAAGCGGATCAAGCACCAGTTTTTAAAGTCGAGCAAAGCGAAAGGAAGAATAGGAACCATCACCGTGAGTTTGAGTTCTTTTGTTCCGAAGCCCTTCACCCCGTTTCAGTGGGCGGCCATGGAGAGCGTCGGATCACTTAAAGAAAAGATCAGAAAGGTAAAAGAGAGCCTGAATAAAATCCCGAACATTCGTGTCCATGCCGATATTCCCCGATGGGCTTTCCTTCAAGGGGTTTTCGCGCTGGGAGACAGAAGAGTGGCGGATATGCTCGTCGCCGCCCATAACAATCACGGAAATTGGGCGAAAACACTCAAGGAGTCACTGATCAATCCGAGCTTTTATGTGTATCGGGATCGTCCCCTGGATGAATTGCTGCCGTGGGATTTTATCGATCACGGCATCCGGAAATCCTTTCTGGCATCCGAATACCGGCGGGCGCTTGCCGGGGTACCATCACCGCCGTGCCCCATCGAATCATGCCGCATATGCGGTGTCTGCTAAAATCGATTCACCGATCAACCATCCCCACGATTTCTGTACCGGCTGTTCCGGTAACCGCCTTTTCAATCGCCTCGATCGAGGTGACAACGGCCCGTTTTCCGCCGCTTGCGATATATTGAAGGCAGGCTTCGATTTTTGGCCCCATGGATCCGGGAGGGAAATGCCCCTTTGCCAGATATCGCCTAGCCTGTATAACGCTCATTTTGCGCAGAAATTTTTCTTTGGCCGAAGCATGATAAATAGCAGCGCCCGGAACATCGGTTGCGATTAAAAAGATGTCAACACCGATTTCTTCCGCCAGTTTGGCGCTCGCAAGATCTTTATCGATCACGGCATCAACGCCGAAAAACGTCCTCCCCTCGCGGATCACCGGGATTCCGCCTCCGCCACAACAGATCACAATAAAATCCTGATCAATCAGCTTCTTGATTTCGCGCTTTTCCACGATAGTGATCGGTTTTGGAGATACGACTGCGCGCCGGTACCCTTTGGCGGTTTTCATAACTGGATACCCTGAAGGAGCGTCTTTTTTCCTCCTGTAAGCCGGACCGATGGGCTTTGAAGGGCTGAGAAAGGATGGGTCTTTTTCATCAACCACCACATAGCTGATCAAGCTAACGATTGGAGTAAATTCGATCCCAAGATCCATAAGCTGGCTGTCCAGTGTTGACTCAATCATGTATCCGATCCATCCCTGGGTTTGGGCCACCAAAATTTCCAAAGGAAGTTTGGGAACCGAGGGGCAGCTCTCCTGCTGAAGCAGTAACGCTCCCACCTGTGGGCCGTTTCCATGAGTGATGATCATTTTATATTCCCTTGAAAGCCTGGCGATTTGCCGGATCGGAACCGCTAAATTGCGGAATTGCTGCTCGATCGTGCCTTCTTCTCCTTTACGAATCAGGGCATTCCCGCCGAGTGCCACCAAAAGTGTCGGTTTATTTATTTTTTTAGCGATTCGCATCAGGCACTTTGGGTGTGTTGATCGAGACGGTCCAGAAATTTCCTGAACCAGGGGGGGTTGGAAATAATGACATAAGCCATAAAAATAGCGGTCAGGGGAAGGAAAAAAACGAACAGGTCGATCGCCAGGATGGCAAGGGCAAGAATAACCCGTTTGAACATGCTCATGGATAAGAACGCCTTATGCTTAAGGAAGACTCAATCGACCTGTTTGCTTTCTTCCGCAGGTTTGGATTCGACGTTTTCCTTCGATTCGAGAGCTTTGATGCGGCGCTGGAGCTTTCTCTGTTGATCGGAGCTTGTCCTGGTTTTGAGGTTCTTTTTCAGTCTTTGCAACGTTTCGGAGTCACTTTCCTCGCCCGAATCCTTCTTTTGTTTTGGCTCCTTTGGTTCTTCAATCGGTTTTTTATCCGGAGACTCTCCGGTCATCTCGACCGGAGAAGTTGAGGAGGTATCCTGTTTCCCGTTTTGTTCGGTATCGGTTTTGGATTCGTGATCGGATCGAATTTCTCCCCACTGCCTGATGATCCGGGCATTTGCCGGGGGAAGCTCGTTGGAATAATGGACTATCCCCTGTTCGTCGATCCAGTGGTAAATTTCTGAAGATAATCCGGACCCGGAAAAGAAAATCAAAATAAAAAAAACCATTACCGTTACGCAGTGCAAATTTTCCCCCTCGACACGCTGTTGTTGGTCCCGTCCCGTCCCACGGTTCTTTTAATAAGTTTACCGGCAAGCGCCGCCCGGGTCAACTGTATTTTCATTGGTCGACCTGTCAATCGTCCGTTTTCATGCACGATCATCCGATTAGAAATCAAAAAGTGACGATTAAATTAGAAAAGAAAAAAATTGACAAAAAATTCGTGTTATGTAGATAATTATTTTTACCCGGTCAGATAAGCAAAACTGCGGTTCCCTTAAATTTCAAAAATAACGGCGATCGAAGGAGACGGGAAAAAGTGAGATTCAATTATAATCCTTTGGTTCTTCTCGCGGTCATTTTGATCCTCCCGCCGTTAGCTTATGCAATCCTTCCCCCGACGCTATCCCCCCTAAACAATCCCGGAAGTTGCTCTTTAAATCCAGAGTTGAGTTGGAACCCGTCTCTCGGTGCGGATTTTTATCAAGTCGAAATTTCTGCGGTATTAAACGGAGCGGAATATCGGATCATTGCTTTTGAGACCGAAGATATCCAAATGAAGGTTCCTGATGGATACCTGTCGACTGCGACCACCTACCAATACCGCGTCAGAGCTGTTGAACAAAAAGAGGATAAAGAGGTTTTCAGCGGATGGTCTCCATGGATGACATTTACAACGCAGAAACTAATTCCTGCCGAAAAACGGTGTCCGGCAGATGACGACTGCGATGGCATTCCCAATGAAATGGAAAATCAAATCAAAACCTCTCCAACCTTTAAAACCCTTTTTGTCCGCCCCAAAAAAGAGATCGGTCAAGGTCAATACCGGTTTTGGGAAGAATTCAACCGGAATATTTTCCCAACAAAAGCAGGCGGACCAAAGGGGAGGGCCATGATTCCGGCGTTTGATCTTGCAGGGGTAGAAGTGGTAGTCATCGGCGATCCGGATAATCCATACGAACCGATGCGACATTTCAACTACGATCCGGAAAAGGATGTCAATAAACCCCCTTGTCATATCATGGAAATCATTTACCATGAAACCTATCGCAGAGACGGGAGCCCTGTTGTTTGCGAATATGGAGACAGCATCAGAGAGGGGCACACCTGGTTAAACTTCTATTGGATAGGAGAAAAGTTCGGATATTTCTGGACATGGTGCACACTGGGATTCACAGCGACAAAACAAACAGCGTATTACATTCCTGAAATTTACCCGCTTCCCATTAATCTCTACTTTGAAGAAGGGGCCTATAAATGCATTGAAGTCGGCCGGAAACCCTGTGTT
>JAZDGS010000034.1:0-31764 GCA_043806755.1 Pseudomonadota bacterium | reverse complement strand
TCGGATGAACCATATCCGGCGCTATATCACAAATGGGTGTTAACACAAAGCGTCTTTTATGCATTCTGGGATGCGGGATGACAAGTTCCTTTGTATTGATTAATCTGTCGTTGTAAAACAGGATATCCATATCCAGAATCCGGGGGCCGAAACGTATGGCATCCTCCGGACGGCCGGCATTTTTCTGGATCCTCCGGATCTCTTCAAACAAAATGGATGGTTCGAGATCGGTTTTAATTTTGAAGACGGCATTGACGAACCAATCCTGATCCTGATAATCGACCGGTTCGGTGACATAAAACCGGGAAAGATCCATTAAAGCCGATCTTCCGTCCTTGACCAATTCGTAAATTCCGAATTTACAGTTTTCGAGCCGGGTCCCCATGTTGGATCCGACGGAAATATAGACAATGTGATCCACAGGCGCGCTAAATACCGATGGATTGGAGCCTTTCGACAGCCTCCTGCATCCGTTCCCGGTTCACTGTCAAGGCCATTCGGATATACCCTTCTCCGGCCTCACCAAATCCGTTCCCCGGAGTAGCGACCACTCCGACTTTCCTCAGCAACCGGCTTGCAAATTCGGCAGACGTATAATTCTTAGGAATCCCTATCCAAACATAAAAGGTCGCCCTTGGTTTGGAGACGGAAAGGCCTAGCTCCAAAAGACCGTTGACCAGGATATCCCGGCGTGCTTCGTATTCCCGGTTCATCTTTTCAATGCACGATTGATCCCCTTCCAGCGCGGCGATACCGGCAATTTGCACTGCTTGAAAGGCCCCGGAATCGATGTTGCTTTTAATCTGGCCGAGGGCGCTGATGACTTCGGCATGCCCTACGGCAAATCCGATGCGCCACCCGGTCATGTTGTATGTTTTCGAAAGAGAATGAAACTCGATCCCGACATCTTTGGCGCCTTTGACCTGGAGAAAACTCATCGGCCGGTATCCGTCGAATGCCATTTCGGAATAAGCCGCATCATGACAAACGATGATCTTATAGGCGGCAGCAAAATCCACAACCCTTCGGAAAAAATTCTCGGAAGCAACGGCGGATGTCGGGTTGTTTGGATAATTGATAAACATCAATTTGGCTTTTTTGGCGATTTCTTCAGGAACGGCATTCAGGTCCGGCAGGAAATCGTTTGTTTTGACAAGATTCATCACATACGGATTTCCTCCGGCAAACCGAACGCCGATATTATAGACAGGATATGCCGGGCTTGGAACGAGCGCCACATCTTCGGGATTGATGAACGCCAGAGGGATGTGGGCTATCCCTTCCTTGGAACCGATCAGTGTCACGATCTCGCGTTTCGGATCCAGGTCGACATTGAAACGGCGTCGATACCAGCTCGCCGCGGCACTATTAAAATCCTTCATTCCGGTATAGGACGGATACCGATGATTGGCCGGATCCGATACGGCCCGTTTCAAGGCTTCGATGATATGCGCCGGAGTCGGGAGATCCGGATCTCCGACACCCAGATCGATAATATCCATCCCTTTTTTTCGAACCTCTTCCTTCTGCCTGTCGAGCTCTTTAAATAAATAAGGGGGAAGAGCTTTGAGCCTTTCTGATTTTTCAATAGCCATCATAGCGCTTTCATTCCTCCTTCGTTCCATGCGTCTTCCCATAGTTCGCCCTCGTAGATGACGCGCGCATCACCTTCAAGGCGGATCCCGGTAAATTGTCCATCTGCCATGCGAAAGTGGATGGTGAGATAACCGCCACCCCTGGGTTTCACTCGGATCGGGGATGAAAGATGGGTTTTTGCCGCCATGACAACGGCACTGGCAATAGCGCCGGTACCGCAGGCAAGCGTTTCATCTTCAACACCCCGCTCATACGTTCTTAACAGAATGGTTTTATCGGATTTAACCGAAATAAAGTTCACATTTGTCCCGGCAGGCGAAAAATGCTTGTGGTATCGGATCTCCCTCCCGAGTCCTTTCACATCGATTCCGTCTAAATCGACGACCGCCCATACCAGATGTGGAACTCCCGTGTTAACACTGCTGACCGTGATCCGGCCGCCGGCCGTATCTATAGGATAATCGATTTGGAGATCCCTTGTATCGGGCATCGTTACCTTGACCCGGTTCCCGCTCACCTGAGCCGAAATGACCCCGATATCCGTCTCAAACGACATTTCAGGACCGGCAATTCCTTTTAAGAAGGCAAACCGGGAAACACATCGTGCACCGTTTCCACACATCTCAGCTCTGCCTCCGTCGCTGTTGAAAAAGCGCCACTTGAAATCGACGCCTTCCCCTCTTTCCACAAGGATCAGCCCGTCTGCTCCCGCGGATAACCGTCTTCGACATACCCCGGCGATAAAAGCCGGTAGGGTGGTTTCTTCCAGAATGGAATTTCGGTTGTCGATGATGATAAAATCATTTCCGCTTCCGCTCATTTTAAAAAATGGTATTTTTTTCATGGGGAATAGCTTCGCTGTTGCAGTTCAGGTAATAAATGGCGGGAGGGATTCCCCCCTCACCAGGTCCTTATGGGTTTCGCGCTCCCGGATTACATGAAACCGGTCTTTCCCGACCATCACCTCGGGGATCCGTGGTCTCGAGCAATAGGTGGATGACATGACAAATCCATAGGCCCCTGCGCTCATCACGGCCAGAAGGTCATCTCTTTTGACATCGGGGATGGATCGATCCGACGCCAGGAAATCCCCGCTTTCGCAGATCGGGCCCACCAGATCTGCTATAACGGTTTCCGTTCCGGTTTTGACGACCGGCCAAACGGCGTGGTAAGCATTATATAGGGAAGGCCGGATCAGGTCGTTCATGGCGGCATCAACGATCACGAATTCCTTGGCTTTTCCTTTCTTCCGGTATAGCACCTTGGTCACCAGAATCCCTGCGTTCCCGACGATCACCCGCCCGGGCTCAAGAATCAGTTTCAGGGGGATCCCCTTAAGAGAATTGACGATGGCTTTGGCATATTCGTTCGGAAGCGGCGGGGTTTCATCATCATAGATGATTCCAAGACCTCCCCCCATATCCAGGTATTCAAGCGAGATCCCGAGCCCCTTTAGCCCATGGATCAGTTCCTTCAGGTTTTCAAGGGCGTCCCTGAAAGGATCTGCCTCGGTGATCTGCGATCCGATGTGGCAATCGATCCCAAGGATCCGGATGTTGGGAAGTCGCTTTGCGGTTTTATACCCTTCGATGGCAGATTCCGCGTCAATCCCGAATTTGTTTTTTTTAAGACCCGTTGAAATGAAGGGATGGGTCTTGGGATCCACATCCGGATTGACGCGGAGGGCGACAGGTGCCTTCTTCCCCATTCGGCCGGCTCTCTGATTCAAAAGATCGAGTTCTTCGAGTGATTCCACATTGAACATAAGGATCCCTTTTTCAAGAGCCATGTCGATTTCATCCACGCGTTTTCCGACACCGCTGTAAACAATCCTTTCAGGAGGAAATCCGGCCAAAAGCCCGCGATACAGCTCTCCGCCTGAAACAATATCGAGCCCGCCCCCCATGGATGCAAAGAGCTTCAAAATGGCCAAACTGGTATTGGCTTTTGCCGAATAACAGACCAGTCTCCCAACCCCTTCGAAGGCATCATAAAAGGCCTGAAAATGTCGGGACAACGTGGCATGGCTGTAAAGATAAAAGGGTGTCCCTACCGATTCGGCAATGCTTCTTACCGGAAGTTCTTCGCAATAGAGCTCATCATTGCGATAGGTAAAATGATGCATAAAATCCCCAATCCTCAATTCGAGAATGGAACAAAATTCGAATCCGGGCTTTCCCTCCCATCTTCCATCAGTACCGTGACTTTATAAATATACCGGTTTCCGCTTTCCACCCGATCCTCGTAACTGAAAGGTCTGCCGACCACCTCATCTTTTAAGCGGATTTCAAGGGGGACCTGCGCCATCCGCCTGAAAAGGATCGGACAATCCTTGCACTCCGGTTCGGCTGTGCTGATTTTATAGCGATATACGGCAAACCCCTTTATCCCGGCGGATATCTTTTTCATCTCATCCGGAATCGACCAGGTCAACCAGATCCGTTCGATCCCCATGGTCAACCGCAGATCACTGAGCGCCGGAAGCGGTTTGGCACCCGGCGCCACCGGCGGTCCTTTTTTACCACATCCGCCGATAAGGCAAAAAAGCGGGGCCGACATCAGAAAGAGCACGGCATATGTGAATGGGATATTACGACGCAACCGGATACTCTTTTCTCCCGATCCGCCAAAGGCGGATAAATCGAAATCTTGTCCGCCTTCGGCGGGTGGGTTATTGCCGGTTATGGCTACTTCCCGGCTTTTTCACCTGTCTTGCGATAGGTTTGCATCTCTTCTTTTATCCGGGTCTTTCCGGTTTCAATGGCGGACAACACGCATCGTTTTGCCGTCCCTCCATAAGATGTCCTTCGGTTGATCATAGAGTCCACTTCCAGGATCCGATAGACATCTTTATCAATAAAAGATGAGACGGCTTTCAATTCCTCTATCGTCAGATCCTGAAGCTCTTTTCCCTTGGACATCGCATATCTGACCGCCTCTCCCACACACTTATGAGCATCCCGGAAAACCATTCCCTTCGTCACCAGGTAATCGGCCAGATCGGTGGCGTTTAAAAAGCCCGAAGAAACAGCCCTACCCATGGTTTCTCTGGAAATACTTAATTTCGGAAGCATCCGATGGTAGACTTCCAGGCAGGCTTTAAGAACATCCGAACCCTCAAATAAAAGGGCTTTATCCTCCTGCATATCCCGGTTGTACGCCAGCGGCAACGATTTCATGATCGTGAGGATGGCCATGAGATTCCCGAAGACCACTCCCGACTTTCCCCGGACCAGTTCCGGTATGTCCGGATTTTTTTTCTGAGGCATAATGCTGCTGCCGGTAGCAAAGGCATCCGGGATTTCGATAAAACCGAATTCCGATGATGACCAAAGGATGAGTTCTTCGGATAATCGGCTTAAATGAACCATGGTGATGCCGGCTGCAGATAAAAACTCGATGCCGAAATCCCGGTCTGAAACCGCATCAATGCTGTTTTCGGAAATCTTAGGAAAATGAAGAAGTTTTGCCGTGAAATGGCGGTCGATTGGGTATGTCGTTCCGGCGATGGCGGCGCTTCCCAGAGGCATGACGTTGATTCGACCCAGCGCATCGCCAAAGCGTTGGGTATCCCTTGAAAACATTTCATAATAGGCCATCCAATGATGGGAGAGCAGAACCGGCTGGGCTCTCTGAAGATGCGTATAACCGGGAAGGACGACGTCGATATGAGCGGACGCCAGATCCAGGATTACCTCTCTCAGGCGGATCAGGTGCCGAATAATGATCGTCGTCTCATCCCTCAAATACATCCTGACATCCAGCGCGACCTGATCGTTCCGGCTTCGGGCCGTGTGGAGCTTTTGGGCGACCTTCCCCAGGTCATTGATCAGTCGGGCTTCGATATTCATGTGAATATCCTCGAGCCCTTCATCAAACTCAAATTCCTGCCGTTCGATATCTCGTTTGATTTTGTTAAGGCCCTGAATTAGGGCATCCGATTCTTCCCCAGCGATGATGCCGGCCTTGGCGAGCGTTTTGCAATGGGCGATACTCCCTTCGATATCATGGGCATAGAGCCGGCGGTCCACATCGATGGAAGATGTGAATATTTCGGCGATCCGATCCGTCTTTTCGGAAAACCGTCCGCCCCATGGTTTTTCAGCCATATCTGCTCCTGTGCTCCTGCATGATTCCGATTAAACGCACCCCTTATCCGCCAGCATCCGTTGAATTTTCAATCGAAGAGCATTGAGCCGAATAAACCCTTCCGCATCTTTCTGGCTGTATACGGTGTCATCTTCGAAGGTTGCAAAATCCTCACGGTAAAGCGAGACATCCGATCTCCTTCCCAAAACATAGCAGTTCCCTTTGTAGAGTTTGAGCAAAACTACGCCGCAGACGTTTTGCTGGGTCTCATCGACCATTCTCTGAAGCAGCTTCATTTCAGGGGAAAACCAGAAGCCGTAATAAATCAATTCGCTGTATTTCGGGATCAGGGAATCCCGAATATGCATGACTTCCCGATCCATGGTGATCGATTCCACAGCCATATGGGCAATGCGCAAAATGGTCCCTCCCGGGGTTTCGTATACGCCCCTCGATTTCATTCCCACGAACCGGTTTTCAACCATATCGATCCGGCCGATGCCGTGCTTCCCCCCGAACACATTCAACTGCTTCAAAAGGGCCGCCGGTGAACGGGTTTCGCCGTTGACGGCGACCGGGTCTCCCTTCTCGAAGGTGATTTCGATTACTTCCGGTTCATCCGGAGCCTTCCAGGGTGGAACCGAAAGAGTATATAGGTCATCCGGCGCCGGTCGCCACGGATCTTCCAGTATCCCTCCTTCATAGCTGATATGTAAAAGATTTCTGTCAATGCTGTAAGGTTTATCCGGATTTGCCGGCACCGGAATACCATGCGTCCTGGCAAAATCCATCAGGGCGCTCCTGGACTGGAAATTCCACTCCCGCCATGGTGCGATAACCTTAATCCCGGGTTTAAGGGCGAAATAACTCAGCTCGAACCGGACCTGATCGTTTCCCTTTCCGGTTGCGCCGTGACTTACAGTGTCGGCCCCTTCCATTTCAGCAATTTGCACCTGCCGTTTGGCGATGAGGGGGCGTGCGATGGAAGTCCCGAGCAGGTATTGCCCTTCATAGATCGCATTCGCCCGAAACGCCGGAAAGACATACTCCTTCACAAAGGTTTCCTTCAAATCCTCTACATATACCTTCGATGCGCCGGTTGACAGCGCCTTTTCCTTAATTTGATCCAATTCTTCTTCCTGGCCGATATCCGCCGAAAAGGTGATCACTTCACAATGGTATGTTTCAATGAGCCATTTAAGTATTACGGACGTGTCCAGGCCGCCGGAATAGGCTAAGACGACCTTGCTGCTCTTCTCCTTGCGCACGTAATCGGTTCCTTTCTTTTCCCTAATTGAATCGCTTGATTTCTTTCAAAAAACCGGATCGGTTTCGAGGGTGTCACCGGATGAGCGCCTCCAGTATGGCTTTATGCATATGCAATTTGTTTTCCGACTGGTCCCACACCACGCTATGCGGGCCTTCCAATACCGCCTCGCTGATTTCCTCTCCCCGGTGTGCCGGCAGACAGTGCATGACGATCACATCCGTTGACGCATGAGCAATGAGCTCTTCATCCACGCAATACGGCTTGAAGATTTTTTTACGGAATGCATGCTCCCGTTCCTGCCCCATACTGGCCCAGACATCTGTATAGATGACACCCGCATCTTCGGCAACGGCGATCGGGTCTTCGCTCGCGTGAATGGTTCCCTTCCCTGAAGCCATCGCCCTTTTGAGGATTTTTTCATTGGGGGCATACCCCTTCGGGCAGGCAAGTTCCAGATGAAACCCCAAAATCGCTGCGGCATTGATCCATGAATGGGCGACATTGTTTCCATCCCCGATCCACGCAATCTTGAACCCCCGGTATCCCCCTTTCCGTTCAATCACCGTCATCAGGTCGCTTAAAATCTGGCAGGGATGATACAGGTCGGTTAAGGCGTTGATAACCGGTATGCTTGAAAACTCGGCAAATTCGATCAGCAGGTCCTGGGAAAAGGTCCGGATCACGAGGGCATCCAAATACCTCGACAGAACCCGGGCCGTATCCCGCACCGGTTCGTTTCTGGAAACCTGTGAATCCCTGGTATTGATGAAAATCGGAGTTCCTCCCAGTTGAGCCATGGCGGCTTCGAAAGAAATACGGGTTCGGGTGGAAGGTTTGTCAAAAACAAGGCCGAGCATTTTTCCGGAAAGAATATTGGAAAAAATCCCGTTCTTCTTTTCACTTTTCAGCTGAATCGCCCGCTCAAACAGATGCTTGCAATCCTCCGGAGTCAAATCCCAGAGCGTTAAAATATCTTTTTTCATTCACATCTCTCCTTGCGCATGCCCGTTCTGTTTCCTTGTGTGCGTGTACAAAACGTCGTCAAGGCAGGAAACAAGGGAATCGATTTCTTCTTTTTCGATGATAAGGGGCGGAACGAACCGCAGGATATTCCCCTGGATGCAATTGATTAAAAAACCCCGTTCACGGCAGGCCCCGACAATCGCATCCCCTCCTTCTTTCACCTTCATTCCCAATAACAGGCCCATTCCCCGGACATCTTCAATGAATTCGTATTTATCCTTTAACTCCGTGAGTCGTTTCTTAAAATAGGCGCCAATTTCGGCGCAGTGTTCCGGAATCTTCTCCTCATCCATGATTTTGAGCACCTCAAGGGATGCCGCGCATACGATGGGCGTTCCGCCGAATGTGGATGCGTGAGATCCTGGCCCGAACCCCCCGGCAACCGCTTCCTTGGCCAGCATGGCGCCGATGGGAAGCCCGTTGCCAAGAGCTTTGGCAAGCGTCATGATATCCGGTTCAACATTGAAATGCTGATGGGCGAAAAGCCGGCCCGTGCGCCCCATACCGGTTTGAATTTCATCATAAATCAATAGGGTTCGGGTTTCGTCGCACAGGTGTCTAACCGATTCCAGAAATCCCGGTTCCGGGCATCTGATCCCCCCTTCCCCCTGAATGGGTTCCATCATTACTGCGCAGGTCGATCTGCTCATTTTCCGTCGAAGGGCTTCAATGTCGTTAAAGGGGACAAAATCGAATCCATCAAGCAGGGGGGCGAAACCGCTTTTGACTTTTTCCTGGCCTGTAGCCGACAACGTCGCCATGGTCCTTCCATGGAAGGATTGTTCCATGGATACGATCCGGTAACGGTCTTTTTCTCCTTTTTCCTTGAAATATCTCCTGGCCAGTTTAATGGCCGCCTCGTTCGCTTCCGCGCCGCTGTTGCAGAAAAATACCCGGTCTGCAAAGCACTTATTGACCAGATATGAGGCGAGTTCAACCTGCGGCTGTGTATAATACAGGTTCGACACATGCCACAGAATGCGGGCCTGTTCCGACAGGACTTTTGCAATCCGCGGATGGGCATGCCCTAAATTGCAGACGGCGATACCGGCAACAAAATCGGTATAGGAGCGCCCCTCGGAGTCCCATACCCGGCATCCTTCCCCTTTTTGGATCAGAACCGGCTGCCGCTGATACGTTGCGAAAATGACGCGATCCGCTTTTTCGATGATTGATAGGCTCATGGTTTTCCCAGAGTCACTTCCGTTCCGATCCCCTTGTCTGTAAACAGTTCGAGGAGAAGTGCATGGCGTCTTTTCCCGTTTATGATGTGAACCTTTCCAACATCATTCTGAAGGGCGTCCAGGGCATATTCGATTTTTGGAATCATTCCGCCGGAGATGCTTTTTTCTTTGATCATACCCAAAATCGTATCCGCATTAATGGAGGAAATCAATTCGCCGGACGGTTCCAGCACGCCGTCGACATCCGTTAAAAAAATGAGTCTTCCCGCCTTGAGAGATGATGCGATTTTGCCGGCAACCAGATCTGCGTTGATGTTATAGGTTTCCCCTTCCTCACCGCCGCCCACCGGTGCAATAATGGGGATAAATCCTTTTTCTGTCAGAGTGTGGATAAGCTCCGGGTTGACGTGCGTCACTTCCCCCACCAGCCCGGGGTCAATGATCTCCGGCGGTTTGTTCTCGTCCTCCTGATAAACAATATGGAGCTTTTTGGCCATTATCAGCCCGCCGTCCTTTCCGCTCAGCCCGACAGCCTTGCCGCCCTGATGATTGATCTGGGATACGATCGCCTTGTTGATCTTCCCTCCAAGGACCATTTCCACGACGTCCATGGTGGCTTCATCCGTCAACCGCATCCCCCTGACAAATTGAGGCTGCACCCCCATCTTTTCCAATGTTTTATTGATCTGGGGCCCTCCTCCATGCACGACGACCGGGTTTAATCCGATGAATTTGAGCAGGGTGACATCCCGCGCAAAATCCTCCTTCAACTGCTCGTCTACCATGGCGTGTCCGCCGTATTTGATGACGATGGTCATGCCGTAAAACCGGCGGATATACGGTAACGCCTCTATCAGGATGTCGGCAACCGGATGGTTCATTTCCTATTCGATCCTTAAATATCGATGGTGATGCACCCGCCATTACAGAATGTATCTGCTCAAATCTTCGTTTTCGACAACGTCTTTTAATTTATCCTCCACAAATTGTTTATCGATAACGATCTTCTTTTGTTCAATATCCGGAGCATCAAAAAGGATATCTTCAAGAAGGCATTCCATGATGGTATAAAGCCGTCTTGCCCCGATATTTTCACTTCGCTGATTGACCTCTTCAGCGATTCGGGCAATCTCGGATACAGCCTCGTCTTGAAAAACGACATCCACCCCTTCGGTCTTTAACAGTTCCGTATACTGGAGGATCAGGGCATTTTTCGGCTCTGTTAAAATCCGTTTGAATTCCTTGCTACCGAGCGATTCCAGTTCGACACGAATCGGAAAACGCCCCTGAAGTTCCGGAATTAAATCTGAAGGTTTTACCGCATGAAAAGCTCCCGATGCAATAAACAAAACATGGTCCGTTTTCACCGGGCCATATTTGGTGTTGACCGTCGATCCTTCAACGATCGGAAGCAGATCCCGCTGGACGCCTTCCCTTGAGACATCCGGTCCATGACCTCCGTCTTTGCCGACGATCTTGTCGATCTCGTCGATGAAAACGATCCCGGATTGTTCCACCTTTTCGATGGCCTGACCGATCACCCGATCCAAATCCACAAGGTGAAGTGTCTCCTCATGGGCAAGGGTTTCCATGGCTTCGGGAACCTTGACCTTCCGTCGCTTGGTCCCTTTGGGTAACATGCTTCCCAACATGTCCCGGAAATTGATCCCCATCTCCTCCAGCCCCACGTTGGAGAAAATTTCCATGACCGGCATGGCTTTTTCCGAAACATCAAGATCCACATACCGGTTATCCATTTTTCCGGTGCGCAGCATGGTGCGTAGTTTCTCCCTCGTGGATATGGATTCGGACGGGTTTGCCGAGATCAGAGCGAGAGGAGAACTCTTGGGGTCTTCTCCCTGAGGCTTCGTCTCTTCTTTGGGATTTGGAAGAAGAAGATCGAGAATCTTTTCTTCTGCAAGCTGCCAGGCCTTTTCCCGAACCGATTCCTGCTCCTTGGATTTGATCCGGTTGACCGTGATCTCCACCAGGTCCCTGATGATCGATTCCACGTCCCTTCCAACATATCCCACTTCAGTAAACTTGGAGGCTTCCACTTTGATAAAAGGGGAATCCGTCAACATGGAAAGCCGTCTGGCGATTTCCGTTTTCCCCACCCCGGTAGGTCCGATCAGGATGCTGTTTTTCGGAACGATCTCTTCTCTAAGACCTTCCGGGACCTGCCGTCTGCGCCACCGGTTTCTTAACGCGATGGCTACGGAGCGCTTGGCTTTGTTCTGTCCGATGACATAGGCATCAAGCTCTTTTACGATATCTGATGGTTTCAATTCGTTCATTTTTGGCTATTCGTTTCGCCTTCACAGCTCTTCAACAGAAATGACATCGTTGGTAAAGACGCAGACGGATGAGGCCACCTTCATGGCTTCCCGCGCAATGTCGACGGCATCCATGTCCGTGTGGTTGATCAATACCGTCGCCGCACTCTGCGCCGCAACACCTCCGGAGCCGATACCCATGATCCCATTGTCCGGTTCGATCACATCCCCGCTTCCGGAAATAAGGAACATCTTGCTTTGGTCCGCCGCGATCATGACCGCCTCAAGACGTCTTAGGTACTTATCCGTCCGCCAGTCTCTGGCCAATTCAACCGCGCTTCGGGTCAAATTCCCATTGTAACGCTCAAGTTTCTTTTCCAGCTTTTCGGTAAGATTGAGCGCGTCCGCTGTAGCGCCGGCAAATCCGATGATGATCTGATCATGATAGATCTTTCGGACCTTCTTGGCATGGTGCTTGAGGATGGTATTGTTCATTGTCACCTGGCCGTCGCCGGCAATCACCGTTTTCCCTTTGTGCCGAAGCGCCAGAACCGTTGTCCCATGAATCTCCGTTCGGGATTTTCCGCTGTTGCAGCAGGCCAAATTTTCGCTATGCTCCGGTTTCATTTTTATCTGCCCCCGCAGGAGTCGGACAAGACTAAACCAGCTTATCATCTATCCCGCCGGGGGCAGATGGTTTGGGGCGAAAATCCATTAACTCCGTGGGTGCGCCTTGTCATAGGTTTCCATGAGCTTGTCGATGCTGACATGGGTATATCTTTGAGTCGTGGAAAGATTCTTGTGGCCCAGAAGCTCCTGAACGATCCGCAAATCCGCTCCGGCATCCAGCATATGGGTGGCGAACGTGTGGCGCAATGCATGGGGGTGAATCGGAAGCGTAAGTCCGCAAGCCGCCGCCGCCTGTTTCAGGATACGGCCGATGGATCGGGGGGTCAGTCGTCCGAATCTTTTGTTTTGAAAAAGAGGATTGTGTGCGGATTTAAGCTTCTCCCTGTAAGCTGAAATTGCGGAAAGCGCCTTCTTGCCGATGGGAACGATCCGTTCCCGGTTTCCTTTTCCCAATACCCGAATCACCCCTTTTTTAAAATCGACATCCGGCAAATCCAATCCGGTAAGTTCGGATATCCGGATCCCGCACGAATAGAGGGTTTCAAAAATAGCGCGGTTACGAAGCCCGAAAATCGTTTCCCCTTTAACTGAGTCGAGAAGCCGAAACATATCGTCAACAGATAAATACAGAGGAATGGGCTTCCCCTTTTTGGGAGTGCGGATCAATTCCACCGGGTTCACATCCATCATTTTATGTTTGACGGCAAATTTAAAAAAGGACCTGAGAGCGGCGAGTTTTCGACCCATCGTGGTCTTTTGATTCTTTTGATGCAACATGGCCAGATATTTCCGGATCTGAGGGACATCCAAATCCGGTCCATCGGATAAACCGCTCCCCGGTTCGCGCTTCCCCATAGTGTTTAAGCTCTCATTTATGAAATCTGAAAATTCAATAAGATCATGCTGGTAGGCCCGGCAAGTATTTTCGGAGTATCCCTTTTCCGTGGAAAGGGATTCGACGAACAGTTGTATCGTTTCAGATAGAGGAAGTCTCTTCATCGGCACTTATCCGCCTAAATGTCGACCAGCGACTCAATCTCTTTCCACGAAGCCACTTCCAAAAAGGGATGCGCTTCGCGGTTCCAGGGCTGCTGGAAAAGAATCGGTGTAATCCCTGCTTCTTTGAGTGAAAAACAGGTTTCAAGCCGATCTTCAATGAAATAGGAAATGTTTTTCTCCACCAGCACTTCTGCTTTTTTTTCACATGTTCCGGTGGCCACAATTTCAACTGAATCAGGCGCCATCGGTAATATCTGTTCCATCCACTTTCGAACCGGTTCCGGATTGGACCTGGCGGTTACGAAGAGAATCGGGGTATGCCGGGACCCGATGCGGGAAACGACTTGAGGCGCCCAATCGATCGGTTTTAAGGGGATGCGATAGTCTCCATTCAATATCCTGGTAATGATGGCATTGATGATCTGAGGATCGATCGGTATGCACTCCTCAAGGTTATAGCGCGTGATGTCTTCATATCGAACCCCGTTGATATGGAACTCTTCACGGGCGATATCGAGAAATAATCTCATAGTATCGGCGAAAACGCCGTCGACATCAAAGGCTACGGATGCCGGGTGAATGCCGCCGTTGTTCAATCGTATCCCTTTCAACTTTATCTGCCTTTGGTAGATGGAATATGTCCTGTAAACTCGATGTGTTAAGCGGTTTTTCGGGTTCTTTTTTTAAGCCTTGAGATCCTGCGGCGATAAATGGAAGCCATTTTGCGGTCACTTGATTCAAGGGTATCCCCTTGTCCTTTTTTAAGCTTTCGGATCTTTTTCTTCAATTCCCTTACGGATGAATCCTTTTTTTTGGGGACCTCATCGACAATTCCCCGAACCGCCTTGACGGCACTCAGCAGTTCAGGTTTGTTTTTTCCATGGACTCCTGTAATTTCAGGTAGCTGAAGAGCGATCTCCCTCAGTTCCTTGACGGTCATCTTGTCGAGCGGTTTTTCCTTGGTCTCCTTCTTCTTTTCACCCATGTTTTATTACCCCCTGGTTGGTTTTAATCTGCCAAAGGCAGACTAAAATGAATAAGCGGAGGCTCAGCGCCTCCGCCGGCATATTATCGATCATTTGCGTTTTCACGATCCATCCAATATTTCGGATCGCGTCGGTCTTTTCAGAAAAGCTAAATTAAATAAGATTTTTTTATCAAAAAGTCAATATGTGATTGCCGAACTCGTCAAGAAAATCATTTTACAGGTGCCCCGATTCTCACTCCTTCGCTTTGGTCGACTGTTGCACGATTTCCGCCGCTTTTTCCGATAGCGCATAGAACGGTTTGAACAGATCGATAGGGATCGGAAAGATGGTGGTGGTATTGTTTTCCGAGGCGATTTCGCGCATGGTCTGAAGGTATCGGAGTTGGAGGGCGACGGGATGCGACTGGATGATCTTGGCCGCTTCCGCTAACTTGTCGGCGGCCTGATACTCGCCTTCTGAATTGATGACCTTGGCGCGACGCTCCCTTTCCGCCTCCGCCTGCTTGGCCATGGCCCGCTGCATCTCCTGGGGCAGGTCGATGTGTTTCAGCTCGACGTTGGCCACCTTGATTCCCCATGGATCGGTATGGGTGTCGAGGATTTCCTGCAGTTTCGCATTGATTTTTTCCCTTTCGGACAACAGATCGTCAAGCTCGGCCTGGCCGCATACGCTCCGCAAGGTCGTCTGAGCCAATTGCGACATGGCATAATTGTAGTTCTCCACTTCAATGACGGCTTTGACCGGGTCGATCACCCGGAAATAAATGACGGCATTGACTTTAACTGAAACATTATCCCGGGTGATCACATCCTGCGGGTCTGCATCCATGGCAATCAGCCTCAGGCTGATCTTGTTCATTTTATCGACGATGGGTATGAGAATGATGAGTCCCGGCCCTTTTGCATTGATGACACGCCCAAGACGGAAAATCACGCCGCGTTCGTATTCATTCAGAATCCGGATGGATGTTGAGAGAAAAAAAGCTGCAAGTATCAGTATGGCGATGGCGGTAAACATGGGTTGCTCCTTTCTTTATTAATTCGTGTACATCCACAAATCATTTTTAGACACTACACTATAAGGATGAAAACTAATTCTCTTCTTCCACTTCGATAACCAAGTTCTCGATCCCTGTCACCCGAACCTTGGTCCCTTCCTTCAACGGCTTTTTAGAAACGGCATTCCAGAGTTCTCCATGAACGAACACTTTCCCTTCCGGTTCGAGCGCTTTTTTAACCACTCCGATCTCTCCGATGAGCCCCTTGGACCCGGTTCTGGGTTTCGAAACCTGGGATTTGAAGACCAGGCTGGCCACACCGACAAAAAATCCGGAGACGATAAAAAGGGTCGGGAAAAGAACCTGCCAGGAAAGGCGGAGTTCCGGGCTTTCCGTCTCGAACAGCATCAGGGAGCCCAGCAACAGGGATAAAATACCTGCAATGCTCAATAGGCCGTAACTGGCGATCTTCATTTCCATGATGAAGAATATGATGGACAACAGGATCAACAGGACACCGGCATAATTGACGGGCAAGGTCTGAAAGGCAAAAAACGCCAAAATAATGCATATGCCTCCGATGACGCCGGGAAAGACGACACCCGGGTGGGAAAGTTCAAAGTAGAGCCCGGCAAGGCCGATCATCATCAGGATGTAAGCAATGTTGGGATTGCTGATGGTTTTGAGAATCTTTGTCCGGAGGCTTTCCTTAATTATTATTTTTTGATACGAGGAGAGCTTCAATTTCCTCTTTTCTTTGACTTCCCAACCATTCAGTTTCCGGATCAGGTCGTCCGTATCTTTGGCAATGATATCGATGATTTTTTCTTTAAGCGCCTCTGATTCGGTGACGGAAACACTCTCCCGAACCGCTTTTTCCGCCCATTCGATGTTTCGGTCCCGTTTCTTGGCAATGCTTTTAATGTAAGCCACCATATCATTGGTGACTTTTTCGGACATGGTCTTCTCGATCTCTTTGCCTCCGGCCGCAACCGGATGTGCGGCGCCGATGTTGGTTCCCGGCGCCATGGCTGCCACATCCGCAGCCATCGTGATCATCACGCCGGCCGATGCAGCCCTTGCCCCGCTTGGGGCGACATAAACCACCACCGGCACTTTGCTTTCATATATGGCCATAACGATATCCCGCATGGAATCGGCCAGCCCGCCCGGAGTATTTAACTCAATAACGAGGCATTCGGCATTTTCAGCGGAAGCTTTTTTGATGCCGGACAAGATGAAGCTCGCCGTTCCCGGGGTGACGGCATCGGAGATCCGGAGGATATACACATCACCGGTTCCGGCCAACGCCAATGCCGGGAACAACAAAACGGCAATGACTACTATCCATTCATGATGCTTGAAGTTCGGCAACACCTTCTCCTCGCATTAAATACGGAATTAACCGCTTCATATCTTCCCAGACATCCCTTTTCTTATCGGGATTGCGCAGCAAATATGCCGGGTGATAGGTGGGAAGCACGCGGATCCCAAAAAAATCATAGAAGCGGCCTCTTAATTTGGATATCGGCATATTCGGGCTGATCAGGGCCTGAGCGGCGACGGCTCCAAGCGCACAGATGAATGCGGGTTTGATCGCCGCAATCTGTCTTTTCAAAAACGGGAAACAGATTTCAATCTCATCCGGAAGCGGAGTGCGATTCCCCGGAGGACGGCATTTGACCACGTTGCAGATATATACCTGGTCCCGGGATAAGCCGATGGCCCGAATGATTTTGGTCAACAGCTGTCCGGCCGCACCGACAAACGGTTCTCCCTGTTGATCCTCGTCATAACCCGGCCCTTCTCCGACAAACATCAGCCTTGCGTTCGGATCTCCTTTGCCGAAAACAATATGATTGCGATGCTGTGAAAGCGAGCATCTCCTGCAATCTCCAAGATCCGCTTGAATATCTTCAAGTGTCTCTCGATCCGTTGCCTTAAGCGTCTGAATGCTCTTTTCCGAGCAGTCGAACCCGTTGCAGCCGAGATGTGAAAGAAATCGCAGGGTATGCTCGATTTCCGTCAATGTATCATTCAACCGGTTTGCCCAAATCGCTTTCATTGCGTGAATCAAAGGTCTCCGGGAAATTATCCCTGCATCATCCTGGTGATCCGATCCAGAATAAGATGAGCCAATTCGGCCTTTTCCATGATCGGAACCGCTTCCCTTGTTCCATCTTTGTAAAACAACGTCACCTGGTTCGTATCGGACTCAAATCCTGAACCATTGCAGCCGATACGGTTTGCGGCAATCATATCAAGATGTTTCCGCGTCAATTTATCAATGGCGTTTTTCTCGAGATCATCTGTCTCGGCGGCAAAACCGACGATGACCTGGTTTTTTTTGCGCCTCCCGATTTCCATCAGAATATCCTGTGTCGGCTCCAAATGCAAAATCAAAGCATCCGTCCCTTTTTTCATTTTTTGCTCCGATGTCCGGGACGGCCGGTAATCCGAGACAGCTGCGGTTTTGATGATGATCCGGCTTGATTCCATATGTGCAAATACGGCATCGGCCATTTCCTTTGCCGTATTCACCCGGATAGTCCGGACGTTCGGCAAATCCGGCAATGAACTGGGCCCGGTGATGAGAATGACCTCCGCCCCCCGGTGCTCGGCGGCCCTGGCAACGGCAAACCCCATTTTCCCGGATGACGGGTTGCTGATAAACCGGACCGGATCGACGGGCTCCCGCGTGGGGCCGGCCGTTACCAGAATTCTGTTTCCGGTCAGGTCTTTCGGCGATATACAACGTATCAGACGGTCCAGAATATAGGGCGGTTCAGGAAGGCGGCCGGGCCCGACGGTCTTGCAGGCAAGTTCCCCGGACCCGGGTTCAATAATAAAAAAGCCGTCATTTTTCAGAATTCCAAGATTTCTTTGGACGGCCGCGCTCTGATACATATTCGAATTCATGGAAGGGCAGACCAGGACCGGTGATGTCACGGCAAGAACAAATGTGCTCAATGCATCGTCTCCGATCCCGCCGGCGATTTTGCCGATCATGTTGGCTGTTGCCGGGGCGATAACCACGGCATCCGCCGTTTCCGCCCAGCGGATATGTTTCATGGCGCTCTCGTCCCGGCTGTTGAAGAGATCCGAGCAAACCGGGTGTCCGGAAAGGGCCTCGAACGTGACAGGACCGACGAACCGCCGGGCGTTTTGGGTCATCATCACCCAGACGGATGCGCTTTCCTTTATTAGGAGACGTAGGAGTTCGACACTTTTATAGGCAGCGATCCCCCCGCACACTCCGAGCACGATGTTTTTTCCGGCAATAGCGCTTCTCATGACAGTCCAACCCTGGGAGAAAGGGGTCAACGAGTTAAATGATCCCTATTTGATAAGACCGGACTCCGATTTCAGCATGGTGGGGGCCACCCAGATTTCCACTTGAGCTTCGAAGTCCCCTTCGACAATATTGATCATGCAATACCGGTGCTCCTTCTGAAACAAAAGAATCGTTCGGGGAGATTTGAATTCGCTTAGTTTCTGCCAGTTGTCTTTGGTCATATTGCTTTCAAAAAAGGCGATCAGGGAATTGAGTTCCACCCGCCCTTTTAATGTCAGAACCCCGGTAGTCAAACCGGCGGTGCGGTAAATAAAACTGAGTTTCTTTTCAGCTTTCAACTCTTTGGGGACAAGGACATCTCCGAAGTCATAATAGAGCGGCAGATCCTTTCTCGCCTCGGCGTCAGATCCACTCCCTTTCGACATGACGCTAGCGCACCCGGAAACCAACAGCACACATGCAGCCGCAATTCCAAATCCAATGAAGCTCCAATTCCTTCTCCTAAATTGCATCATGATCATACCTCCTTCTCTTTTTGGTGGGTTTTTATGGCGATTACGCTTAAAGTATTACATGAAAATCGGATTGCTAATCATTCGAGAACGAATTCTTTATCATCTTCAGATTTTTCATTTTACGGTAACGAAACAGAAGATCGATCCATTCCCCGATACGGACGAAAAGCCGGCTTTTAGCACCTTCAGGGTTTTGAGCCATCCGGCTTTCTATTTGGGCATATGCGCTCATGAGATCTTCCCTTTTAGGATATTTCTGAATCAGGTGCCGATAAATCTGCAGTGCTTTATCATCATACCCCTGCTTCGCATATACCCTTGCCATGGTTTCCGTATAAAAGGAAGGGTCATCATTCATCTTTTTTTATATTTTTGGGATTAGACGGATTCCTTTGGAAAATCACCTGCCCTTTTCCCACAAGCCCCAGTTCCTTTCGAGCCACATGTTCAATGAATTCCGGATCATGCTTGAGCTTTTCGATCTTACGATACAGGGAAATGTTTTGTTTAACAAGCACTTCATTATCTTCCAGGGTCTGTTTTTTCGATGCTTTTAAAGAAGATAGATCGAAATACCCCTTGTCCGCGAAGAAAATAAGGACAAGAAAATTGACTAAAGCCGCCACAGCCAACGTAATCAGAATTTTTTGCCTAACGCTCACCTTTTTTTAAGCTCTTTCGGGCCATGCTGAATAAATGGCTCAGTTCGGGATTTTTCAGCAGATAGGAAAGAATGCCATAACTCATTAAACCCAGGGCCATGATTCCGATAAGCCCCAATGAAAGACCGGATCCCGGTGAGATTTTTTTCGAAAAAAAAGCAACCGACGAGGCCCATAAAACCGCTCCCATGATTATCGAACAGAAGGCCGATTTCATAATGGAAGGGCCCATGTCCCTCCATTTCAAAGAGCCCAGCTTGACTCTTAGAGACCACATCAAAAGGGCGAGGTTCAGCATGGAAGAAAGCGAAGTGGCCAGCGCAAGGCCTCCGTGATTTAAAAAGCGCATGAGGATGACCCCGAATAGAATATTGGCAATCACTGCGATAAATGCCGTGCGCACCGGCGTTCGGGTGTCCTGCAATGCGTAAAAGGTTGAAACCACGACGCGAACGGCTGAGAATGCCCATAACCCGATACTATAGTACAAAAGAGCCTCTGCAGTCAATTGCGTGGATTGGGCATCGAACGCCCCTCGTTCAAACAAAACGGCAATGATGGGCTCCCTAAGGATGATCAGTCCTGCCATGGAAGGAAGGGTGATAAAGGAGACCAGCTTCATGGCATGAGCAAAGGTATCTTTCAATCCATCAACATCCCCGGCGGCAGCCTGCCTGGATAAGCTTGGCAGAACGGCGGTGGCAATCGCTATTGCAAAAATCCCAAGCGGAAACTGGACAAGGCGATCGGCATAATACAAAAAGGAAATGCTCCCTTCAGGGAGAAGCGATGCAAGGAGCGTTCCCACCAGAATGTTCACCTGATAGACCGCTGCACCGAAAATGGTCGGGAGCATCAACTGTCCGATCTTTTTCAGCCCGGTGTGATAAAAAGCCGTTTTTTTCTCCGTATAGATTCCTTTTTTCAAAATAAAAGGGATCTGCAATGACAGCTGCAGCACCCCTCCCAGAAGTACGCCGATGGCCAGACCGGTGATCGGATCCGCAAAATACGGCGAAATCAAATAGATGGAAGCGATCATCGTGATGCTTAAAAGGGCCGGTGCGGCAGCCGGTGCGGCAAAATGACCCAAGGTGTTCAGGATCCCCATACCAAGCGCCATCAGGGCGATAAAGAAAATATATGGGAACATGATTCGGGTTAAGGAGACGGTCAGAGCCAATTTGTCCGTTGAATCGGCAAATCCAGGAGCGATGATTCGAACAATGGCAGGGGAAAAAATGATCCCCAACACCACGATGATCAACAGCAGGACGGAAAGCATCTTGACTGCGGACCTAGCCAGCCGGAATGCTTCTTCCTGCCCCTGGTTTGCAAGGTATTCCGTAAAAACCGGGATGAATGAAACGCTCAACGACCCTTCGGCCAAAAGGCGTCTCAACAAGTTTGGGATCCGAAACGCAACAAAAAACGCATCCGCCCCGGCGCCGGCACCGAAAAACCAGGCGATCATCATGTCCCTCAAAAACCCAAAGATGCGGCTCAATAATGTTGCGCTGCCGACGACCCCCGCCGCTCTTGTAAATCGAACGCGTTCCTTCATATAAGTTCGAAAATGCTTCGTTTATCTCTTTCGTGTTGTTTTTCGATTTCTATTGACATCATTAATTAAATTAGTTATTATATCTTTTTTAAATTACCCACTAAAACCTAGTTGAGAGGAGCACATATCATTGGCCAATCATCCATCAGCAGTAAAGCGTGCGCGCCAGAATGAAGAAAAACGCACAAGGAATAGGATCGTCAAGACCAAAGTAAAGAACATCGTTAAAACCCTCCGCACCGCCGTGGACCAGTCGTCGGATCCGGAAGCTATTGCAAAACATCTGAATCAGGCCAAATCGGTTATTGCCAAAAGCGCAAAAAAAGGGGTGATCCACAAAAAGACCGCATCCCGAAAGATCTCTCGCCTATCGAAGATCGCAAATTCAAGCCGGAAGTCATAGTCGCTGAAACTCGGTCCGAAATTTCCGGAAAATTAATTAAGGTTCTCCATATCTAGAAATCGGCCGTCAGCCGGTTATAGAACTTTTCGGCTATCCGTTTGGAGATAACCGTGATGGCGTCCCGGCGCTTTTCATCGGTAGCGAATTTGTCATCGGCCACATCGTACGCTTCGTTATCCGTGATCACGCCGGACCATAATATCCGCTTTTTTCCGTCCACCAGTTTCAGGTTTACGGAAATCGTAACCCTCCGGGTGTCGGAACTATAGGCCCCGGTGTGGGTTATGGTTTCAACGCTCATGTAGTCGATGACGCCAATTAAGACGGCATCGGCATCTCCCTTATCATTGGCCAATCCTGTTTCGTCGCGACGGATAAACTCGTTTACTATATCGTCGGTAAATACCTTCTCGATCCCGGTTTCAGTGGTTCGATTTTCAAGAATGGAGATAAAAATCCGCTTCACTCCGGCCGGATAAGTCCCGCTTCCGGCAAATTGATAACCGCACCCCCAGAACATCCATAGGACTATCAGGATAAAAAAGCCGGTAAGATATCCGCAATTCATTTTTCGGGACAAAGCCATGTGAACACCCTTTATATAACGATATTGACGAGCTTTTTTCTAACCAGGATGACCTTTTTCACCGGTTTTTCCCCGATATAACCAACCACCCGTTCATCATTGAGCGCCCGATCCCTGATGGTTTGTTCATCGGTATCGGATCCCACGCTGAAGCGGCTCCTCACCTTTCCGTTGATCTGAACCACGATCAGCAGATCGTCCTGAACAAGTGCTTCCTCCCGGTAACGCGGCCATGGAGCAAGCAGAATGCTTTTTTCGTACCCGAGTGCTTCCCAGAGTTCTTCCGCCAGATGAGGAACGATCGGGGATAACAGGGTAATAACGGTTTCCATAACAAAGCGCATGACGGCCGCTTTTCCCGGTTCGGTTTTCTCCGGTTGGATTCCGTACATGGCATTAACAAGTTCCATAACGGCGCTGATGGCTGTGTTGAAATGAAACCGGTCCTCGATATCCTGGGAGACCTTGGCGATGGTTTGATGGGCTTTTTTATAGAGGTCCCGAATTTCTCCCTGAAGCCGGTCCGGATTTCCCGTAAACGGGTCGGTCTCCCGGATCATTTCCATCCAGCCTGAAGCCAGCCGCCATAAACGGTTCAGGAAACGGGCCCCTCCTTCAACACCCTGCTCACTCCATTCCAGATCGCGCTCGGGCGGAGCGGCAAAAAGACAGAAGAGCCGGGTGGTGTCGGCGCCGTATCGATCGAGAAGGGTGTTGGGATCTATGACGTTTTTTTTGGATTTGGACATCTTTTCCACTCGACCCAAATTGACTTTCCGACCGCATTTGACGCAAAAGCGATCATCCGCTTCCGCTCGGGTCTCATCCGGAAACAAAAATCCGTGTTTCGGGCAGGAAGCCGTCTCCTTGCAGACCATTCCCTGAGTGAGCAATCGGGTAAAGGGTTCCTTATAATCAAGCATCTTAAATTCGTTTAAAACACGGGTGTAATATCGTGAGTAAAGGAGGTGCAAAATCGCGTGCTCGATCCCGCCGATGTATTGATCCACGGGCATCCAGTAGGCAACATCTTTTTTTTCGAACATCCCTGTGTCGCATTTCGGGCTGCAGTATCGCTCGAAATACCAGGACGACTCCACAAAGGTGTCCATGGTATCCGTCTCTCTCCGGGCATCCGGATGAAGGCATTTCGGGCACCTGGTCCTGATAAAAGAATCCAGAACCGGGAGCGGGGATTTTCCCCCTTCAAGAAGGCTTGCTTCCTCCGGGAGGATGATCGGAAGATCTTCATCCCGGACGGGAACGATGCCGCAACGATTGCAATAAACCACCGGGATGGGCGCCCCCCAGTAGCGTTGACGCGAAATACCCCAGTCTCTTAACCGAAAACGGATCGCTTTTTTCCCGATCCCCTTTTCTTCAAGATAATCGGCAATGTCACCGAGGGCCTGATTGCTGTCGATTCCATTGAACTGCCCGGAATTGATCATGATCCCTTCGCCCGTAAACGCCTCGGTCATCTTCGGCGGGTCGAGCGTTTCGCCTTTCGGTTCCACCACGACAATGACATCAAGGCCGTATTTTCCGGCAAAGTCCAGGTCCCGCTGATCATGGGCCGGAACCGACATCACTGCACCGGTGCCGTATTCCATCAGGGCGAAGTTGGCCGTGTAAACGGGCATCCGCCTTCCGCTGAGCGGGTTGATGCACCAGGCACCGATAAAAACCCCTTCCTTTTCATATAAATCCACGGCCCGGCCGGATCGATCCAGGCAAGACATCCTCTCGATGAAATCGTTCACTGCCTGTTCCTTTGCAGTACCCCGGGAAAGCTCGACGACCATGGGATGTTCCGGGGCCAGGCACATGAATGTCGCACCAAAAACCGTGTCCTGACGGGTGGTAAAAACAGGGATGACCGCACTTGTCCCTTCTACAGGAAACCGGATCTCCGCGCCTACGCTCTTCCCGATCCAGTTCTTCTGCATGGTGATGACCTTTTCAGGCCATCCCGGAAGCCGGTCGCAATACATTAAGAGATCATCCGCATAGTCCGTAATCCGGAAAAACCACTGCCAGAGCTTTTTTTGACGGACCTCCTTTCCGCATCGCCAGCACATCCCGGCTTCGACCTGTTCGTTGGCAAGGACGGTCTGACACGATCGGCACCAGTTCACGAACGATTCCTTCCGGTAAGCCATCCCTTTTTCGTACATCCTGAGAAACAGCCATTGCTCCCAGCGGTAGTAATCCGGCCTGCAGGTAGCGATTTCCCGGTCCCAATCATAGGAAAAACCCATCCTTTTGAGCTGGCTCCTCATGTAATCGATGTTCTGGTATGTCCAGGTCGCGGGATGGGTGTTGTTGTCAATGGCCGCATTTTCCGCCGGCATGCCGAACGCATCCCATCCCATGGGATGAAGGACATTGAATCCGCGCATCCGTTTATATCTCGCCACCACATCCCCGATGGTATAGTTCCGGACATGCCCCATGTGGATCTTCCCGGAGGGATACGGAAACATCTCCAGAAGATAGTATTTTTGCTTCTGTTCGTCCGTTTCGACTTTAAACAGTTTTTCCTTTTCCCAATACGATTGCCACTTGGGTTCGATTGTCTTGGGATTATACCTCTCGTTCATGACCGGTTGTTTATCCTCCAAAGCATGAGAATGATTTGCCGCTGTCATGGTTTCATATCGCTAAAAAATCCGAAGATCAACGTCATTGTCGGTTCCGTTTGGCGAAATAGTATCGTGACCTTGACAAACAACGGTCCCGGTTATAGAGATTCGCCATGAATTTTAGCGAAAAATCGGTGATCTTTCTCGCCACGGGTTGCTATGCGGGAAAGATCCCGGTCGCTCCAGGGACCTTCGGGTCTGCCGTCGGGCTTCCACTCTGCTACTTTTTATCCAGGATAGACCTCCGCTATTCCTTCGTCATCATCCTTGCTTTAATTGCTCTTTCCATTTTGATCGCTCATCGTGCCCAACGCTTTTTTGAAAAAAAAGATCCGGGCGATATTGTTATTGATGAAGTATCCGGAATTGTGGTAACGTTTTTTGGATTACCGTTTGATGTGTATCATGTGGTTTTTGGCTTTTTGCTTTTCCGGGTTATGGATATCTTCAAACCCTACCCGATCCGGCTGATCGATCAACGGGTTTCAGGAGGAAAAGGGATCGTGTTGGACGATGTGATGGCAGGTGTTTATGCTAATGTGGCAACAAGGATACTTCACCAGTTCTTAACTTAATAAAACGCATAGGATCTTATCTTTTTCCATGAAAGAACTCACTAAATTTTTCAAAACCAAAAGCACCGGCGAAACCGCTGAAACGAAGAAGAAAGGCCGCCTTAGGGAAAACATTGAGGCGATCATCGTCGCTATTGTTTTGGCCCTCTTTATCCGCACCTTCATGGTTCAGGCTTTTAAAATCCCTTCGGGGTCCATGCAGGAAACCCTTCTCATCGGTGATCATATTCTGGTCAATAAATTCATTTACGGCATCAAAGTTCCTTTTCTACACAAGACCATTATCCCCATCAGCACACCGAAAAGAGAAGATATCATTGTTTTTCGATTTCCGGAGGAACCCGGAAAGGATTTTATCAAAAGGGTGATCGGCATCTCCGGAGATGTGATCGAAGTCCATGATAAACAGGTCTATCTCAATCATCAGCCGATCAAAAACGCTTATGCCGTTCACACCGATCCTCATGTGATTCCAGGTACCATTCAGCCGAGAGACAATTTAGGGCCGATCACCGTTCCGCCGGATTCCCTTTTTGTCATGGGCGATAATCGGGATCATTCCTATGACAGCCGCTTTTGGGGGTTTGTGGACCTGAACGCCGTCAAAGGAAAGGCCTTCCTGGTTTACTGGTCCTGGGACAAAGACCGCTTCGGTGTGCGATGGAGCCGTTTGGGGCGTTCGGTCCGCTGATAAGGATTTGATTTCGATCATCGACGATTGGAGGTTTCGTTCGTAAAAGCCTTTTGAGAGCGAAGCGAACAAAATTGGCCTTTTTACGAGCTTACCATAAGCCATTTCAATTCTTCCAATAGCAGGTGCGAATGCAGCTTACCCGAAAAGACATCCTGGACATGGAGTCCCTTTCGGTCGACGAGATCGCCTTAATTTTAGAGACGGCCGAGCACATGAAAGAGATCGCCGGAAGGCCCGTCAAAAAAGTGCCCACGTTGCGCGGAAAAACAGTGGTCACCTTTTTCTACGAGCCGAGCACCCGCACCAAGGCATCCTTTGACATCGCGGCCAAACGCCTCTCCGCCGACAGTCTTTCCCTTTCCGCCGGAACGAGCAGCATGGTCAAGGGGGAGACGCTCATTGACACCGCCCGGAACCTCGAAGCCATGAATCCGGATATTCTCATTATAAGGCATCCTTCGGCAGGAGCCCCTCATATGCTGGCCGCCCTCCTCAAATCCTCGGTCATCAACGCCGGAGACGGCATGCACGCCCACCCCACTCAGGCGCTTCTGGACCTGATGACCGTCAAGGAAAAAAAAGGGAGAGTTTCCGGTCTGAAATTGGCCATCATCGGGGATATTTCACATAGCCGGGTCGCCCGGTCCAACATCGTCGGATTCACCAAAATGGGAGCTTTCGTGACCCTTTGCGGCCCGCCCACCATGATCCCCATCGGAATCGAAAAACTGGGTGCTAGCGTAACCCACAGACTCGAAGAAGCGATCCGGGATGTCGATGTGATCATGATGCTTCGGATACAAAAAGAACGGCAAAAAGGGTTTTTATTATCCACCGAGCGGGAATACGCCAAGTTCTACGGGCTGACGACGGAAAAGATCAGGGATGCCAAAAAGGATCTGTTAATCATGCATCCGGGACCCATTAACCGGGGTGTTGAAATATCACCGGAAGTAGCGGACGGCCCGTATAGCGTCATTCTGGACCAGGTAACCAACGGTGTTGCCGTTCGGATGGCGCTCTTGTATCTGTTAGCAGGAGGTGCACGACATGCAACTGCTGATTAGAAGAGGAAGGGTTATCGATCCGGGCAGAATCGACGCTACGATGGATATTCTCATTGCAAACGGGGTGATCGAAAAGATATCACCGGAACCGATCCCGGCCATTGAAGTCGCCGGTATGCACGTCATCGATGCGTCCGGAAAAATCGTAACCCCCGGGCTCATCGACATGCATGTGCATTTCAGAGAACCCGGGCATGAATATAAGGAAACGATCGAAACCGGATCCCGGGCCGCGGCGGCAGGCGGATTTACAGCCGTGTGCGCCATGCCCAACACCGTGCCGGTCAACGACAACCGGCAGGTCACGGAATCGATCCTTGAAAAAGCTCAAAAAGCGGGTGGCATCCGGGTTTATCCGGTGGCGGCCATCAGCTTTGGACTCAAGGGAGAAGCCTTGACCGAATTCGGCGACCTCAAGGAAGGAGGGGCCGTCGCCGTGTCGGATGACGGCCGGCCTGTTGCAAACAGCCGATTGATGCGCCGAGCGCTCGAATATGCCAAAGGGTTCGGCCTTTTGGTCATATCCCATTGCGAAGACCCGGATCTTTCCAGAGGAGGCGCCATGAATGAGGGGGAAACGGCGACCCGGCTGGGATTACCCGGTATTCCCAACGCGGCTGAAAGCGTCATGGTGATGAGGGATATCGCCCTGTGCGAGCTCACATGTGCGCCGGTCCATATCGCGCATGTGAGCTCCTTGGAATCGGTAAGGGCGATCCGGGAAGCCAAAATGCGAGGGCTTCCGGTAACCGCGGAAACCGCGCCCCATTATTTCACTTTGACCGATGCAGCAGTTAACAGCTACAACACCCATGCCAAGATGAACCCGCCGCTCCGCTCTGAAAAAGACCGGCAGGCCATATTGGAAGGCCTCAGAGACGGGACCATTGATGTTATTGCAACCGACCATGCCCCTCATTCATCCATCGAAAAAGAGGTGGAATTCGATCAGGCGGCAAACGGCATCATCGGGCTTGAAACCTCCTTGTGCTTGGGATTGAATCTGGTTGAAAAGGGGATTTTAACTCTCGAACAATTAATCCGGAAAATGTCTTCGAATCCGGCAAAAATTCTGGGAATCGATAATCGGTTAAAGGCCGGCAATCCGGCCGACATAACCGTGATTGATCCTGAAAAAACCTATGTCATCGATGCAAAGCGTTTTCGTTCCAAAAGCCGCAACACGCCTTTTGACGGTTGGGAAGTCAAGGGAAAGGCTGTTTGCACCATCGTCGGAGGAAAAATTGTTTTTGACGATTTCAACACACAACGAATCCATTTAGAAAAGGCATGAGCAACCAAACCCCTCACATACTTGTCGTTGACGATGAACTCAGCATGCGGGAGTTTCTCGAAATCATGCTGGAAAACGAGGAATATCGGGTATCCTGCGCCGAAAACGGGAAAAAAGCCATTTCAATGATCGAAAAGACGGATCACGACCTCCTGCTTCTTGATATCCGCCTCGGAGACATTTCCGGATTGGATGTGCTCAAAATGGCCAGGAAAAAAAATCCGGACACGGTGGTCATCATGATTTCCGCCTATGCCTCCACGGAAACGGCCGTAGAAGCCATGAACAACGGCGCCTACGACTATGTACCCAAACCCTTTGATACGGATGAGCTCAAGCTGACCATCAAAAACGCCCTTCACTTAAAGACCATCGAACAGGAAAAGGAGTTCATCGACGGCGAGCTGAAAAAGACGCTCCATTTTGGAAAAATCGTCGGAAACAGCCCCCAGATGCACCACATCTACCAGCTCATCAAGCAGGTCGCCAATACGAAAACCAATATCTTGATCACCGGCGAAAGCGGCACCGGCAAAGAACTGATCGCGAGAGCCATTCACGAAGAAAGCGACCGCAAAAAAGCCCCGTTTGTCGCCATCCATTGCGGTGGGATTCCTGAAACACTCATGGAAAGTGAGCTGTTCGGTCATAGAAAAGGGTCTTTTACCGGTGCGACTTATGACAAGAAGGGTTTGTTCGAAGTCGGCGACAAGGGGACGGTTTTTTTAGATGAAATCGGCGATTTGAGTCTGCCCATCCAGGTCAAGCTTCTTAGGTCGGTCCAGGAAAAAGTGATCCGGGCAGTGGGAAGCAATCAGGACGTTTCGGTGGATATTCGGATCGTTTCCGCCACAAACAAAAAGCTGCAGGATGAGGTGATGGCCGGAAAATTCAGGGAAGATCTCTTTTACCGGCTAAACGTCATCGAAATCAAGGTCCCCCCGTTTCGAGAGCGAAAAAGCGATTTGAAACTTCTCGCCCAGCATTTTTTAGAAAAATACAGCCGGGAAATGGGAAAGGAAGTCAAAAAAATATCCTCCTATGCCATTGATATGCTTCAAAAATACAATTTCCCTGGAAACGTTCGGGAACTCGAAAACATCATCGAAAGAAGTGTGGCCATCTCCACCACCAATATCCTTTTGCCGGATAACCTGTCTCTATCGGTCTTCAAACGACGATGGATCGAGGGGGTAAAAGGAAGACGGTTTGATCTGGACGAAGTGGCCAGAGGCGTTTCGCTTGATTCCATTTTAGAGGAGATCGAAAAAGCCTATTTGGAAAAGGCCATCGAATTAGGGGAAGGGAAAAAAGAGAAGGCGGCAGAACTCCTGGGCATCAGCTTTCGTTCCATACGATATCGACTCGAAAAGCTGGGAATCGATAAATAAGGGGAATCAGGCGTGTTGCTGACAATTTTTGTCAATTGGTGACAAAAATTGGGCGATTTTTGCAACTCAAATAATCATAGGCACGCTTCTTCAATTTGCAAAGAAAAAATATATTTCAAATAATATCAATTTGTTATAATATTTTTTTCATTTGAGTTTAAAACTGGCCCGCATTTTGCTTAACTATTTAGCAAACGATAAAATAAAGAAGATAATGATTCATTCCATTTAACCAAACATCAAAAGGAGGAAAAAAGAAAATGTTGAGTCGATTCAAAAACCAAAAAGGCTTTACCTTAATCGAGTTGATGATCGTCATTGCCATTATCGGCATCCTGGCGGCCATCGCCATTCCCAACTATATTTCCTACAGAAACAAGGCATTTTGCTCCGCAGCCGAATCCGATGCACAAGCCATGGCGTCAGGTCTTGCCGATTACTTTGCCATCCCAACCAACCAAACCTACACAATGGCGGCGGCTGCTCTGACGGTAAACTACGGAGGTGCTGGCACCATCGATCTCAGCGGGACCAATACCGGACGAATCACGCAGGTGGGGAATCAATATACCATTAGCGCCACAGATGTATCAGGCCGTTGTCCTCTGAGATACCGTGCATCAAACCTGGTAAAATGGACCCAACTTGCAGATGGCGTAGCTAACAGCTATCATATTACAATGTAATAAACTCCCAAATAGTTATTTAAATAAAGGCAGGTATCCGTTTGTACCTGCCTTTACTTTTTTATCCTTTTGGTTTAAACTATACTAACCAGAAGAGAGCGCTTTTGCCACTGGACGTCAAAGGGTAACAGGAAATTCTTCAATATTGTATTGGATGCACCAAGAACTTCCATCACATGGTCTTAAAGAAAATATGCCAAGGAAATATTGTTATTTTTTCAGGGGTGTTGATTCTTTTGCTCTATATTAATTCTCTGAACAACTCATGGCATCTGGATGACGAACCCAATATTCTCAAAAACACTCCTCTTCATATCACCGATTTATTCCCCGAAACATTAGCCAAAACCTTTTATGCTCACCCCGAAACTCCTGGAAAATTTTACCGGCCCATTCCTTGCCTCACCTTTGCCCTGAACTGGTTTTTCCATCAGGAGCGTGTCGTAGGATACCATATCATCAACATTATTCTTCATTTGATGATCGCAATACTCCTCTATTACACCTGCCGACAGTTATTGCAGACCCCCTTAATGTCTGATCGTTCGGCACTTCCAATATCGGACACGGCACTGCTGGCATCCATCCTCTGGGCGGTTAATCCCATGCAGACTCAGGCGGTCACCTATATCGTCCAGCGCATGGCTCAACTCGGCGCGTTTTTTTACCTTGCCGGGATTTTTTTTTACATCAAGGCCCGACTTTCTAACAACACAAGCATAAGCATATCATATGCAATCTGCTGCATGTTGGGTTTTATTGTCGCTCTTGGCTGCAAAGAAAATACGGCCACGTTTCCATTAGCTATTCTTCTTGTTGAAATCATTTTTTTTTCACCGGTCATCCGATTTTTTCCCCGATCAACTAAATATCGTTTGGCCTTGATTGTTGGCCTTTTTGTTGCAGCACTTTTCTTTTTCATTATTTTTCAGAATTATTTCTATTCACTGCTTCAAGGGTATGAAAAAAGAACATTTACACTAACGCAACGCCTTTTGACCCAACCCCGAATTTTGCTTTTCCATCTTTCACAGCTTTTTTATCCTGTTACATCACGGCTATCCGTGGAACATGATGTTATCCTATCGAATTCCCTTTTCAAACCCTGGACCACTTTGCCTGCCATTCTCTTTTGTATTTTGATGATTGTGTGGGCAGCATACCAGGTTCGCAAAAAACCGTTGCTTTCGTTTGGCATCCTCTTTTTTTTTACTGCCCATCTGATCGAATCGACTATCCTGCCGTTGGAACTGATTTTCGAACATCGAAATTATCTTCCCTCTTTGTTTTTGTTTTTACCCGCCGCTGCCTGGATAACACGCATCACAACGAAT
>JAZDGS010000033.1:0-42669 GCA_043806755.1 Pseudomonadota bacterium | reverse complement strand
TTGCGAATCGGGGGGCCGAAGCCTGATAGGCTGTTGCCCAAATCGCTATCAACGCATTTGATCGGCCCGCCCCCGGTCAATTTCGAGTTTCGAATTCGGGCTGGCCGAATCCCTACTGGATCCACTTCTGGTGCAGGCGGGCAAAGTCCCCCTTGAGCTTGGCCAAGTCCATCCACAGGTTCACGCAGTTGATCCATGCGAACTCATCGCGCGGCAGGAGGTACCCGAAGTCGTCCTTGGTGTAAGTGTTGCTGGGATCGACCGCATACAGCCGGGGATCGGCCTTGGATACGATCATAGCCTCTATATTGTCGGTGATCATAACGTCCACTTCAACGGCCACGATCTTCTCCGGGATGCTGAGGTTCCGTTCGATGACCACCACCGTGGCCCGCTTGATGCTGGCGTCGACGAAGCGCTGGTTGGTGCCGCCGGGGTTGACGCCGATCTTGACGCCCGGCTGGTCGATGTCAGCCAGGGTCTTGAACCGGTCCCGGTCGACGCTGCGGATGAGCGGGGACTTGCCTACATTGATGTAGGGATGGCTCAGGGCCGCCACCTTCTGCCGGACCAGGTTCCGCGTGATCCCGCACATGGCTATGTCGTACTGGTTCTCCTGGATCCCCTTGAGCAGCGTCGGCCAGGTGGTTTTGACAAACTCGACCTTGATGCCCAGGGATTCGGCCAGGAGCCCGGCGGCATCGATGTCGTGTCCCTCATACAGATTGGTTGTGGGGTTGAAGTAGCTGAACGGCTTGAAGTCGCCGGTGGTTCCGACCCTGAGGACGCCGCGCTGGAGAATCTGGTCCAGCCGCGATGCCGGCGGTAAGGCCTGCTGCGCCTGGGGGACGCTCACAAATAGGACAGTTGTCACCAGTATCAGGCAAGACAGGATTGCAGTGCTTCGTAAGATTCCGCGCATAGTACCCTCCTTAATAGTGGGATAAGAATTTGCTTCAGATGGTCCGGAGTTTAGGGGAATCCGCCCTTGTGTGTCAAGAGAGAAATGGGCACATCATGTGTATGATAAGAAGTCGCTTTTTTGCGGACGGATTAAGTGAAAGCATGGATTGTGTTTTGCGATCATCTTTGGCCCAAGATATGGGGGCATGCAATTCTCATGACCGACGGGTTTTAATTATCGGAAAGAGGATGAGCTGTCAATCGGGATTTAATTGGGAAATGGCCGTTAATTTGGCCGATTCGGGCAAGGGTCACCGCTTCATCTTTCGCCGTTTTTTTTACAAATAGCGATTCAGGGGATAAACCGGATCTATGATATAATCATCGGCGGAAGGTGCAAAAGGTTTGTCGTATATCGGGAGCACGTGGGCTGGTGGGGCATGGGAGACGGGCCTGGGGGGTCGTTTCAGATCCCATAAGTTTAAGTGTTTAGGTTCTTAACAAACATCCTTTACAAACTCGCTTTCAGTCCATATATTCAAAAAAATATTCCGATACGATACATTTGTTTTATCATTGATACGATAAAATTCAGAGAAGTAAAAAATTCTCCAAATTTAAAACCGGTG
This sequence comes from Pseudomonadota bacterium, assembly GCA_043806755.1. Lineage (GTDB taxonomy): Bacteria > Desulfobacterota > Desulfobacteria > Desulfobacterales > UBA2156 > RBG-13-49-15. The sequence continues at coordinate 41,137 of JAZDGS010000033.1, read as the reverse complement.
AAGAAAGGACGAAAAGGAAATGATGTACGATTTTAATGCAAAAGATGTTTTTGAAATGGCGCTCCAGCTTGAACGAAACGGAGCGGCCTTTTACAAAAAAGCGGCCGAGAATGTTATGGACGCCTCATATAAAAAGCTTCTCACGGATCTTTCGGCGATGGAACTTGGGCATGAGAAAATTTTTACTTCGATGATGGCCGACCTCACCGACAGAGAAAAGGAATCCGCGGTCTTTGACCCGCAAGGTGAGGCGATCGCCTATCTTCGGGCCCTTGCCGATACCCGGGTCTTTTTTGAAAAAAAGATCGACGTATCTTCTTTGAAGGAAATTTTCATCTCTGCCATCGGCGCCGAGAAGGATTCCATTGTTTTTTATCTGGGGATGAAAGACATTGTCCCGGAAAAAGCCGGCAAAAGCAGGATAGACGCCATTATCAGGGAAGAGATGGGACATATCGAAGCCCTCAGCAGGCACCTGATATCCCTTAACCGCTAAACCGAAACGAATCTACTGTTCCGACAGCTCTTTCAACGATTCTCGATCGAGAAGCCGAATGGTCTTCCCTTCCACCTTGATGAGGTGCCGATCGGTCATCCGGCAGCCCCTTGAATAAAGCGGCTTCTGAAATGGGGTTCAAGATATTCTTCATCCGATAATTTTTTATGAATTTCGCTTTGTTTTGATTTAAGTCAATGTCATAATCTTAGGAATTGGCTAAAAGATCAATTAAAATCCGAATATGGAGGTGACCCATGAAATGCCCTGGACAGGACAGCCGATATTGGAAGCCGGGCGCCATCTTTGAAGCCAAATGCCCAAAGTGCGGGAAAACCGTGGAGTTTTTCAAGGATGATACGGCCCGAAAGTGTGGAAATTGCGGGCACCGGTTTGTCAATCCCAATATGGATTTCGGGTGCGCATCGTATTGCGAATATGCCGAACAATGCCTGGGAACCCTTCCCGAAGAGGTTTTGGCACAAAAGCAAGACCTGCTAAAAGACCGTGTCGCCGTGGAGATGAAACGGTATTTCAAATCCGATTTTAAACGGATCGGGCATGCCACCCGGGTTGCCCGCTATGCGGAACGGATCGGGAAGAGAGAAGCGGGTACCCTTGCGGTCATTATGTGCGCGGCCTACCTGCATGATATCGGCATCTTGGAGGCCCAGCGCAAGTACGGCAGCACCAAGGCCGAATATCAGGAGAAAGAGGGCCCAGCCATTGCGCGATCCATCATGGAAAAACTGAAAGCCAATCCGGCGGTAATAGATGAAGTGTGCGATATCATCGCCCACCACCATCATCCGGGTTCCGGAGAGAGCACGAATTTTAAGGTGGTCTATGATTCGGATCTCATTGCCAACCTTGAGGAAAAGCATAAGGAAAATCCGATGAACACCGATCGACTTAAACGGATCATTGATTCATCCTTCCTGACTCAAAGCGGCCGGGAAGAAGCTGAAACGGTTCTGCTTCAGGGATCAAACTCATAAAGAGACAATGCGAGGTAAACAGATGGGAGTAAAACGAAAGATCATCCAAATCGATGAGGAATTGTGCAGTGGGTGCGGCCAGTGTGTGCCGTCCTGCGCTGAAGGGACACTGAAAATTGTGGATGGAAAAGCCAGGGTGGCGGCCGATAACCTGTGCGATGGTTTGGGTGCCTGTTTGGGGGAATGTCCTGAGGGGGCACTGAGCATCGTCGAGCGGGAGGCGGATGAGTTCGATGAACATGCAGTGGAAAAACATTTAAAAAACAGGGAAGAGAACGCCGATAACCGAAAACCGGTGGTGATGACCGGATGTCCATCGGCAGCCGTCAGGCAGTTTGCCCCATCGTCTTCCTGCGAAGAAGCCAACCGACCTTCCGCTTTTCAATCAAAGGAACAGTCGGCGCTGACACACTGGCCGGTACAGATCCGTCTGGTTCCACCGACCGCCCCATTTTTAAAAGGTGCCGATCTTCTGGTTCTTGCCGATTGTGTTCCGGTGGCATTCCCTTCGCTTCATCGGGAGTTCCTGAAGGGAAGGGCGGTGATGATGGGATGCCCCAAGTTCGACGATATGCAGGAATACATCGATAAATTTGCCGAGGTGTTCAGAGTTGCGGGGATCAAAAGCGTGACGACAGTGGTGATGGAAGTGCCGTGCTGCAGCGCTCTCCCCGTGATCGTAAAAAAAGGGATGGAAAAATCCGGCAAAGCGGTTCCCATGGAAAAAGTGGTGGTTAGCACCCGCGGTGAGATATTGAAAAAAGAAAAGGCGGCATCTTCCATTTCATAAGCATTTATGCTCCTGTTTCCGGCGCTTTGGTATGGCTGATATCGTGACCATGCGAGAGCTCCCAGCGTTTGTCAAGGAAATATAGAATGGGGACCGTCATGCGCGAAAAGAGGAGCGATGCCACCTCGCCCGCCATCAGCGAGATGGCGAGCCCCTGGAATATGGGATCGAACAGGATGACGGAAGCACCCACCACCACCGCTGCCGCTGTCAGCATCATGGGCCTGAACCGCACCGCTCCGGCGTCTACAACCGCTTTATCCAGGGGCATCCCCTCCTGCAGGCGAAGTTCGATGAAATCGACCAGAATAATCGAGTTCCGGACTACGATTCCGGCCCCGGCGATGAATCCGATCATGGATGTGGCTGTAAAAAAGGCTCCCATCCCCCAGTGGGCCGGCAGGATCCCGATCAGGGAAAACGGGATGGCGGCCATGATAACGAGAGGGGTGCTGAAGGACTGAAACCATCCCACAACCAGGACGAAAATGAGGATCAGGACGACACCGAAAGCGATCCCCAGGTCTCTGAAAACCTCATAAGTGATATGCCATTCTCCGTCCCATTTCATGGCAAAACGGCGATCGCTTTGAGGAATTTTGGCCGTATGCTGGATCACCGTGTACCCTTCCGGGAGCGTTATGGCATCGATTTTTTTCTGCATCTCCAGGATGGCATATACAGGGCTTTCCTTTACACCGGCCACGTCTCCGATGACATAGACGACCGGCATGAGATTCTTATGGTAGATGCTCCGATCCGGTCCGGTTCTAACCGGTTTGACCAATGTGGAAAGAGGAACGAGAGTTCCGTCGGGGGCGGATAGTTTGACGGACTCCAGACGCTCGAGCCCTGCACGGCTTGGCAGCGGCAGCCGGAGGATGATCGGCACGTCCTCCTTTTCCCTGGGTTGATGAAGGAGCCCGACCTGTTTTCCGGTGAGCGCGAGATCCAGTGAATCGGTGATCTGTGCGACACGGATGCCGTGAAGGGCCGCCTTTCCCTGATCCACCTCGAGATGATACCGGGGTCTCTCCTCTTCCATATACCAGTCCACGTCAACGACGCCGGGGGTTTTTTCGAAGACGGCCTTGATCGTTTCAGCAAGTTCCCGCTGTCTTGCGTAATCCGGGCCATAGACTTCCGCCACCAGCGTGGAAAGAACCGGAGGGCCGGGCGGAACTTCGGCGACCTTTACCCGGGCGTGGCTGCGGGATGCAATCTGTTCAAGACGGCCGGACCCGTTTGGCAATTTCATGGCTTTGCTTTTTTCTGTGCCCCTTTTCAGCCAGGTTGACCTGAATGTCGGCCACAAAACTTCCCTGTCTGAGATAATAGTGCCGCACAAGCCCGTTGAAATTGAACGGACCGGAAATGCCGGCATGGATTTGATAATTGACGACCTCGTTGACGGTTTTTAAATATTCCCCCATTTCCAGGGCCACGGCGGCAGTCTCTTCAAGGGTCGCATGCTCGGGCATATCGATCATGACCTGAAATTCGCTCTTGTTGTCAAAGGGAAGCATTTTTACCTTGACCATGCCGATTCCCACCAGGGCGCAGCAGAGCACCAGCAGCATCACAACCCCGATGAGGAATCCCCAGCGCAGAAACGCCCTATGGATGAGAGGATCCATGACCCGGCGATAGAGGCGTGTGCTCCAGTTTTCATCGGCATGAAAATCCCCGGTTTTCACGCCTCCGTGCTTGATGAGCCGCGTGGATGCCCATGGGGTTACGATAAAGGCCACCAGAAGGGAAAAGACCATGGCGGCGGAAGCGCCCACAGGGATCGGGCGCATATAGGGCCCCATCAGTCCTCCGACAAAGGCCATGGGGAGAATGGCGGCGATGACGGCCAACGTTGCCAGAATAGTAGGATTTCCCACCTCATCCACCGCTTCGATGGCCACCGTAAATTTGGACCGGCCGAAGTTTTCGGCAAGGTGATAATGGCGGACGATGTTTTCCACCACCACGATGGCATCATCAACCAATATTCCGATGGAAAAGATCAGGGCAAACAACGTGATCCGGTTTAACGTATAGCCATAAAGATAAAATATGGCCATGGTCAAGGCCAGCGTTACCGGGATAGCAAAAGCGACGACTCCCGATTCCCGCCGGCCCAACGTAAACCAGATCAGGATCGTCACGGAAACAATGGCGATCATCATATGAAACAGGAGTTCATCGGATTTTTCTTTTGCCGTTTCCCCGTAATTTCGGGTAACCGTCATATGAATGGTGTCCGGGATAATACTTCCCCTGACGTCGTTGATCCGGGCCAGAATCCGGTTTGCCAGGGTAATGGCGTTGGCCCCTTTCCGCTTGGCGATGGTCAATGTCACCGCCGCGTGGACTCCATTTGAAGTCCGGGCGGTGGAATAGATTTCCTCGGATGCCGGGCCGGTTCCGAAAAAGACATACTGATCCGGTTCCTTTGGTCCGTCGTGGATATCCGCCACATCCTGGAGGTAAACCGGTTTTCCAGAATGCAATCCGACGACAACGCGTTTGACGTCCTCGGCGTCGGCAAGAAAAGAACCGGTATGCACAAGGACTTGCCCCTTTTGGGAGGGAAACTCACCGGAGTCCGATTCCTGATTGGCCGACCCGATCATCATGGCAACCGATTCCAGCGAAAGTCCCTGCGCTGCCAGACGGACAGGGTCCAGGTTCACCTGAACCTGTCGGGGATTCCCGCCGATCAACGTGGTGATGGAGACGTTATCCTCCCGTTTGATTATGTTTTCAACTTCCGCCGCCACCCTCCTGAGAAGGTAATGATCGGCGGTTTCACTCCAGAAGGTGAGCGCCAGGATCGGAACATCATCGATGTAGCGGGGTTTGATCAGCGGCGGGGTCGCAGCCCATGGAATCCGGTCCATGTTGGCCATGAGTTTGGATTGGAGCCTGACGATCGACTCTTCTTCGTTCTGCCCCACGAAAAAGCGCACCACGGCCATACTCATCCCCGGGCTCGAAGTGGAATAGATGTATTCGACCCCCGGAATTTCCCACAACAATTTTTCCATGGGATAGGTAATCCGCTCCTCCACCTCTTTGGCGCCGGCTCCGGGCATTTTAACGAAGATGTCGATCATCGGAACGATGATCTGGGGCTCCTCTTCCCGGGGAAGGGCGATTACCGCCGCAATTCCCAGCAGGATGGAGGCGATGATGATCAGAGGGGTCAGTTTGGAGCCGATGAAGAACCGGGCGATTTTACCTGCAAGGCCGATCCGGTGGCTCATGGGGTAACCTCCACTTTATTGCCGCTTTCGAGAGTTGGAGGAGGATCGGTGACATACCGGGATCCCTCATTCAGACCGGAGAGGATTTCGACGGAATCGTCCGACTCTTTGCCGTACCGGACCGGTCGAAGCCGGGCTACCTCCGATTGATCCAGAACGAAGATGCCGGTAAGCTGCCCCTGGAACACGAGAGCTTTTTTCGGAACCATGAGCATGGGTTTTTCTTCAAGGGGGACAAAAACCCTGGCAAACATGCCGGAGCGGATGTTCTCATCCCGGGGAAGTTGAATTTTTAACTCAAACGATCGGCTTTTTTCATCAGCGCCCGGAAAGATCCGTTCGATCATCCCCCTTATAGGGCGTTCCCCCACAGCCGGAATCGACACACTGACTTCCTGTTTCGACTTGACCCAACGGATATGACGTTCCGGAAGGAGGATCTCGGCATCGAAAAATCCTTCTTTTTCAATCACGGCAAGGGGCGTTCCCGGTGATGCCAGATCACCGGAATTGACCATTTTTCGGGTGATCCTTCCGTTATAGGGGGCAAGAATCCGGGCGTCCTTTTTAGCGACCATGGCAGCATCCAGGGCAGCCGCTCCCTGTTTGACCCGATGCCGGGCCGCCTGCAGCATGGCCTCAGCCTGGGCCTGAGAAGCCTGGGTCTGCCGGCGCCGGGCATCAACCTCATCGAATTCCTGTCTGGATACCGATTCGTTTTTCAACAGGCGGACATATCGCTCATGGGTGATTTTGGCCAGCTCATAGGCGGCATTGGCCGTCTCTTTTGCCGACTCGGCAGCCGTTTCTCCCCGCCGGACTTCGTCAAGAGCTGCCGCTGCCTGATCCAGCAGAGCGGTTACCTGCCGCTCATCAAGACTCACCAACAGATCTCCTTCCTTGACGGCATCTCCTTCTTTGACGTGAACGGTCTGGACCGTTCCAAGAAGCTTGCTGGAAAGAGTGGAATAGGTTCTGGCGGTTACGGTACCTACTGCTTCGTAGAAGACCGGCCTCTGGGTAATCGTTGCCCGGGCTACCGGAGCTTTGACCGATTTTTCAGTTTTGGATGCGGTATGCCCGGGTTCAATTTTGTTGCCGCAGCCGAGCAGAAGCGCGGTTGCAAGAAGAGAGCTTGCGAGTTGAAACATCGGTTGCTTTTTCATTATTGACTCCCTTAATGGATATGGTTCTTAAGCATCTCGGCGCACGGACCGGGCTACTTGAAATCCGCATCGATGATTCCGGTGCGGCAGAGATTCCGGCGCTGATGCGATGGCCGCTGAAAAGATTGAGTCGCATCACCGCCCCGACCGCTTCTTCCAAGGTCAGTGTTTCCGTGGCAAATCCGTTTCCGGCAATAAATAGTGCGGCCCCAATGAAAAAGAAGGCTATAGATAAAGTCCACTCCCGCCGGATGAAAAGAATCCTTCCCATTTTTTCTAGCCTCCATGAAGTTGTCTGAGATAGTAATAGTGTCGTTTACAGGATAAGGACAAAATATAAGGAAATCGATCGAATGTGTCAAATAACCCCGGTTTTTGCTTGCTTGCTAAACCATGATTCAATATAGTTTCCATCCATAAATGCCCCTTTTGCGCAATCTCTGCGTCAACCTGCGGGATTTCTTGTGCGGCGTACGCTGGGTACGCCTTCGCGCAATCCCTTGGTTTCCTTGACCTTGCGCAAAATTGTCGATTTCCGGATCGGAAACCTTATCGTGTCTAAAAAAGGAATTCAAAAACAACTCGAGCAACTGTTCGCCCGGCATGGGGTTTCGGATTTCAAATGGATCGACCCGAAACAAATCATCGTTTCGCAGTGGGTGAGAATGAAATGCATGTTCGGATGCTCGGAATACGGCCATAATGCATCGTGTCCGCCGAACGTCCCTTCCGTTTCGGAGTGCGAGCGATTCTTCTAATCAAATCGGCGGCCGGACAGAGGAAAAAGGATGGTTTGGGGATGGGTGTACGCCGGGAGGGGATGCTTGAAATCCATGCAGCGGTTCTGCTCTTCGGCCTTGCAGGGTTATTCGGAAAGCTCATTTCCGCGCCGTCGCCGGTGATCGTTTTCGGAAGAACGCTTTTCGCGACGATCGGCCTTGCAGTAGTCGTTTTCCTGTTTAAAATCCGGTTTAAACCGAACTCCACAGCGGATTTATGGAGGATGATCTTTCTCGGAGTCCTTCTGGCCTTTCATTGGGTCGCGTTTTTTCTTTCCATTCAGATTTCAACCGTCGCCGTCGGTCTGTTGACATTTGCAGCATTTCCGGTCTTTGTAACCTTCATGGAACCGTATTATTTTAACGAGACGCTTCGCAAAATGGATATCTTGACCGCCGTTTTGGTTTTTGCCGGACTATGGTTCATCGTGCCGTCCTTTGATTTTGGAAACCGCACTACCCAGGGGGCTTTTTGGGGGGTCCTTTCCGGTCTCTCTTTTGCGTTCCTGTCCATACTAAACCGCAAGCAGGTCGCTTCGTATCCTCCAATTATGATCGCCGTTTATCAGAACGCCGCCGCCGCTATCGTTTTATTCCCTTTTCTATTCTGTTTCCGATTTCAACTCTCACCCAACGATTATCTTCTCCTCTCCATTTTGGGGCTTGCCTGCACGGCCTTATCCCATGTGCTTTTTATCAGAAGCTTGAAATTTATTAAAACACAGCTTGCCGGCGTGATCGCCGGCCTTGAGCCGGTTTACGGATCGATCTTTGCGGCGGTGCTTTTGGGGGAGATTCCGTCCGAACGGACCATCATCGGGGGGATTCTGATCGTGGGAAGCATCATGCTGGCGACTCGGTTGCGTTTTCCTGAGGAAAGGCTGTCAAGGAAAAGCTGACAGTCTAAGAAAATGCCGGACTCAATGGTCAAGATGGATAGTGATTGAGATCCGCATAACATTTCAGACCGCACAGGGGCTGAGTGTTTTTTACCGCCGCGATAACGGCCCTTTCAACCACTCTGGCGGCCATCAGTCCGACAACGGTTAAATCCGCTTCCACTTGACCAAGCGCCATAGCGAAGATCGTATCACCATCGAACATGGTATGAGCGGGTCGTATGGTCCTTGCATAACCGTTTTGAGCCATTGAGGCCAGCTTTGTGGCTTGGGACTTGGTCAGGAGCGCATTGGTAGCCACAACACAGATGGTCGTATTCCCGCCGAACAAATTCTTTTTATTGAAATAGGATCGAATCATGATGTCTTCAGTATCGGCAAGGGTCCTTTTGTCATCATTGAGAGGACCTGCCAATTTTTCTCCGGTTTGAGGGTCAATGATATCCCCAAGGGAATTCAGTGCAACGATCGCACCCACTTTTAATTCGCCGATATGAAGGGCATAGCTTCCCAAGCCGCTTTTCATGGCCCTGCCCATCCCCATGATTTTGCCGACTGTTGCACCTGTTCCGGCGCCCACATTTCCTTGTATATTTTCTTTGCCGGCGTTCAAACAGGCTTGGTACCCCATTTCCTTATCCGGCCGTACCCTGTGGTCGCCGATGGCAAGATCAAATAAGGCGGCTCCGCAAACGATAGGGACCTTTGTTACCTGGACATCGAACCCGATACTTCTTTCCTCAAGAAATTGCATGACGCCCGCCGCGGCGTCCAGGCCGAATGCGCTGCCGCCGGTCAAGAGGACGGCATGCACCTTCTCAACCAAATTCGATGGATTTAGAAGATCCGTTTCTCTCGTTCCAGGAGCTCCGCCTCTCACGTCGACCCCTGTCGTAGCTCCTTTTTCGCAGATAACCACCGTGCAACCGGTGGCGGCGTCGATATTTTGTGCATGTCCGACCTTTATCCCTTCCATGTCCGTAAATGCAATTTCCTTCATGTAACCCCTATGATTTGCAGTTCGAAACAAGGATTGATGGTTTCGTAAAAAGTCCAAGATGCCCGTATCATGGCCTGCTGTTGAGATCAAATCAAAAAGGAAAATATCTATTTCAGATAGCTTCCCTTGACTCCGCCTCAAAAGGCGGGACTTGCGGGAAGCGGGCCGGTCAAGATTTCAAGAACGTCCCCTAAATAGGGAGGAGAGGGTGCATGTGACCAGGCGATGATCGAGATAGATGGTAATCTCGGTGTGATCGTTGGAAAGAGCTTTCAGCAAGGGATCGGTCGTGCCGTCTTTCAATGGAGCCGCTCCCCATGCGGAAAGCCCTCGCAAAATCGGATCCGGCGAGCTTAGAAAAGGGGCGAGGTGCCTAGCCGCATATTTGACCCGTTCAGGTCGGGCATGGGATAACCTGCCGATCCCCCACAGTACTCCCTGCTGAAGCCTTTCATTTTCGATGAAATTTTGCTGGGGGTCGATGTAGGAAATTAACATCTTCGCATATTCCGCTCCCAGGTGCTCGTTTCGGGCGCAGATTTCGCCCATGGCTTCTGCGGAACCCCACCCGATCCCTCCGGATTCCTCATTGAGGTTCCACATGAGGCGCCGTATGATCACCCGGGCCGCTTCCAAATCCGTTTCAGCAAGAGTGCAGACCGTTTCCCCCATGGCAGAGACGGCATGCCAGCGGATCAGCTCATCCGTACTGTAAAGAAACGAAAAAAGGGGATTGACGGCCTGCCGCGGCGGCATCCGCCGGATTTCGAGCAGGCTCTTTTCAACGTCTTTTTCCTCAAGCATCCGGCGGATCCGGTTTTTCAAATCCCTTGTATTCATAAAAAATAGGAGAGGCTATTCCTCCTCCCAGTAGATGCATCGGGAAGGACAATTTTTTATCGCTTCTTCCACCTCCTGTTCCGGGTATTCGGAAAGCGGCACGACCTCGATAAAATCGGTCTTGTTATGGACAAAGACCGACGGGCATACTTCAACGCACACATCGCAGCGGATACAATCGCTTAATTCAACTACCGGTACTTTCATTTAATGGAATTAGTTTTTATTAGGAAAGCGCTTTAAGCCTGGAACCGATCCGCCGTCCAAGGGAAAAGCAGGCTTCGATTCCCTCCTGTTCCGGAACATATTGAATGCGAAGCCCCGGTTCGAAGATCTCGAATTTCATGGCTTCCAGTTCTTCCTGAACCAGCTTTGCCGATTCGCCGCTCCACCCATAGGAACCGAAGGCCTGTCCGATTTTATTTTTCGGTTTAAGCCCTTTCATATAAGTCAGGAAATCGCTCACGGTGGGAAACAGCCCGTTGTTTAAGGTGGGTGAACCCACAATCACGGCCCCGGCTTCCAAAACCTCGGTCATCACGTCGCTCCGGTGCCGTTTTCGAAGATGCATCGGTATGGTTTCGATCCCTTCTCCGATCAGCCCTCCGGTAATGGCAATCGCCATTTTTTCGGTGCTCTGCCACATGGTGTCGTAAATGACCAGGGCTTTGGCCTTAGGTTTCTGTTCGCTCCATTCGGCATAAGCCCGGACGATTTTCCCGGGATCTGTTCTCCAGATGATCCCGTGATCCGGGCAGATCATATTGATCTTTATATCCTGTTGGGAGACGGTCTCGAGGAGCTTCAATATTTTGGAGCTGTAAAGAAGAAGAATGTTGGCGAAATATTTCTTCGCATGCTGCATGATGCCGTCCCCGATCTGGTCGTCGAATTTTTCCCATCCGGCATAGTGCTGCCCGAATCCATCGCTTGAGAATAGAATTCCGTCTTCATTCAGATACGTGAACATGCTGTCCGGCCAGTGGAGCATCCGGGTCTCCAGAAAGGTCAGGCTCCGTTTTCCCAGGCTCACCCTTTCCCCGTTTTCCACGCCGCGGTAATTCCATTTCTGACGAAAATGGCGAGGCAGGTTTTTCAATCCCATCTGGGAGCAATAAAGCGGCTTGTCCTCCCCGATCCGGTGCATGACCCGCGGCAGGGAACCGGCATGATCCATTTCGGTGTGATTGCTGATGATGATATCGATTTTTTTCGGATCGATGATGGACGATATGTTTTCAATCAGTAAATCGGCAAACTCCTTTTTCACGGTATCGATGAGAACGTTTTTTTCATCCAGAATTAAAAACGCGTTATACGTGGTGCCCATGTAAGTGGAATATCCATGGAAATCCCTGATATTCCAGTCGGTTACCCCCACATCGTAAATTCCTTTTGCAATTTCAATCGGTTTCATCCTCTTTCCTCAAATCAATGGATTGGCATAACGTTATTTTGAACGCTTGCGATGACAAGTGCCCTTTTTGACGAGGCTTTTCCTCAAAAAGGGCACTGGATAAACGCAGCTCTGATACGAATTCGAGTCGGCAGGCGGATCAGCTTTCCTTTTCAAAATCACTCTTTGGTGCTCCGCAAACCGGGCATTCCCAGTTGTCCGGGAGATCTTCGAATTTGGTTCCGGGCTTAATTCCGTTATCCGGATCACCCTGTTTTGGATCGTAAACATACCCGCAAACGGTGCAAACATATCTGTCCATGATACTCCCTCCTTCTTCTTTCTTGATTTTATAACTTACCTATAGAAGCCATACTAAATTTTAGCAAACATAACTAAAATGACAATTATTTTAAAACCTTATCCCTCCTTTTCATTTTGTTTACGATCAATTAGGGTTCTATTTTCTTCCTGGATCTGTGCAATGAGCTGACGAACCTTTTCTTCTACCTGGTCCCGAATCGTTCTCATGAATTCCACCGGTTTTCCGGCCGGGTCCGGAAGCGCCCAATCCTCGATTCCGACACCGGGAATGAACGGGCATTCCTCGCCACACCCCATGGTAATAATCATCTGTGGTTTCAATTCGGATATGGCATCATTCAGATTCCGGGTCCGACGGAACCCCATGTCGATCCCCTTTTCCTGCATAACCTCGATCATCGTCGGGTCGGGTGCTTTTGCCGGATGGGTGCCGGCGCTCATGACTTCAATTTGATCCCCTGCCAGGTATTGAGCGAAGGCGCTTGCCATCTGGCTCCGGCAGGCGTTTTCACGGCAGGCGAAAAGAATCTTTTTCCGGCCGGTAAGCGGCGCAAGGAGGGTGTGGACTTCCCGCCGGATATCCTCGAATACGGTCGGGTGATTTTCCATATCCCCGGGGTTTTCGATCTTCCTGTAGAGCAGGCTTCCATTAAAACCGGCGCCTACGGCATCAAAGAAATATTTGGCCGTCAGGTTCAGTCCTTCGAACAGATTGGCACCCTTGGTCGCTCCAAGAGCCAGAAGAAATCCGAGCCGGTATTTCCGGCCGGGGTCGGTGAGATGGAGCTTATATTTCCTGGCCCAGAGGGTCTGTGAACGATCGATGAGGGCTTTCATTTGTGCGGAAGGCCCGTAGAAAAAAATCGGGGTCGCCATCACGATGACTTCCGCTTCCCGGAGGAGTGGATAAATGTCATGCGACATATCATCGTCGATGGGACAAAACCCCTTCCTTTCGCAAACCGTATATTCTTTGCAGGGCAAGATGGTTTTTTTATCAACTTCCACCATGCGGGTTGTAGCGCCCATTTTTGTTGCTTCTTCCAGAAAAGCATTTAGCAGAAAATGGGTGTTCCCTTTTTTTCTGGGGCTTCCCTGGAGTCCGAGCACTTGCATTGATCCGTTTCCTACTTTTGATGGCAGGTGGTACAGGTTATAGGGCCGGATTTTTCGCCGGCTGACTTTTTCTCACGATGGCATTTGATACAACTTTTATTCATCACCTCTTTTGGGGTGAGTTTCTGCAGGCTCTTGAATTCCTGGATCGCTCCTGATTTTTGAGGAAACATCTCATGGCAGATCATACAGTTGCCAAGGGCATCCTGGTGCCGGTGGTGCGGAAAGGGAACCGTGCCGCCGGTTCCGCCTTCCAGGGCGATTTCCTTTGGGCCCTTGTTATCAGCGGAATTACTGATTCCGGTTAATACAACGGTCAGGATGAGAAGAAAAAGTGCTGTTTGTTTCATCAGGTAATCCTCAGTTGGTGATATCAGAGCGCTTCTTCATACGAGAGATCCGCTTTGGTCACTTTTCCTTTGAACAGGTGATACGCCCAAATCTGATAACCGATGACGGCGGGTATGAAGATCAGCACCACCACCAGCATGATTTTTAATGTCATGGGGGAGGATGCGCTATTATACGCCGTCAGGTTGTGCTCTGAATTCAGGCTGGATGGAAAGAGATTCGGATAAAGCCCGATGATTCCGAAAAAGATGGTCCCGACGATCGTTAAACAGGAGGAAAACCACGCCTTGAAAAAGGAATGGGATTTAATAAAAAGCCGGATGCCGATCAATCCGATAACCGGCACCAGGAGAAATGAAAACAGGATCGGACTGGCCTGATAATTGCCATAAAGGCCGGTCGAAAAGCGGCTTGCCGCCAGGAAAACCAGGATCATCACGACAACCAGGGGCCAGAGAAGATAGGCGGTCTTCAGCGCACGCCTTTGGAGTTCCCCTTCCGTCCGGATCAGGAGCCACAACGAGCCGTGCAGGGTAAATAATGAGAGAAACAAAAATCCTCCCAGAAGCGCATACGGGTTGATGAGGGTGACCAGCGATCCATGGAAAATGCCGTCCTCGTTGATGGGAAGACCCCTGAAGATGTTGGCAAAAACAACCCCGAACAATAGCGTTGGAACGGCACTTCCGACGAAAATCGATCCATCCCAGATCCTTCTCCAGGCCGGATTGTCGACCTTTCCCCGGAATTCAAAAGAGACGCCCCGAAGGATAAGGGCAAACAGGATGATCATCAATGGTGAATAAAGGGATGAAAACATGACGGCATATACTTTCGGAAAAGCGGCGAATGTGACGCCTCCTGCAGTAATAAGCCACACCTCGTTGCCGTCCCAGAGAGGGCCGATGGCATTGATCATCATTCTTTTTTCATCATCGGTTTTCCCTAAAAACGGATAGAGCGTCCCGATGCCGAGATCGAATCCATCGGTCATGAAAAAAATGGCCCACAGCAGCCCCCACAAGAAAAACCAGATCCCTTCCAAGGCCATTACTCACCTCATCCGGTTCAAGCCGGAAATCCTATCGGCCCCCATTCAATGGAGTTCATCAGGATGTAGCACAATTGTCGAATTTTGTGAATAGCGTTTGAAAGAAACTTCGATAAGGGCCTGGCGGTTACGCCTCACCCTCCAGCGAGCACCGGGAAAAATCGATCTCTTTTCCGCACACGCCGCAGACGTGTTTTTTTTCAAATTCATCGGAAAAAATTTCCTTTTCTTTTCCGCAGGCCGGGCATTTGCAACGAAAGGATTTGAGATGTTTCAGTTCATGAAATCCGGGACAATGCTTGGGAGTCGTCATGGTATCCTCCTTTTACCAGAAATTAGCGTTTCAAGTTTCAATTATTAACCTTTTTTACGATTTCACGACCATACTATTCTCCCCTTTTCCCGATCCGCTTGTCGACTCCATCTATGGCGCAATCCGGAGTATAACAGGTGGCGTTTAAAAACTCACAATTTGCCTTGCATGCCGGGCATTGACTGGGTGGCGTTTCCTCTTCCAGCGTGTATCCGCAGTTGCTGCACTTCCAGGTATTCATTTCGGGCACCTCCTTATCGGCTGTTGACGGTAAAAGCGGTCCCTGTTTTCCGGTGGTCCGGAATACAGGGCACCGCTTTTACGCATGCTTATTCGGTTTGCACCCCGGCTCCAGGAGGAGTGAACGTTCTTTGGACAAGTTCACGGTCGATCATGAAAAGACCCCCCTTTGCCTCGCCCATGAACGTAAGCTGCTGCAAAACGGTATTGGCGCTTTCTTCTTCCTCCACCTGTTCGGTCACGAACCATTGCAAAAAGATATTGGTTGCATGGTCATGCTCGGAAAGAGCGATTTCGACCAGGTTGTTGATCAGGCCGGTCACCTTGCGTTCATGAGTCAATGTCTCTTCAAACGCCTCCTTCGGAGAGGCCCATTCGTTGGGTGGAGCATCCACCGGTTGAAGGATCACCCGGCCGCCTCGCTGGGTAATAAAATCATAGAACTTCATGGCATGCATCAGCTCTTCCTGTGCCTGAACAAACATCCAGTTGGCAAACCCTTCCAGGTTGCCGGCCTTAAAATGCGCCGACATGGAAAGGTAAAGATATGACGAATAGAGCTCGGCATTGAGCTGATCATTTAACGCTTTTTCCACTTTTTTTGTCAGCATATGGATTATCCTTTCCAGTGGCCGTGCAGATTGCAATATTCCCTGGCAATCACCTGGCCGCCTTCCACATTAAAAACCGCTTCGGGTTTTTCGCCGGGTTTTAAAAATTGCCGGTAGGCCTTTCCGTCGGCGATGACCTCGATCCATTCGATAAAGTGTTTTTCTTCCATAGGATGAGGAACACTTCCGACTTTCACTTTCGTTCCACCGGCGACTTTTTCCTTCACGGGTACATGTTTTTCCTTAGAGGCATCCACCATATTTTCGGTAAGAAGAACCATCGGTTGACCGCAACACACCAATTCTCCTTTCCCTCCGTGCAGTACTTCGACGATATTTCCGCAAAGATCACATTTATACACTTCCAATCGCTGCGCCATGGTTGACTCCTTTCTTTATCGGCTGTTGTTATTGATGAAACGGTTATGACATTCGACCGATCCATTACCAGTTTTCCCCCAAAAGCTCGAAATGGGCCTGGGGGTGGGCACAGGCCGGACATAATTCCGGAGCTTCCGTCCCTTGATGCAGATAGCCGCAGTTCCGGCATCTCCAGGTCACGCTTTGGCTTCTTTTAAACACCCGGCCGGCTTCAATATTTCTAGCCAGATCCAGATACCGTTTTTCATGCTGTTTTTCCGCAACCGAAATCGCATTAAAAACATAGGCGACGTCATCGAATCCTTCTTCCTTGGCGATTTTAGCAAATCCGGGATACATGGTGGTATGCTCATAATGTTCCCCGGCTGCCGCGGCTTTCAGATTATCGAGCGTTGTCCCGATCACTCCGGCCGGGAATGCAGCCGCGATTTCAACCTCGCCCCCTTCCAGGAATTTAAAAAAGCGTTTTGCGTGCTCCTTTTCCTGATCGGCCGTTTCTCCAAGTATTTCAGCTATCTGAACGAACCCCTCCTTTCCGGCCTGGCTTGAAAAATAGGTATACCGGTTTCTCGCCTGCGATTCCCCGGCAAAGGCCGTTAACAGATTTTTTTCGGTTTTTGATCCTCTCAGCTTCTTCACGATATCTACCTCCTTATTTTTCTATTTTGGGTTATCGGTTGATGAATGGTCCTGCTGACCGCTCTTGTCCACCCACCAGCCCTTCCGTATGTTGTGCGCTTCCTTTTCCTTGATATTTTTATCGCAGGGTTTCAATTTGCCTTCCTCCCACCAGCGGATATGAAAAAAAGAAAGGATCGGTTCGATGACCATGCATTTCCGTTAATATATAATCGATTTTGAATGTTGCAACTGCCGTAGTATAATAATCGGTCAAGAGATGGTGTTTCATAATGTTTTAACGCTTCGGGTGAAAAGTTCGTTGGAATGCCGGTCGGATCGATTCTGACCTCGGAGCCAAATCACTTTGAAACCCCTTCATTTTTCTTGTGATTTCTTTTAAAAAAGGATTAAATAGAAAAAAAATAGGTTATAATAAAAAATTTGACCTTATAAGCCATCCTGACCTTGAATCCGGATGGCAATTGATTGACGATATTCGGAGGAAAAAATGGAAAAAAAAGAGATACTTTCAGCGCTGGAGATTGCCAAGATGGCGTGCAATATCGAGGAAGATGGGATCGGATTCTATGAGGCGGCGGCGGAGGCCTCATCCGAACCGGATGTCGAAAGTCTTTTTAGCGGACTGGCCCGAAAGGAACTCGAGCATCTGACAACGTTTCGAAATATCTATGCAAAGCTTGATTCCAGAATGGGCGGAAACCAGAGTGCCGCAGCGGTCCTGTTTGACGACCAGATAACCGCTTATCTAAAGGTTCTCACCGAAGGAATCATTTTTCCCAAGGGAGATGAGGCTGAAAAATGGTTTTCCGCTCACAAGGATATCAAAGAAGCCGTTCATTTTGCCATCAATGTGGAAAAGCTCAGCATTCTTTTCTATTCCGAAATCGCCACATTTAATGTTTTCGCCCACAGCCAGGCGATTATCAGAAATATCGTCGAGGAAGAAAAATCCCACCTTGTGATTCTAAATAACATGCTGCACCGCCTGAACCGGCCTTAGGTTTCAAATGGCACGGTTGTTGCTTTACCGTCTCTTGTAATCATGCCATTGGATGATTGGGGATAACAAATCGGAAGATTCGAGGTGCATTATGCTTCAATTGGAAGATATTCGAAACAACACCGGCCTCTTGAACGCCATCGATTGGGATATGACTCATGAAGAGGCGGTAAGGCTTTATCTTGAATGGGGGAACAACTGGACTAGGGGAAACTATGTGATCCGGACCAAAAACGACGTGAGCCACTATTTTGTCGTGAATACCTGGGAAGGGGAGCCGGTCGTCTATCTCATGCGGAGAAATTCGGACGAAGCCGTCGAACTTGCAAAGATCCAGGTGCCTAAGGAGATCGCAAAGGGATTCCTCGAATCGATCGGATACAACCGGGGGGTTTATTCAATAACCGGAGAGGTCAAGGAGTGGCTGAAACGGATCCTGATTGATGCCTCCGGGAACATTTCGGACAAAACCCGGTAAATTCGAGGCGATGCCCGATGATGGTAAATACGGTGGAACCGTACAGTTCATTTTCAATTTTTTGCAACGGCGCAAGCGGTGCGTCATCCACCCGGCCGCATTCCACGCATCGAATATGGTAATGTTTGCTCGTATCCCAGTCGAATCTTCGGGTGGCCCCTCCAAGTTCGAGTTTCTGGATCTGCCCCAGTTCGGACAGGATTTCCAGGTTTCGATAGACGGTTCCAAGGCTGATTCGGGGGAGATGCATCCGAACCGCATCGTATAATTCATCCGCACTTGGATGCGTGCCCATTTTATTCAGCACTTCAAGGATCAGCTTTCGCTGCCGTGTCATCCGGAGGTTGTTTTTTTGCAACAAATTCAATCCTCTTGGTTGATCGAAAGTGAAGGTTCTTTTAATCTGGAATCCTTTATGTGTCAATACTCATCGATCGATCCAACCAGGTGCCCACGTTGCATGATCACCGGTTTTCGATCGGGACATAAACGCATTCAACAGGGCCGCAGTAACTCCCGACATATTCGGATTCCGGACGATAAAGCACGGGTTTCGCGACATCCCCAAAAAGCTCTTCGATAATATGAGCACACCATCCGGCAGCCCGGGATACGGCAAAAACCGGAGTGAACAGATCGACGGGTATTCCCATGGTGTAGTAAAGAGATGCGCTGTAAAAATCGACGTTGACATAAATTTCCCTCCCCTTCCGTTTCAGGAAGGCGGCCTTTCCGGTTTCCTCGAGTCTTTTGGATATGTCATACCACCTGGAGTCACCGGTCCGTTCGCCCATAATTTTCGAAAGGGGATCCAGTATGGAGGCCCTCGGATCATCCGTTTCATAAACCGCATGGCCAAGACCCATGATTTTTTTACCGGAGTCGAGTATCCGATCGACATACGGCTCAACCGCATCAATCGATCCGATTTTCAGAAGCATTTCCATGACCCGCTCGTTGGCTCCTCCATGCAATTCTCCGGAAAGAGAGCCGACGGCGGCTGAGAGGGAGGCGTACATATGGGCCCTGGTGGAAGCCACTTCTCGGGCGGCGAATGTGGATGCATTGAAAGAGTGTTCGGCATGCAGCACCAGGCAGACATCGAAAAACCGGGCGGCCTGATGATCGGGCGGGACCCCTTTCAGCATGTAAAGGAAGTTGGCGGCGTGCCCAAGCCTGACGTCCGGTTCTACAGGCGCCTGTTCCTTACGGATGCGTCCCCATGCGGCGACGATGGTGGGCAATTTGGCGATGAGCCGGATGGCCATTCGGTGTGCGGCTTCGCGCGATGGATCCCCGATATCGGGGTCATGCGCCGCCATCATGGAAACAGCGGACTGAAGGACATCCATGGGCCTTGAATGCTTTGGAAACGTTTTGAGGGCATCGATCATCTGCGATGGAATGGATCGGTTCTGCGCGAGAAGCTCCTTTAGGACTTCGAGTTGATCTTTTTTTGGAAGTGTTTCGTGCAACAGCAGGTGCACCACCTCTTCAAAAGTGGCTGAATCAGCCAGATCCTGAATCAGGTATCCTCTGTAAATGAGCCGTCCTGCTTTACCGTCGACATCGCTGATCCGGGTGCTTGCAATGGGAATGCCGCGAAGACCGGTATTCATGACCGAGCTATTCTCTTCCATGGTTTCTCCCTTTCGCGATCATTTTGCTTCGGCTGCCGGATTACATATCGATCCACATTTCCGCTTCGTTTCCACAGTGAGTGCAGGTCCCGACGCCTTTGATCTTGCTTTCCGGTTCTTTTTGGCTTTTCCGTCCTTTTACTTCTTTTTTTTCGGATGGGAGCGTACAGGTGATCACCATTTCAGCCTCGTTACCGCAATTTTCGCATTTGCATACCTGAGTGACTTTCTTCGTTTTTCCCCCCATGTTCATCTCCTTAAGAAATAGTTGTTTTTATCCTTGTCTCAAACGAAAATGCTGCTGCAAAGACGCCGAGCCCTTCCTGATCGTTTTCATCCCGTTCGAACAGCGCTGAATCGGATTGTTTTCCGGGATCATCTTGTTTGACGGAATCAGTATACCGTGAATCGATTTTTGATTCAACCGGCATTCCCGATCGGTGTTGATGATTGAAAAAAATATGGGACCGGCATTTGGAAAAGTCAAAAACCCAGTCGGGTTCCTGAGCGGCCTTTGTTTAATTTCGGGTTGAAAAACCGATTCCGTAATGGTAATAAAAACATTCTTTTATAAAGAATCGCAGTTATCGCCATTATGGTGGGAGCGGTGTTGATCTTGGAGGCAAGGGTGGTCGTCAAGGGGGATCGAACCATCACCATCAACGATGAACCGGAAAGGACGATTCAAGCCCCGGTCGGAACCCCATTGCTTTCCGCCCTGACCCAAAACGGAATTTTGCTCCCGTCGGCCTGCGGCGGAAAAGGGAGCTGCGGCCTGTGCAAGTGTGTGGTTCATAAGGGGGGAGGGGACATTTTGCCCACGGAGCTGGCCCACTTAAGCCGCGCGGAAAAGATCAACCATGTCCGGCTTTCCTGTCAATTGAAAGTCAAAGAGGACATGGCCGTCCGGATTCCCGAGAAGATTTTTAACATTAAAAAATACCATGCCACAGTGGTTTCAAACGATAATGTCGCATCCTTTATCAAAGAGCTATCGCTGGTACTCGATCCTGGTGAGCGGATGGATTTTAAAACAGGCGCTTATGTCCAGATAGATATTCCGGAATACGAGCGCTCCTTCCGTGAAATCGAGGTGGGGGAGCCCTATAAAAAGATCTGGGATAAATTCGATTTCTGGGGGCTTAAAGCCAAAGGCGAAGAGCCGATTTATCGGGCGTACTCCATGGCCAATACCCCTGAAGAGGAAAAGTTTCGCTTTACCATCCGTATCGCGACACCTCCTCCCGGCGGCGGCGATATCCCGCCGGGGATCGCTACTTCATATTTGTTTACGTTAAAACCGGGTGACCGGGTCACGTTGAGCGGGCCCTACGGCGAATTTTTCATCAAGGATACGGACCGGGAGATGTGCTTCATCGGAGGAGGTGCCGGGATGGCCCCTCTTCGGGCCCACATTGTTCATCAGTTGATGACGGTTCAAACCCGCCGAAGAATCTCGTTCTGGTACGGCGCGAGATCCGGGAAAGAGCTGTTTTACGACGATGAGTTTCGCGAGCTGGAAAGCCGCCACGGCAATTTTTCGTATGTCGTCTCATTGTCGGACCCGAACCCCGAAGACGGCTGGAAGGGGCCGGTAGGCTATATCCATACCGTGGCCTATGATTCCTACCTGAAGGATCACCCGGATCCGACGGCAATCGAGTATTATCTTTGCGGCCCTCCTCCGATGCTAAAAGCGGTTCTCAGGATGCTGGATGACCTTGGCGTCGACGACGAGATGATCGCCTTTGATGATTTCGGAAGCTGATCCGGCCGAACTAGTCCATTTTTCCCAACGGCCGGCGCTCAGGAACGTATCGGTGTTCGATCTTCCCTTCATTCCATTCCTTCGACACATACAGGCTGCAGTAGCAGCTCCCGAACTCCTTGACATCCTCGATCCGGTAAACGCATGGGCAGATAATGTCTTTGTCTTTTTCTTTCTCCCCGGAAGCGAGCCGGCACGGGCAGACCATATAACCGTATCGCTCCTTGTTTATCGCGAGGGCTTCCAGCAATTCAAAGACCCGCTCCTTGTCGGCATTGAAAAAATACCCTTTTTCTTCCTGAATTTTTTTTAAGGTATGATATAACTTTTCCACATCCATCATAGCCCCAACGCCTCCTTGATTTCCTGTTCC
The DNA here is from genome assembly GCA_043806755.1 of Pseudomonadota bacterium. Lineage (GTDB taxonomy): Bacteria > Desulfobacterota > Desulfobacteria > Desulfobacterales > UBA2156 > RBG-13-49-15. The sequence goes on along the minus strand of JAZDGS010000033.1, from coordinate 19,228 downwards.
TTGTATCCGACGATCACCTTTTGTCCGATAATGACGGTCGGGAAGGAGCATCTGGGGTTGAATTTTTTAACATCATCCAAGATCGCTTTTCGTTCGTCCCCCTGCAGCAGGTCCACATCGATGAATTCATACTGGATGGTGCATTCATCAAGAAGTCGCTTCGTGGATTTGCAATGGCTGCATGTGCTGAGCGAAAAGATCTTGACAGCGGGTTGGTTCATTTTGAATTTCCTTTTCTTTGAAAATGATTATCCCACTCGGAGAATGGGAGATCTGCATGAAACGGTAAAGTCGCTAGTAGGTCCGGATCACGATTTCATCCACGGTCTTCCGCCATTTTGCCGGTTGCAGCGTCTTTTGGGTGTCGAAATGCCCCACCGCCAGAAGAAGCGGTATCCAGAAGTTCTCGGCGATATTGAAGGCCTTTCTCACACCATCGTGTTCAAAGCCGTCCATCGGATGCGTATCAAGACCGAGGCTTTTTCCCGCGAACATGAGCGCCATGGCGAAAAACCCGGCGTTCTTGCAGGCAAAGGCTTGTTTTTTCTCATCATTTCCGCCATAAATGGCTTTGCAGGCATTTAAAAACCAGTCATGCTGGTTTTCGTTCATGATCCCGGCCTTCACCATTTCCTTGAAATTTTTTTCGACAAAAGGATGCCCCTGCTTCCATGCATCCCGGTCTGCCAGGACGATGAAAACGACCGGAGCTTCACTCACCTTGGGTTGATCCCAAGCAAGCTTTCGAAGGCGCTTTTTTTCTTCCGGATCCTTTACGATAATGAGGCTCCATGGTTGAAGGTTGAAACTGGAAGGGGCTTTTGCAGCCAGCTCGATCATCTCGTTTATGAGTGAATCCGGGACCCCTTTGCTTGGGTCGAAAAAATTAACCGCTCGTCTTTGTGAAACAACTTCTTTGAAGTTCATGATTTCCTCCTTTGTTTGAGCTCTCCTGAACTCAGGCGGCGATTTCGCCGGCTCATGTGAAACCGGCGCCTGCCGTGCATGTGTAGCAATGCTCTCCGGTGGCAATAGGAATGCCGGGCTCAGGGGGCAGGTGAATTTGTGAGACATGGATTTTCCGTTTATTTAAAGGCAATCCGGCCGCCTGGTTGAAATCGCAGTCGAACAGATATCCGTCCCAGGAAACGGAAAGGAGTGTCCGGCACATGAGGCATTCAACGGCACGGGGATTAAATGCCGATACCAGCTTTTCCATATAAGGTCTATAATTTCCGGACCGGATCAGCCACTCCCGGTAACGTCCTAAGGGGACATTGGCAAAGCTGAAGAGGTGGTTGAATCCGACTTCCCATTTCTGCAGAAGTATCCGTTTAAATCGATTCTCCAGTTCCGTCTGTTGGGACGTCGGGAGAAATGCGCCGGAAGGGTTCACGACAAGATTCAGTTCAAGTCCGGTTCCTTCCCGGCCGTAACCCAGATCATTTAATATCCTGATCATTTCAAGGCTTTTCCGGAAAACCCCTTTTCCCCTTACAGCTTCGGCCTGAGGTTCGCTTAACGACGGAAAGGAGGCCACGATGACGGTTTTAAAACGGACAAGGCGATCCAGAAGCCCTTCCTGATGTTCGAAAAGAGCGCTCAGGTTGGAACGGAGTATCATTTTAGGAAAAAGCCCGGAAAGCCGTTCCATAAAAAAGAGGAGGTCCGGATGAAGCTCAGGAGCGCCTCCGGTGATATCGACGGCTTCGAAACCGGCGCTTGATGCAAATCGGAGGATCTCCGTCATCGTCTTTTTGCCCATCATCTCATGGCGATGGGGTCCGGCATCGAGATGGCAGTGGGTACATGTCTGATTGCACTTCAGGCCAATGTTGACCTGCATTGTTTTGGCATTCTTACGAAAAAGATTCAATCCACTGCGGGTAAGAGCAAGCGAAAACGGAGGAATCGCCGGGAAGTCCGGAAGTATTTTTTGGGCGGGAAAAGTCATTCCGTTTTTCCTTTATGCGTTTCTCCGTTTCCGATCACATGGAGATTTTTTGGGCCGCATTTCGCATCTGAACGCCGTGGATAAGAGAGGCGCCCCCCCGGATGGCCACCGCAACATGGATCGCCTCCGTCATTTCACCGACGCCGGCTCCTTTTTCAAGGCAGGCCTGAGTATACGCATCGATGCAGTAGGGGCACTGAACGGCATGTGCCACCGCCAGTGCGATCAGCGATTTTTCTCTCCCGGTGAGTTCTCCTTCGGAGAAGACCGCACTATAGTATCTGAAAAAATGTTTTGCAAGCTCCGGAGCATCGTTTCCGATCTCTCCGAATTTCGGCAGATCTGCCGGATTGTAGTATGATTCCATGTGCCGTATCTCCTTTAGAAGTTAGGTCGCTTTCGATCATGGGTTAAGATCCAGACAATCCCTTGCTTTCAGCGCCAAAGTTGAATGAGACGGGCTTCGTTCGACAAAACTCATCAGGTCTTCGATCACATCGATGTCATGCAGTTTCGGCAGGATATGCACGGAATATCTTTTTTCATTAAAAACAGCCATGGTCTTGCAAAAAACCGAATCCTTTTCCCATGCCATATCCTTGAATGCTTCGGCAAGAAACGATCCGGATCGAAACCCGATGAGATAGTATCCTCCGTCGGCACTAGGTCCGATAACGGTGTCATGCCGATCTAAGGCCAGAACCGATTCATGAAGGATCCTCTCAGACAGTTCGGGGATGTCGCTTCCGATCAGGAGTGCTTTTCCGAAGCCGTCTGTAAAAGAGCGGCGGAAGGCATTCGCCATCCGCTCACCCAGGTTTGCCCCCTCCTGGGAAAGGTAGGCAAACCGGGGTCCGAGCCATCGGGAAACCCGATCATGGTGCTCCGGGGGATGGTGATGGATCCGGATAGGATATCCGGATGATTCCAGAATGGAAATCAGATGCTCGACGATCGCCCGATAGAACTCAAGAGATCCGGTTTCACCGAGTCTTTTCGCAAGCCGGGTTTTAACCTTCCCTTTTTCCGGAGCCCTCACGAACATGATCACGCAGGGCCGGCCGTTTCCTGATGGTACGAACACTTTGTCCGGAGGCTGTTTTTTCCCCCGGATAGACGTTGAAAAATGATGGGAAGTCATATCGGCCGGTGTCATGATTTACGGGTCTCCGCTGTCTCCGGATTTCCGAGAGCGAAATCCAGGCTCAGAAGCATCATCGGGGCAGACCCCGGATGGCTCTGCATGCCCGGTATGAAGGATTTGAGGGTGGATTCGGCGATATGTACCAAATCCCGGCGATCGGTATGCCGGGCCAGCCGGTATAACGCAATAGTTGCCACAGAGCCGGCGGAAGGGATGACGCCGTCGTGGGTTTCCTTGAACCTGGCAATGAGATTCGGGTCCGAGGAATGGGGGTTTGTATAAAAACCGCCGTTTGCAGAATCATAAAAGTGTTGGATCAGAATTTCCGAAAGCTCCAGGGCCCAACCGAGCCATCGGGGATCAGGGTCGGACTCGTAGAGATCCAATACTCCATGGATAAGAAAAGCATAGTCGCCTGCCGGCGCCTCGATCTTGCGATCCCCCTCCCTCCAGATCCGGAAAAGGCGTTTTGCTTCCGGATCGAACAAACTCGTTCGGATGAATTCGGTGCACCTGGATCCCGCAACCAGATATTGCCTGTCACCAAGAATCTGAAATGCCTTTGCCAGCGCAGAGATCATCATGGCATTCCATTCGGTGATGATCTTGTCGTCGAGATGGGGGCGGGGCCTTTTGCTCCGGTATTCGAGAAGCCGCATTTTTGCTTTTTCAAGTATCTCGGTTACGGCAGGGATGGACATGCCGAATTTCCGGGCCGTTTCCTCAAGGCTTTTTTCACGGTACAGAATGTTTTTCCCCCGGAATTCGCCATAAGGGTCGTTTTCAACATTTCCGCCGGGGCGAAGCCCATACCGATACGAAACGATGCCGGCATCCCGGTCTCCCAGAACGTTGTTGACCTCGGAAAGGGGCCATACATAAAAGGCTCCTTCTTCTTTCTTCTCTATGGCCGCCTCCCGGGAAGCGCTGTCCGCCTTTGACGGCAAACTGTCCGCATCTTCGGCGCTGAAAAACCCTCCTTCCGGATGACTCATGTCCCGCAGGATATACCCGATGGTCTCTTCGGCGGTTTTTTTGAAAAGGAGATCGCCGGTGATCCGGAACGCTTCGAGATAGTTGCAAATCAATTGCGCATTATCATAGAGCATTTTTTCAAAATGGGGGACGAACCATCTGGAATCCGTGGAATACCGGTGAAACCCTCCTCCCAGTTGATCGTAGATGCCGCCTCTTGCCATCCCCCGAAGGGTCAGGAGCGCCATTTGAAGCGCTTTTTCACTCTCTTTCCGTTTACCGCGACCGGCATGAGCGTGGTAAGACAGGAGAAACGATAGAATGGAAGGGGAGGGGAATTTGGGAGCACGGGAAAATCCACCCCAAGCCTTGTCATGGCTCTGTTCAAACGCTTCAAGAGCGGCCTCCGGCAGATCCTCAGCGATATGCTCGGATCCGCGGCCAATGGATGCAAGGGAGTTGATCAGCCGTGAGAGTTCATCGGCGGAATCCATGATCTTAAGATGCTGAGCCGGATCGGCCCAGGCTTTTGCCAGGACCTGAAGCAGATTGGGCCAGGATATGCCGCCCGGCCGGGGATCCGGAGGGAAATACGTCCCTCCGAAAAAGGGTTTGAGTTCCGGTGTTAGAAAAACATTCAGCGGCCATCCGGCGGAACCGGTGAGAGAAGACACCGCCGTGATGTAAATGTGATCCAGATCCGGCCGCTCCTCCCGGTCCAGCTTGATGCAAACGAAATGGTCATTCATGATTTCGGCGATTTTCGGATCGCTGAAGGATTCCCTTTCCATCACATGGCACCAATGGCAGGTCGAATACCCGATGGACAGAAGGATCGGCTTGTTTTCCGATCTGGCCCTTGAAAATGCCGCTTCGGCCCAGGGATACCAGTTGACCGGATTGTGCGCGTGCTGGAGGAGATAAGGGCTTTTTTCATGTATGAGTCGGTTGGGCATGGTTAATCCACATTAAAGAAGGGGTCAAGGGGCCAAGGGTTCGGTGGTTCAAGTGGTTGGGGGTTCGATTCCCTTGACCCCTCGATCTTCTATTTTTTAAGTTTTTCAAGCTCCCTGATGAGCACTCCTAAATCGGGTCGTTTGTTGATATCGTGAACGTCGATATACCGGATAATCCGGTCCTTATCGATAACAAACAGGGCCCGTTCCGAAACGCCGTTTGACCTTAGTACGCCGAATGTTTGAGCAGCCGCTCCATGAGGCCAGAAATCGGAAAGGACATGAAACCATAAATTCCCCATCTGTTTTGTCCAGGCATATAAGGTGGGAATATTGTCCACCGAGATTCCCAGGAGTATGGCATCGGTTTCATCGAAAAGATCTTTGGCGATGTTGTATCCGGGCCATTGATCCGAGCAGACAGGAGTCCATGCCGCTGGAACAAATGATATGACGACGTTCTTTTTCCCCTTGAATTGATTCAGAGAAATGGTATGTCCCGACAACGAGGGTAGGGTAAAATCAGGCGCTTTGTCTCCGACCTTAACTTTTAAAAAACTGTCAATCGGTTTGAGCCGGCCCGGATTATAGACATTCTCCTTGAACAGATCCGAAAGGCCGAAAGCCGATGAAATGAAAAAAAATAAAACAACGGCACACATCCCCATTCCCATGATTTTTCTCATGACAAACCTCCTTATTTAATACCGGATAGTTTCACAATTTCGTTTAAAAAGGATTCGGCATTTTCGAAACCGCCAAGTTTTGAGAAAAAAACCTTGGGGGTTTTGCTGCCATCGATTTTAATTCCAAAAAAATAAGGGGTTCTGACCTCACCGATCTGTTGATGAATGGTGAAATCGGCATCTTCAAAAAGAGGGAACCGGATCTGGTATTTCTTTTGAAAGACCGATACCTCATAGGCACTGTTGCCGGCACCGATTCCGATGAGCTTGACCTTTTCATTAACGGCGGGATTTTTGGTCAAGCTGTCAAAAAGCCGGTTTACGTTGGGGGCTTCTCTCTGGCAGTGAGGGCAATACATGCTAAATATCTGAACAATGACGACATCCGCTTTGATTTCAGGAATCGAAAAGGTTTCCGTTCCGCTCAGGCCCAAATAGCTCCGGTGACCTGAGTTTTCAGGCAGCTTGAGCTTAATCACAGGAAAATTTACCCCGCTTTCAGGGATTTTATTCTCTGAGAGCACTTCACCTGAAAATCCGATTACTAAAATAAAGGCAAATAGCGTTGCGGCAAATCGTTTCATGAGCGTTTTCCCTCCCATCCTGAGTTTTATTTTTCGCTTCAGTATATTTCCGTATCTAAAATCATAAAAAACCATGATTAACAAAGAAAATAATTTGTAATAAACGCCTTGACAAGTATTCAATTTAAATTTATTGTAAATAGTAATCATTATCAATTGAAAATGTCAAGGATATCCGAGCTGTATGTCGTCGCTTTTTCCACAAGTTCAAAAAAAGTTCGTTTTATGCTTAATATTCCTGTTCCATATAATTTAACCGCAATATCAACCGGTTCCATATAAGGAGGAGACATGGAGGATAAGGTTAAGGATAAAGGAAAAGAGTTTGATCCAAAAGAAGTCAGCATTTGCGATGCAACGATTCAGATGCTCGAAAAAGCTAAACGCGATGGAGTTGAAACCGCTTTTGCCCGGGCTGCCAATATGAGACCGTGCCCTATCGGTGCGGACTCGGCCTGCTGCAAACATTGCGCGATGGGACCCTGCCGCATGAACTCCAAAGACCCATACGGAAAAGTCGGAGTATGTGGGGCGACCATCGACACCATTATGGCCAGAAATTTTGCAAGAATGGTGGCCACCGGGAGCGCCTGTCACAGCGACCACGGAATGTCCATGCTGGACCTTTTTAGGGAAGTCGTCAAAGGGAAGATCAAGGATTACAAGATCAAGGACACCCTCAAGCTTGAATCGGTTGCCCAGTCCATCGGTATTGAAACCGATGGAAAATCCCACACGGAGATCGCCCTCGAATTGTGTGACGAACTGGAAAAGACGTACACTCAGGTGGAAGGAGAAATTCCTTTTGCAAAGCGGGTTCCGGAAAAAACCCTGGAGACCTGGCGAAAACACGGCATCGTCCCCCGTGGAGCCATGCGGGAAGTTATGGAAATGATGGCCCGGACACATATCGGGATGGACCAGGACTACAACAACATCGTCAAGCAGTGCAGTCGAACCGCTCTTGCGGACGGTTGGGGCGGATCCATGGTAGCGACTGAAATCGGGGATATTCTCTTCGGCACCCCTTCTCCAATCTCAATCGAGGTCAACATGGGAGTCCTGAAGGCGGACCAGGTCAATATCATCATCCATGGACATGAGCCCAATCTGTTCGAGTCTATGTGGGAGTCCGTGTCCGAACCGACCTTTGTGGAGGCGGCCAAGAAAGCCGGAGCCAGGGGAATCAACCTGGTGGGGATGTGCTGCTCAGGAGCCGAAATGCTGGTGCGCCACGGAATACCCCATGCCGGCAACTTCTCGTCAACCGAGGAGATCCTCGTCACCGGCGCCGTGGATGCCATGGCTGTGGATATTCAGTGCATCAAACAGGGGCTCGTCAGCGTGGCATCCTGTTATGGGACGCCTCTCATCACCACCGATTCAAGATGCCACATCGAAGGGGCGTTGCATATCGATTTTGACCTTCACAATCCAAAAAAGTGCACGGATGAGATTGTCATCAAGGCGATTACCCGGTTCCAGAACCGGAAGCTTCCCATTGAAATCCCCAGCCAGAGGAATATCGGTGTGCACGGTTTTTCGCACGAATACATCCAATACATGCTGGGCGGAACCTTCAGAAGCTCCTATACGCCATTGAACGACAACATCATCAACGGCAGAATCCGAGGTGTTGCCGGAGTGGTGGGGTGCACCAACCCGCGCGTGAAACAGGATTGGGTCCATGTCGAACTTGTCAAGGAGTTGATTAAAAACGATATTCTGGTCGTGCAAACCGGATGTTCCCAGATCGCCCTTGCCAAGGCGGGCTTAACCACACCGGAGGCGTCCGTAATGGCCGGACCCGGATTGAGAGAGGTGTGCGAAACCGTGGGGATGCCTCCGGTACTCGGCCTCGGTTCCTGTGTGGACAACAGCCGGATTCTGATCGCATGCGCGGAAATGGTCAAAACCGGCGGGTTGGGGAACAGCATTGCGGATTTGCCGGTTGCAGGAGCTGCTCCCGAATGGATGAGCGAAAAAGCGATCGCCATCGGCCAATATTTCGTCGCCTCCGGCGTATACACGGTGTTCGGAGTGACATTCCCGATCATCACAGGGACCAAGTTCCACAAACTGCTGTTCGAAGGATTGGAACAGCAGGGCTTCGGGAAATGGGGATTCACCCCCGATCCGTATGAAATGGCGAAGATGATGATCGCTCACATCGATAAAAAGCGGAAAGGGCTCGGGCTTGACAAGACTCGTCAGCGGGTTCTCATGGACATGACCGACCGCCAGAGGCTTGAAGTGGCGTAACAGAAACGGTCAACTTTTGAAGTCTGCTTCAGGAAATTCATCCAGAAAACGGTATAACGTGGCACGGTTGACACCCAACCGCCTGGCTCCCTCCGACCGGTTTCCGCCGGTTTCCTTCAAGGCAAATTAATCTTTTTAGTCCATTTGATGCAAAAAGTCAAACCGGGACGAATTCAAACCTGAAATTTGCAATTCCGACGAAATAAGTAAAATTTTTGAAAATTCTATTGAATCCGGACCTTTTTTTTTCTAATAATTAATTTAATTTTAAATGTTGCATAACGATAATTATTGAGGATTTCGTAAAACGCCGTTTCGGGGGGTCGAGCATATTCCGAAATGGTTGCGAGTAAAATCAAGTTTTAAGAGGATATTATTATTTTGCCGTTTATAAGAGGATTGGGTATCGACAAAACATTCAAATTGGAGGGGTAACGCGTATGAAAGTACTGGTGAGCGATAATCTGGGGGAAGCAGGGGTTCAGATGCTCAAAGCGGAGAAAGATATTCAGGTGGATGTGAAGACGGGGCTCTCTCCGGATGAATTGAAAAAAATTATCGGGGATTACGACGCCTTGATTATCCGGAGCGCCACAAAAGTGACGGAAGAGATACTCAAGTCGGCCGTCCGGTTGAAAGTAATCGGCCGGGCCGGAATCGGTCTCGATAACGTGGATATCCCGGCTGCCTCCAAAAGAGGGATCGTCGTGATGAATACGCCGACCGGAAATATCATCACTACCGCCGAACATGCGATTGCCCTAATGTTTTCGCTGACACGAAACGTCCCTCAGGGGACCGCCACATTGAAAAACGGCCAGTGGGAGAAGAAAAAATTACAGGGGCGGGAAATCTTTAATAAAACACTTGGTCTGATCGGGTATGGAAAGATCGGGTCGATTGTCGCCGACCGTGCCAGAGGCCTGAAGATGAGGATCATCGTGTATGATCCGTTTGTGACGCCGGAGCGGATCCGTGAAGACGGCTTTGAAAGCGTCTCACTCGATGAACTCTACGAGCGTGCCGACTATATTACGGTGCATGTTCCTAAAATGAAAAGCACCATCGGCCTTTTAAACAAGGAGGCTTTCGGCAAAATGAAAAAAGGCGTTATGATCATCAACTGCGCCAGGGGCGGCATTGTCGACGAGAAGGATCTATATGACGCGATAAAATCCGGAAAGGTGGCCGGTGCGGCGCTCGATGTGTTCGAAACCGAACCTCCGGGGAAGTCCCCGCTTCTGGAACTCGATAAGGTTATCGGAACACCCCACCTGGGGGCATCCACCCTTGAAGCCCAGACCAATGTTGCGGTGGATGTGGTAAGGCAGATCATTGATTTTCTGAAGCACAATACCATCCTCAATGCCGTGAACGCCCCCTCTGTTTCCGGTGAAGTCCTCAAACGGCTTGGTCCGTTCATCGACCTTGCGGAACGGATGGGAAGGCTTCAGGCACAGTTTTCCTGCGGTCCTCTGAACGAAGTGACCATGACGTATAACGGCGATTTCGGCGGAATGGATTTGTCGCCGATCACAACGGCGGCCTTGAAGGGGATTTTGACGCCGATGGCTAAAGACGAAGTGAATTATGTGAATGCCCCCGTCCTCGCGAAGGAAATGGGGATTAACGTCACGGAAACAACGAGCGCCGAGTCGGAGGATTACACACAGCTCGTTACGTTAAAAACCGTAACCCGGGAGATGACCACCGTCATTGCCGGGACGGTTTTCGGGAAAAAGGACCTTAGGGTCGTGAAGATCAACAATTTCAGGCTTGAGTTGATTCCCGAAGGGCACATGGTCCTTATTTACAACCAGGACAAGCCGGGAGCGATCGGAAGCATCGGAAACGCCCTTGGAAAACACCGGATCAACATCAGCCGGATGCAGGTGGGACAGGATGAGGATGGACGGAAGAATGTTGTCTTTTTAAAGACCGACAGCGAGATTCCGGAACCTGTGTTGCAGGAGCTGAAATCTTTGCCGCTCGTCGATACCGTTGTTCCTCTTTTTTTCAGTGAGAATGAGCTGCAGGCATGCGCCGTCGGTATAAAAGGATGATGGGATGAACCAACCGTTTCAAATATTATAGGAGATGAAAAATGGCTGAAGAAAAAAAAGATTTTGTCATCAAGGATCGAAGGCTCTTCAGTCAGGAAGAACCTAAAGAAAAGGAACCTGAAGGAAAACCGGTAAATGCACAAGAGGAGCCGAAAGGCCGGTCCGAGGAGCCACGGGAAGAAGAACCCGGTCCCGAGCCGATGCTGCCGGAAATCAACTTTGCCACGTTCATTCTTTCGCTCCATTCCTCAGCACTGATGCATCTTGGAATCATGGAAAATCCGTCAACCAAGGCAAAAGCGAAAAACATGGTTCTTGCCAAGCAGACCATCGATATCCTGGGGATCATCGAGGAAAAAACCAGAGGGAACCTGGAGCACGACGAGATGAATCTGCTGAAAAACATATTGCACGATCTGAGGCTGACCTACGTCAAAGAAAAAGACTGAGAGCCTGATCATCAGTGCAGGCCGGAATGAGGGAAACGGCATGAGGCTTCTGTCCCCGGCCAAGATCAATCTGTTTTTACAGGTCGTTGGGAAGCGTCCGGACGGTTATCACGACCTGTTTACCCTCATGTGTCCGGTTGGGCTTTATGATACGGTCACGATAACATTCACCGGTTCGGGAATAAATGCTTTCTGTACCGACCCTTGTGTTCCGGATAATGAATCGAATCTGGCTGTCAAGGCGGCCAAGCTCTTCCTCGACCAGGGGGGCGGCCGCGGAAGGGAGAATCCCGAAGGGATCGATATCCTCATCGAAAAACAGATACCGGTGGGAGCCGGCCTCGGAGGAGGAAGCAGCAATGCGGCAGCCGTTCTGCTCGGTTTGAACCGGTATTTTGGGAGCCCTTTTCAGAAAAATCAACTGCTGGAAATGGGGCTTTCGATCGGTGCGGACGTGCCGTTCTTTATATTCGGCAAACCGGCCCTGGCGCGAGGGGTTGGTGAGAAGCTGAAGCGATACCATGGGCTTTCACCCTATCCCGTGGTCCTCGTTTTTCCGGGATTCAGTGTTTCGACCGCCGGAGTTTTCAGAGATTTGAATTTGGGATTGACAAAATGTGAAAGAAAAATTAAAGATAATTCTTTTATAAGGCAGAGATTTAAGGCAGAGCGACATCTGTGTAATGATTTGGAGACGGTTACGGCTTCCCGTTACAAGGAAGTGAACGAGGCGAAGGCCGCACTCCTCCAACAGGGAGCTATCGGTTCGCTCATGACCGGAAGTGGACCTACGGTTTTCGGGCTCTTTTCCGGAAAAAAGAAAGCCGAAAGTGCAGCCGGTGCCTTGTCGAAGCCGGGCGGATGGAAGGTCTTTTGTGCGGACATGATCGTATGAAAATATACGGTTTTGGTGCGAATTTCTCAGGAGCGTAGACCGGTATCGGCTTGGGGCGTCGTCAAGCGGTAAGACACAGGATTTTGGTTCCTGTATTCGGAGGTTCGAATCCTCCCGCCCCAGCCATTTAAATGATGGTGACGTGTTAGAGGATCAACGGAAAAGAGGATTGATTCAATGAATGATCTGGCAATTTTTTCCGGGAATTCAAATCCCAATTTGGCCGGAAAAATTTGTGAATATCTGAAGGTTCACCTTGGCGGCGCTAAGGTGAAAACGTTTAGCGACGGTGAGATTCAGATCGAAATTCAGGAAAATGTGAGGCTGAAGGATGTCTTCATCATCCAGTCCACCTGCCCCCCGGTGAATGACAATCTGGTGGAACTGCTGCTGATGCTGGATGCTTTCAAGCGGGCATCGGTGCGCAGGATCACGGCTGTGATCCCCTATTATGGGTATGCCCGGCAGGATAAAAAGGTGGCACCCCGGGTCCCCATCAGCGCCAGGCTGGTCGCCGATCTTCTGACCGTTGCGGGCGCAAACCGGGTCATCACCATGGATCTGCACGCCGGGCAGATCCAGGGCTTTTTCAACATCCCGGTCGACAACCTGTTTGCCGCTCCCGTGACCATTGAATATCTTCGCAACAATTTGAGAAACGACGCCGTCGTCGTTTCTCCCGATGCCGGTGGAGCGGAGCGGGCAAGGGCTTTTGCAAAACGCCTCAATGCGGGGCTCGCCGTCGTGGACAAAAGGAGGGACGCTCCGAATATCGCGAAAGCCATGGCCGTGATCGGAGATGTGAAGGGGAAAACCGCCGTCATTCTCGATGACATGGTGGATACGGCAGGCACCCTTACCGAGGCCGCAGAATCTCTAATGGAGCACGGCGCAAACGAGGTGCATGCCTGTTGCGCTCATGCGGTGTTGTCGGGGCCGGCCGTGGATCGAATCAACAATTCCTGCATTAAAACCGTCATTGTCACGGATACCATTCCGCTGAGATCGCAAGCTCAAAAGAGCGAAAAATTCATTGTCTTATCCATCGCGGAGCTGGTAGGCGAGGCTATCATCAGAAGCCATTCCGGAGACTCCGTGACATCACTTTTTGTATAAGAAGGAGGAATGCTGTTTGGAAATATTAGAACTTAAATCAATGACCCGGGCGGCAAGGGGAAAAGGCGCCGCCAAGACGCTTCGCCGGTCCGGGAACGTTCCCGCTGTTCTGTATGGCCGCGAAACACAACCGGTCCATCTTTCCATTTCTGAAAACCAGATGGAAAAGGCGTTCAGAAAGGTTGCAGCCAGACAGGCGATCTTCAATCTTGCTGTTCAAAACGGCGAAACATTTAATAAAACCGTCATGATCAAGGAGCTGCAGACCCATCCGGTTTCGAACCGCATTTTGCACATCGACTTTTATGAAATCGATATGAATCGCAAGATTCGGGTTAAAATTCCTGTGGTGATCCGAGGAAAGGCAAAGGGAATCGAACAAGGGGGTTTCATTCAGATCATTCAGCGCGAGGTGGAAGTGTTGTGTCTGCCTCTCAGGATTCCGGACAGTATTGAGGTCGATGTGACCGAACTTAAGATCGGCGATTCGATCCACGTGAAGGATATCCCGCTTGAAAGCGATATTGAAATTCCGGCGGAAGTCAATTTTACCGTCGTGACGCTCCTCAGCCCGAAAGCGGAGGAGGTTGCGAAACCTGAAGAAGCGGTCGAAGCGGGTGAGGAAAAAGAGGAAGCTGAAGCCGCCGAGGAAGAAGAATAAAGAAGCGGACCCGTGGAGGATGAGCGCATCCGCCTGATTGTCGGCCTGGGAAATCCCGGGAGAGCCTACCGGCTAAGCCGCCATAATGCCGGCTTTATGGTAATTGATGCCCTGGCAGGGGACTTTTCCATACCGGTCAAAAAGCGGGCACATGATGTGCGTTATGGTTTAGGCAAGATCGAGACGATCCCGGTCATTCTTGCCAAACCGCAGGATTTCATGAATCGGAGCGGATCACCGTTGCGACGGTTAGCCGATTATTTCAGGATTCAACGCGAGGCGATGGTCATTGTCCATGACGACATCGACCTTGCCTACCAGAGATTAAAAATCAAAGAGAAAGGGGGGGATGGTGGACACAATGGCATAAGATCGATCATCGAGGCCTTTGGAGGCGGTGAATTCATTCGCGTGCGCATGGGGGTCGGCAGATCCGAGGGAGCCGATGTTGTCGATCATGTGCTCGGCGATTTCAGCCGCAGCGAAAGGGAGGTTCTGGATGATTTTATCCAAAGGACTTGCCAAGCCGTCGAGACGATCGTGCTCAAAGGAATTAAAGTCGGGATGAACCGGTTTAATAAGAACCTACATTAACTTTAAAATGGAGGATCAGAATGAACATAGCAAGCAATATTCCATTGATTTGCACATTGGTTGGCGTAGTCGGCGTGCTCTTTGCCGTCGTCCTGGCTACTATCGTAAAAAGCGCGCCCGCTGGAAATGAAAAAATGCAGTCGATTGCCGGCGCAATCAAAGAGGGCGCAATCGCTTACCTTAATCGCCAAATGAAAAGCATGGGCATTGCCGGTGCAATTATTTTCATCATCATTTTCGCCACTATGGGCGCAAAAACCGCCATCGGCTTCCTGTTGGGAGCGGTGGCTTCCTTCCTCGCAGGCTACATTGGCATGAGGGTATCGGTTATCGCCAATGTTAGAACCGCTGAAGCAGCAAGGAAGGGGCTGGCCGCCGGTCTTGGAATGGCCTTCAAGGGTGGTTCGGTCACCGGTATGATCGTGGCAGGTCTGGCGCTGACCGCCGTTGCCGGCTTCTATACCGCAACCCACGATGTCATGGCTTTGGTGGCCCTGGGTTTTGGTGGTAGCTTGATCTCTATTTTTGCCCGGTTGGGTGGTGGTATCTTCACCAAGGGTGCCGACGTCGGCGCCGACCTGGTGGGCAAGGTCGAAGCCGGAATTCCCGAAGACGACCCTCGCAACCCGGCAACCATCGCCGATAACGTGGGCGACAACGTGGGTGACTGCGCCGGTATGGCCGCGGACCTTTTCGAGACTTACGCGGTGACCGCTGTTGCCGCCATGCTGATTGGGCATCTGATGTTCCCCAAAATTCCCATGGCCACCGAGTTTCCGCTGATTTTGGGCGCGATCTCCATTATCGCCTCGATTATCGCGATTTTCTTTGTTCGCCTTGGCAAGAGCGAATATATCATGGGCGCTCTTTACAAAGGGATGTTCGGCGCGGCCGTGATTGCCGCCGTGGCCTTCTATTTTGCCTGCACCAAATACATGGGCGGTCTGGCTGAGATCTCCGCCATGAAAATTTACTACTGCACCTTGATCGGCCTCATTCTGACCGTTGTAATCGTTATCGTCACTGAATACTACACCGGAAAATACGGCCCAGTGAAGGGCATTGCCGAAGCATCCACCACCGGCCACGGGACCAACATCATCGCCGGTCTGGCCGTTTCCATGCAGTCGACCGCCGCTCCGGTTATCGTGATCTGTGCAGCGATCTTCATGGCACATCTCTTCGGCGGCCTTTACGGCATTGCCATGGCGGCCATGTCCATGCTCTCCATGACCGGTATGGTTATTGCCATTGACGCCTACGGCCCCATCACCGACAATGCCGGTGGTATCGCCGAAATGGCCGGGATGGACGAAAGCGTCCGTGCCGTCACCGATCCACTGGATGCGGTTGGCAACACCACCAAGGCCGTCACCAAAGGCTATGCCATCGGTTCTGCCGGTCTGGCCGCTCTGGTGCTCTTCGGCGCTTATGTTCAGGAGTTTACCGTGAAGGGCGCTGCCGGTGCAGCCTCGATTAAGTTCGACCTTTCCGATGTGAACGTTATCATCGGCCTGTTTCTCGGCGGTTTGTTGCCCTATTTGTTTGCCTCAATTGCCATGAAAGCGGTCGGCAATGCCGGTGGCGCGGTTGTTGAAGAAGTACGTCGCCAGTTCCGTGAAATTCCGGGGATCATGGAAGGTACGGCCAAGCCCGATTACGGCGCATGCGTCGACATCGTGACCAAATTCGCACTGAAAGAGATGATGATTCCGGCCCTTCTTCCGGTCGTGGCTCCAATTCTGGTCGGCTTCCTTTTGGGTAAAGTCGCACTGGGCGGTCTGTTGATCGGCTCCATCGTTACCGGCGTGTTCGTAGCCATCTCCATGACTACGGGCGGCGCGGCCTGGGATAATGCGAAAAAATACATCGAGGACGGCCATCTGGGCGGCAAGGGAAGTGATGCCCATAAAGCGGCGGTTACCGGTGATACGGTCGGCGATCCTTACAAAGATACCGCAGGACCGGCCGTTAACCCCATGATCAAGATCCTCAACGTGGTCGCTCTGCTGATGGTGCCGTTCCTGCTTTAATCCGGGCATTCGCCGGCACAATCTGAAGTTTAAAAGGGATTGACGTATCTCTCTGATACGCCAATCCCTTTTTATTCCCCTCCTTTATCGCTTTAGCTCATTTTAGGCACTTTCCCCCCCTTTTTAATTTCCCTATTGATTGCGGTAAAAAAGGATGATATAAATCTCACGAACCATAATTTACTTTGGAATCAAAACAATTTATTCGGAGTTAATATGGGAAAAATAAAACAGGAAACCAAAACAAAAGTCCCCCGAAAAAGAAAAACGAACGGACGGTTCCAGGTGGGCGATCTGGCGGTCTATCCGGCGCACGGCGTCGGACGGATCGATGCGATCGAAAGCCGGGAAGTCAACGGCGAGAAACACGATTTTTACATTTTAAAGGTCCTTGAAAACGGTATGGTGATCATGATCCCGACCCGAAATGTTCAATGCGTTGGGCTCAGGGATGTTATCAGCAAGAATGAGATCCCGAAGGTGTACAAGGTGATGAGCGAAGAGCGGGATGCGGCCCTGGAAAATCAGACATGGAACCGCCGATACCGGGAATACATGGAAAAACTCAAAACCGGATCGCTTTACGATGTTGCGAAAGTCTTCAGAGATCTGTCCCTGTTGAAACTGGAGAAGGATCTCTCTTTTGGCGAACGTAAACTCTATGATACAGCCCAGGGACTCCTGGTCAGGGAACTTTCAACAGCTAAAAATACGGACGAAAAGACCATCCTCACAGAAATCGAATCCCTTTTTCCCATTCAGTGATGTTGTCTTCTATTGACATGCGATGCCCGATTCGGCGTCTTTCAATTTGGTAGTCAATAAACCGGAGGAGGGTGAACGCCTGGATATTTTTATTTCATCCAGGCTCCCCGACTGCTCCCGCACTAAGGCCGGACAACTGATTTTAAAGGCGGTTGTTTGCGTAGATGGAAAGGTAAAAAAGCCCGGCTACCGGATCAAAGACGGCGAGAGAATCTGCGGAAAGATCCTCCCTTCGGAATCGCTCTCCGTTGAGCCCGAACCCATCGACCTCCATATCCTTTATGAAGATGACGGATTTATCGTTCTAAACAAGCAGCCGGGGATCGTCGTTCATCCGGCGCCCGGCCATCGATCCGGAACCCTCGTCAACGCCCTTTTGTACCGGTGGCCGGAAATAAAAGGGGTCGGGGATGCGCTGAGGCCGGGAATCGTTCATCGACTTGATAAAGATACCTCCGGTTTGCTGTTGGTTGCCAAAACCGAGGCCGCCCATCAAAACCTCATCGGGCAATTCAAATCCAAAAAAGTGGTTAAAACGTATCTGGCACTGGTATACGGGAGCGTTCTTCAGGATGAAGGCGTGATTTCACTTCCTATCGGAAGGGATCCGAAGGATCGAAAGCGGATGTCCACGGTCAGCCGCAAAGGGAGATTTGCCGAAACCGGGTGGCGGGTAAAGGAGCGTTTTAAAACAGCGACTCTCCTTGAAGTTCACCTGAAGACGGGCAGGACGCATCAGATCCGCGTGCACTGCGCCGCCATGGGACATCCGGTTGTAGGAGATCCGGTCTATGGTAGGCGCAAAGCGAAAAATAAGTTGCCGGCAAAAAGGCAAATCCTTCATGCATGGCGGCTCCGTCTCAGTCATCCCGTAACAGGCTGTGGCGTTTCCTTCGAAGCTCCGGTTCCACAGGATATATTGCAATGGAATCACATTTTCAGGTGACCGGGAACCATGTTTATGGCAACCCGGAAAGCCACCATTGAGCCGGAGCGACCAGAATCATCTGCCCCTTGTTTGAGATCTTCCGGAATCCGTTTTCCTGATGAGTCACCTGCACCGCCGGAACATTCAACATCTCCTGATATTTCCTTAGCGCATTGGATGGGCGCGGATCGGTCATTTTGGCTTCGATGAGAATAAGGGGCTTCCGTCCGTCGGCGATTAAAAAATCAACCTCTTGCTTTTCCTTGTTTTTTAAGAAACTTAAAGAAAAGTCGCCGTATCCCAGATCATTCCAGTTTGTCACGGCGCGCCACAATTCAAGCGCCACCATATTCTCAAAACGGGCGCCCGGATCTTCAATTTTTGGACTGTCCCAAAGGTAAACCTTTCGCTCCTTTTGGATGGATCTATGAATTTTTCGGGTCCATGGTCCGATACTGAAAATCAGGAAAAAACGCTCGAAAACGGAAAGCCAGTTGTAAATGGTATTGTATGAAACTTTTAAGTCCGAAGCGATGGATGACAGCGAAAGAGGGCTTCCGATTTTCGAAGGCAAAAGCCGGTAGAGGGTCTCCATTTCCCCAACGAATTTAATGGCGGCAAGGTCGCGGATATCTTCCCGGATGATCTGGCTGGAATAATTAGCGGACCATCTACGATAAGTTGTTTGCCGATTGGCCAAGTAAGGTTCCGGAAACCCGCTCATCTTCGACAGGCGATCCCAGTTCTCGGAAAGCTTGGGATCGAGCGTTTGAGCGATTTCGGCCGGATTCTTTAGGAAATCGTCCATTCTCCTGCGCTGATCGGCGATTTCAGCGATGGTGAACGGCCAGAGATGGAACTGAAAATAACGCCCTGCCAGGGAATCTCCGTCTTTTTGGTATATATCCAGCCGTCCGCTCCCGGATACAAGAAAGTGGTATGTGCCGTGAAACTGATCGTAAACTCCTTTGAGATAGTTTTTCCAGTCCTTATATTTATGGATTTCATCAAAAACAACCAGCGGAATCGACGCATCTTTTCGGACAATGTTTTCAAAAAAAAGAGGGTTTTGGATCAGCTCGGCCCTGTTCTGAGCAATATCCCAGTTGAAATATATGTTGTTTATAAAGGATTGGGAAATAATTTTTGTAAGAGTGGTTTTG
>JAZDGS010000032.1:0-5878 GCA_043806755.1 Pseudomonadota bacterium | reverse complement strand
GGACGTATCGAAATCGAGCTTCGAATTCTGAATGAGATAAATAATGGCCAGGGTAGTTGCCAGAGGCTTGGTCAACGACGCTAGGTCGAAAACGGTATCGATGGTCATTTTCTTTCCGGTGAAAAGATTTGAAACCCCGTAGGATTGAAAAAACCGAACTTCGTTCTTTGCCGAAATCAGAAGCACTGCGCCCGGAAAAACACCGTCCGCAACCCCCTGATTCATGAGGCTGTCGACTTCTTTCATTTGTCGAATATCACTCATTTGAATTCGGCAGGGTGGCGCATTGGACAAATTGCACAGACCCTTTTTCCGAATCGAGAACGGCCTGGACGCCCATAGGAATCGTCATGTTTTCTTTTTGGTGGCCGATCTCGAACCCGGCCATGATCGGGATTGGTTCGCCCCCGAAAGCCTCTTCGACGATCCGAAAGATCCGGTCTTGTTCCCCGCAATCGACGAAGGACCCCAGGACTACCCCTGAAACACCGTCAAAACATCCGGCAAGCCTCATCTGGGTCAGCATCCGGTCTATTCGATAGTCCTGTTCCCCTTTATCTTCCAAAAGCAGAATAGACCCTCCGAAACGGGGCGAAAAAGGCGTTCCAACCAGATGACACAGGGTCGTGAGGTTTCCTCCCAAAACCCTTCCTGATGCTTGCCCATGGCGGATCGCTTTTCCTTTCCCGGCAACTATTTCAATCGCTTTATCCGATGATATGGCCGACAAGAGACTTTCTTTTGTTTTCAGATCCGCTTCTCCCAAGGTCGTCAATACCGGCCCATGGAAGGTGACCAGCCCGCAGGTGTCGTATAGCATATAAAGAATCGCCGAAATATCGCTGAACCCCACCACTACTTTCGGATGACGGCGAATCAAATTGTAATCCAGCAGTGAAAGGATTTTCATGGACCCGAATCCGCCCCTGGCGCACATGATCCCCTGGATCTCCGGATCGCCAAAAAGATCATTCAGCAAACCGGCCCGATGCGCATCCGAACCGGCAAGATATCCATTTTTCTCATAAAACCCTTCCGGGATGACCGTGCGAAAGCCCATATCATTTAGAACATCAAAACCGGATTGAATCGATTCCTTGTCAAAAGAGCCGGATGGAGCAGCGATGCCGATGGCATCCCCGGGCCTTAGCCGAACCGGAAACAACGTTTTTTGCTCATGATGAATCATGCGATCCTACAATGTAAATGTATAAACAAATCAATTAATTATTCTATTGAAAAATTTTCTTTTGTTAGCACATCCCGTCTTGACATGACAAGATCAAAGTGTTAGCTTCCCATGCGTCGGGGCGTGGCGCAGACTGGTAGCGCACTTGAATGGGGTTCAAGGGGTCGTTGGTTCAAATCCAATCGCCCCGACCACGTAAGCAACTTGGTCAGATATCCAGCCGTTATTTGCTTTCCAATCTGTGAAATGATCACACACTCTTCTCTCGGGGACGGGTATTGATATATTGATATCTTAAACAACAATTGGGCAAACGGGTTGATTGGAAGGATCTTTATTTTGCGTGCATGCGGCCTTTTGGATGGCGCCCTGTTTCCTGATCCTTGAATTCCTATCACATGTATAGTAAGTCAGTCGTGAAAAAGACTTCGGCGGTATTTCCCAAATCTTAACAAAGCCTTAAGGAGGGAATGCAATATGTTTGGCTGGAGAGGAAAAATTCTTGTCGTCGATCTTTCGGCGCAAACGACGAGTGTCGAGGACCTCGACCCTTCAGTTGCCAAAGATTATATCGGCGGCAGAGGGCTGGGAATTTATTTCTTAAATCAATATATCGATCCGAAATGCGATCCGTTATCTTCCGAAAACATCTTAATGATGGCCTCAGGGCCGCTTACCGGAACCGGGGCTCCCACCGGCGCCCGATATATGGTGATGACCAAATCCCCCCTCACCGGAGCGGTCACCTGTTCCAATTCCGGCGGCTTTTTTCCAACGGAGTTGAAACGGAGCGGGTTCGACGCGATTCTTGTTATGGGGAAATCCAGAAGTCCGGTCTATCTGTGGATCGACAGAGGAAACGCGCAGTTAAGACATGCGGATCATATTTGGGGCAAAGACACTCATGAAACCACCGATATGATTCTTACGGAAACGGATCCTAAGGCAAGGGTTGCCTGCATCGGGCCGGCAGGCGAACGTCAGGTGCTGTTCGCATCCATCATGAACGACAAAGACCGCGCAGCCGGCCGATCCGGCGTCGGCGCGGTGATGGGAAGCAAGAATCTTAAGGCGGTAGCAGTTCGGGGAAGCGGCCGCATTCCTTTATACGACCCGGAAAAATTCAAAACATTCAACAAAAAAATTCTAGACCAGTTCAATGAACAAATACGTAAAACACCGCTGGGGCTTACCATTAACGGGACGGCGGGAGTCGTGGCCGCCACACAGAATTTCGGAGTTCTTCCCACGAAAAATTGGCAGCAGGGGACTTTCGACAGCTGGGAAAAAATCCATGGGGAAACCCTGACGGAGAAGTTTCTCGTCTCTACAAAGGCCTGTTACGGCTGCCCGATCGGATGCGGACGGGTCACGAAAGTCGACGACCCTCTCTTTGGCGGGAAAGGGGAAGGGCCCGAATACGAAACCATTTATGCTTTGGGCTCCAACTGCATGGTGGACGATCTTGCCGCCATCACCAAAGCCAACTATATCTGCAATGAACTGGGAATGGATACCATTTCAATGGGCGCCACCATCGCCTGCGCCATGGAGCTGGCCGACAGGGGGTATCTGAATGAATCGGAAATCGGACTGCCGCTGAAGTGGGGGGATGCCAAAGCACTTGTGGAATTGACCCGATTGACGGGCCTGCGAGAGGGGTTCGGGGATCGCCTCGCAGAGGGAAGCTTTCGCCTGGCCTCCGCCTGCGGACATCCGGAGCTGGCCATGGTTTCTAAAAAGCAGGAATTCCCCGGATATGAGCCCCGCGGGACCCAGGCCATGGGATTGGCTTACGCCACTTCTCCCATCGGCGGATCTCATATGAGGGGAGATCCGGCCTATTTTGAACTCTTCGGCATCCCGAAACCCATGAATCCCAGAGAATGGAAAGGGAAGGCCAGGGTCACCAAATCGTTCCAGGACCTTTCGGCCATAATCGATTCGGCGGGATTATGCATTTTCTTTGCCATCCGGAACCTGACGGAAAAAGAGATGAATGTACCGCCGACCGGCATTCTGGAATATCTAAACGCCGCAACCGGCGCCGGATATACCCTTGAAGAACTCTGCAAGGCCGGTGAACGGATTATCAACGCCGAGCGGGTGTTTCTGGCGACAGCAGGCTTTTCCAGAAAAGACGACAGCCTGCCCCCGCGATTGACCCATGAACCGATGCCGTCCGGTCCGGCCAAAGGCCTGGTTTGCCATCTTGAGGAAATGCTCGACGAGTACTACCGGGAACGGAACTGGTCGCCTGACGGCCTCCCGTTGCCGGAAAAACTGAAAGCGCTCGGCCTTCCTGAACTTAGGGGACGTTCTTGAAAAGTTGACCGGACTGCTTCCCGCAAGCCCCGATTTTTACGAAGGGGTCGAGGGAAGCGATCTGATTTGGTTTAGTGAAAGCGTCTCTTTATTTGGGAACACCCAGCAAAAGCCGGCTCCATTACCGGCCACAAATAGCTGAGATCTCGACCAATCCGTCTTTGGCAATCCGTGACACTTCAATGGTTTCGCGCGCCGGAGGGTTTTCTTTGAAATAGATACCGTAAACCGTATTGAACCGGGCAAAATCCTCCATGTTTTTTAAAAAACAGGAGCACTTCAACACATTTGCCATCGTCATTCCGCTCGCCTCAATGATGGCTTTTAAGTTTTCCATAACCCTTTGGGTCTGCTTTTCGATATCGCCCTCAATCCGGGTCCCTGTTTTTGGGTCGATGGGAAGCTGACCTGAAACAAACACCAGATCCCCGTATGAAACGGCCTGGGAATATGGACCGATCGCCCGGGGTGCATCGCTTGTGGTGATGATCTTTTTCATTTTTCCTCCTTTCCGGATTTTCACATCAATTTCATCTGTCTTATATCTCCTATCCTTTAATCTGACAAGCGTTTTTCGGCCCGATTGACAATAGCGAATATATCTCTTATGGTTTGGCCGATCAAAAAGGAGGAAACGATATGGAGCATAAAGAACGATGGGATGATTTTCTGATTGCCGAACATGAAATGATCGAAAGAAGCATGGCGGTTCTTAAAAACTGTCTGGAAAAAATCGGAGGCGGATCCGGTGACCCTGTTCAGATGAGCCGGGCCATCGACTTTTTGCTGGAGTTCGGGGATAAAATTCATAATAAAAAGGAAGAAGATTTTTTATTTCCGCTGATGCAAAAACGGGGGGTCCCGACCGCCGGAGGTCCCATCGGAGTGATGCTTCAGGAACATCAGGCGGAAAGACAGCTTCTCTCCAAGATGCTGGCAGAGCTTCCAGATCTTCCCAATGCCTCATCGCGCTTCAAAGAAGAATTCAAAACCCGGGGGTTCGATTATTTGCAGATCCGGGCCAATCACATCTGGAAAGAAAACGACGTCCTTTACCCCCTGGGCAGGAAAATCTTCAAGGATGAGGACAACGCCAATCTCCTTGACTCCTTTTACCGGATCGACCGGGAGCTCTACGGCCCTGATGCCAAAAGCCATTATCTCAATATGCTTGACGAAGCTGAAAAAGGCTCACAGGCGAAAAAAGGGCTTATCCACACTCTTTCATACGAACAGATCGAAGCCATCATGGAGGCACTTCCTTTTGAAGTCACCTTTGTTGATGCAAAAGACACGGTGGCCTACTTCAACCGTCTGGACAAATCAAAAATTTTTCCGCGGACCCGGTCGGTCATCGGAAGGAAAGTGGAAAAATGCCATCCTGAAAAAAGTGTCGATAAAGTCCTTCAAATCGTCCAAGGGTTCAAGAACAAAACCATGGATTCGGCCGAATTCTGGATCAATTTCCGTGGAGATAAGGTCCTCATCCGGTATTTTCCGGTCTACAACGAAAAAAAGGAATATATCGGAGTTCTCGAGGTCACTCAGAGCATCGGCCGGATACAAACGCTTGAAGGAGAAAAGCGGCTTCCGTAATAAGAAAGCGCTAAAGCTCCCAAGCACCCTGCGGCCGTCCAGGGCGAACAATATCCTTAAGCTCCATAAGCCTTGTGATGGTAAAGTCGCTTTCCGGCACCTCGGTTTGGGGTGTGGTCCTGTTTTTTAACAGGACGGTCCATGCACCGGCATCCCTTCCGGAGATAATATCAAAAACAAAATCTCCCACCACGAGAACCTCTTCCGTATCCACCTTAAAATGCCCGGCGGCAAAGGATACCGCATCCGGACTCGGTTTCGGCGCGACCGGCGCATCCCGGGAAACGATCAGGTCAAAATCGGAGGGGTGAATCTCCTTAAAATTCCCGAATGCCCGGTGAATGGATTTGAGGCTGTTTCGACTGATGATTCCGATAAGAAGGCCTGATTCCTTAAGAAACCTGACCATCTCATCGGCACCCTCATTGGGCTGGGAATTCGCTGCCGCTTCCATCTCAAAACCATCCAAAGCAACGCGTGCGGCTTCGCGATCCTTTGGATTCCCAAGGCCCGAGATGAACTCCAGAAGCGGCATATCCGGCGGACATCCGATCGCTCTTTTGATTTTTAGAAAATCGAGCGCTCCCGGCTTCGTAAGGGTCCCATCGAAATCAAACAAAACCGCTTTGATGAAAAAACGCCTTTTTTCCATGTGAAGAAGGAATGGCTTTCCTGAAAAAGAAAGGGGTTAAACCCGCTTCAGTGCAGAATCTGACTTAAGAACTGCTTGGTCCGGTCGTGTTGCGGGTTTTGAAAAAATTCATCCGG
>JAZDGS010000031.1:0-2368 GCA_043806755.1 Pseudomonadota bacterium | reverse complement strand
GAACTGGGACTGGGGGCGGAAATCGGAATCAGCACTTCGAAACTGCATGCCTTCGGACCGATGGGTGTTGAAGAGCTGACGACCACCAAATTCGTGGTGTTCGGGGACGGGCAAATAAGGACCTGATCCGGTAACTTATGGAACGCATCGGACTCTTCGGCGGAACCTTTGATCCGATTCATCTTGGACATATTCGAGCAGCAAGGGAAGTGATGAATGGATTCTCCCTGGACAAGATCGTTTTCATCCCCTCCTCCTCCCCTCCCCATAAAAATGCATCCGGAGTGGTTATTGCTGAAGATCGGTTGGAAATGATCCGCCTCGCTCTGACCGGGCAGCCGGGATTTTGTGTATCCGACACCGAACTCAAACGTCCGGGCCCATCGTATAGCATCGACACGGTTCACTATTTTCAACAAAACGCGCCAAAGGAAACCCTGTTTTTTCTGATCCTGGGGCACGACGCTTTTTTTGAAATCCACACCTGGAAGTCGTATCAGGAGCTCTTTCGGATCATTCCGCTCATCGTTTTGTTACGGCCCGGTCATCCACCATCGAACGGTTTGGGAATCCATAAGGATATCGCAACATGCCTGAAGACAAAAATATCCCGGCAATATCGATTTTCTTTAAAAAAAGCAGGCTATTTCCATCCGGATCTTAAGCCGGTTTACCTGTTTTCAAAAAACCTGGTGGATATCTCCTCGACCTCTGTTAGAAATCGAATTAAAAAAGGGGACCCGATACGATCGCTTGTCCCCGGGGAGGTTGTGAAATGGATATCTCGGAAAAACCTTTATCAATGAACCCGGATCAACTGGTGGCCCTGGATCCGTTCATCAATGCCGTGCGGGCCAAAAAGGCGACGGGTGTGGTCATCATGGATGTCCACGATCTCACTTCCATAGCCGATACATTTATCATCTGCAGCGGTCGATCAAACCGGCAGGTGACGGCCATGGCGGAACATATCCATGAAGATCTGAAAAAACAGGGGCTCTATCCGTTGAGCGTCGAGGGAAAAAAGGAGGGGCACTGGATTTTGCTCGATTACGGTTATGTTATAATCCATGTGTTTTTTGAGCCGATCCGCCGGCTGTATGACCTCGAAGGGCTATGGGTGGATGCTAAAAAGATGGAACTCCCGTAGGAGAATGATGAAAAAAAAGAATCGACTTCACATGTTGATGATCTTGGACGGCTGGGGAATCAATCCGAAAAAAGAGCAAAACGCCGTGGCGCTTGCCGAAACTCCGTTCCTGGATAAACTCTTTTCCGAATATCCGAGCACCCATCTTTTGTGCTCCGGGACAGCCGTTGGGCTTCCTGAGGGAATCATGGGGAATTCCGAGGTGGGGCATTTGAATATCGGCGCAGGCCGGATCGTATATCAGGACCTGCTTCGGATCGATATATCGATTAAAGACGGATCCTTTTTCGACAATGAATCCATCAAAAGTATCATGTCGAAAGTCAAAGATGCCGGCTCTTCGCTTCATTTGATGGGGCTCCTCTCCGACGGCGGCGTTCACAGCCAATTGGCCCATCTTTTGGCGCTGTTGGATATGTCGAAAAAAATGGGGCTCAAGCGGGTGTTCGTTCATCCCATCACGGACGGAAGAGATACACCCCCCGACAGTGGAAAAGGATATATGGCCCGATTGCTTCATCACATTCAGGCCAATGCCTTTGGATGTGTGGCAACCGTTTGCGGGCGGTTTTATGCAATGGATCGGGACAACCGCTGGGACCGTGTGGAAAAAGCATACCGACTGTATACCCGCGGCGAAGGGGTCTTTGAAAATGATCCGGTGATTGCCATTGAAGACGCATACCGGCGAGGCGAAACCGACGAATTCATTAAACCCATCATGATGACCGATGATCATTCGAGGCCGGTGGGAATGATTCAAAGTAACGACGGGGTGATTTTTTTCAATTTTCGCGCCGACCGGGCTAGAGAGATCACCCGTTCATTTACTCAAGACGGTTTTGACCGTTTTCATCGCGACCAGTGCCCACGGCTTTGCGGGTACCTATGCATGACCCTTTATGATGAAACGTTTTCACTTCCCATTGCATTTCCGCCCGTGCACCTGAAAGACATATTCGGAGAAGCGATCAGCCGGAACGGTTTAAAACAGCTTCGGATTGCAGAGACGGAAAAATACGCCCATGTCACCTATTTTTTTAACGGTGGTGAAGAAAAACCGTTTCCGCAGGAAGGCCGATGCCTTATTCCATCACCCCGTGACATCCCGACGTACGATCTCAAGCCGGAGATGAGCGCCTTCGAAGTCACCCGGGAAGCACTATCCCGGATCCGATCGAATGAATATGATGTTATCGTGCTCAATTTCGCCAATAT
>JAZDGS010000030.1:0-31839 GCA_043806755.1 Pseudomonadota bacterium | reverse complement strand
CACATTTACATCCAATCGAATACGATCAACCAAGAGATGATTTAAACTAACAAAGACACCCGGATTGTCAAGGCATTTTTCCGTTAACCGGACCGGCATCTCCATCGGGGTCAACGCCGTTGTCAGCGTTTGTTTCATTTGTTCTATTTCAAAAGCAAGATAGCATTGTCCATTCACGAATCATTTTGATCATTCAGCTAAACCCTTTTGGTGATTTAAAGAGGCTCCCGGCCGAAATAACCGATTTTTCGTTTGATTAACGCCCGAACGGAAGAGAGCTAGCCCGGTTATCCATCGGATTTGTGCACCCCGGCATCCCGTTTCAATTCCCGTTTGCAACACCCGAAGAAGGTGTGATAAGATATCCCCGGAATGAAAAAAAGGATTTCAGGCGAAGACAACAAAACATCGACGCTCAGCTTTCCGGACATCGAACTGGCCAGACAGCTCTTCGGTCAGCACAACGATTACCTGAAACGGATCTCCGATGCGGTAGATGTCTCCATCGACGCTCGTGGAAACACGGTGTTTATCCATGGGGACCGGATCGGTGTGGAATTGGCGGAGAATATCCTCAACCAGTTATATGACCTTTTAAAAGAAAAGTACCCGCTCTTTTCGGATGATGTGGACAACGCCGTCAGGATTCTCAGTTCCGATCACCATGCCAATCTGAAAGCCCTTTTTATGGATAAGGTATGCATCACTTCCAAAAAACGATTTATCACTCCAAAAAGCCCCAACCAAAAGGAATATATCGAAGCGATTCGAAACTTTGACATCGTTTTCGGCATCGGACCTGCCGGAACCGGAAAAACCTATTTAGCCATGGCCATGGCCGTTTCCGAGCTTGCAAAAGGGAGGGTCAGCCGGATTATCCTGACACGTCCTGCCGTGGAAGCGGGTGAGGCTCTCGGGTTCTTGCCCGGGGATATTGCGGAAAAGGTTGACCCGTATTTAAGACCTTTATATGATGCCCTCCACGATATAATGAGATTTGAAAAGGTCTCCGGCCTGCTTCAGCAAGGAGTGATCGAAGTGGCGCCCCTGGCATTTATGAGGGGACGGACTTTAAATGATTCTTTCGTCATTCTCGATGAAGCGCAAAATACCACTTCGGAGCAGATGAAAATGTTCCTCACCCGGATCGGTTTCAACTCCAAGGCCGTCATCACCGGAGATATTACCCAGATCGATCTGCCGGTTGAAAAATTATCCGGACTAATTGAAGCTAAAAATATCCTGCAGGAGATTCCCGGCATCCGGTTCGTTTATTTTTCAAAGGATGACGTCGTCAGGCACAAACTGGTGCAGGAAATCATTATGGCTTACGAGGATCTCGAAGCCCGAAGGGGGAAAAAACCGAGATTATGAAGTTTGATCGGAATATCGAATCGCTGGGCGCCCGTCTGGGCACCATTAATTTTATACCCTGGGCTGTGCTTTTGGGCTTGACGGTGATCTATACGATCATCGTCTATCCCAGTCTGGTGGTTCCCCAGGAACCGAATTATCAGGCAGGGGATGTGGCTCAAAAGGATATCAAGGCCCTTTATGATTTTTTTGCAGAAGACAAGAAAGGAACGGAAACCGTCCGCCGGAAGGCGGCTGAGCAGATTCTTACGGTATATGACCGTGACAACACCCTGGCATCCAAACTGATCGGCCAGGTCAAGCAGGCATTTGCGGCAATGCAAAAAGCCGTTGAATTCCAGAAAAAAAGCCTGATCGAAAAAACGCAGACGAACAAAACATCCGATGCGACTTCCGGTACTCCTTTGGCCAAACCTCCTTTCCAGGAGTCCGGAATCCGTTTAAAGCAAGAATTTGAGTCAAAATTAGGGGTTCCGGTCAGCGAGAACATCTTTCGAATTTTTGAAAAAGAGGGATTTTCCCTCGATATCGTTTTACATATCTCGACCATTTTTAACCGGATTTTAGAAAACGGTGTTGTCATCAACAAAGAGATGCTGCTCCGGGAAGCGGAAAGAGGGGTCACCATCAGGATCTTGGGGAGCGATAGGGAAGAGCAAACCACCCAGTTGAAGCAATTCCACGGTCATGACCAGGCAAAAACAATGGTCACCGTCATCGGCGAATCGTTACTAAAGGACTTAAGTCATCCTCTTAAATCC
The DNA here is from genome assembly GCA_043806755.1 of Pseudomonadota bacterium. Taxonomy (GTDB): domain Bacteria; phylum Desulfobacterota; class Desulfobacteria; order Desulfobacterales; family UBA2156; genus RBG-13-49-15. The sequence goes on along the minus strand of JAZDGS010000030.1, from coordinate 29,704 downwards.
GCAATTGTTGAAATCTGCCAGAAGCTGATACAGCCCAACATCACCCTGAATAGCCACGAAACCGAGGAACGGCGGAAAAAAGCCTCCCTTAAAATTGAACCGGTTTTATATAAAATTAAGACCGGTGAAATGATTTTAAGGGAAGGGGAACGGGTGACCGATCTTCATTTGATGAAATTGCAGGCATTTCAGGATCGGTCGAACAAAGAACTGGTTTTGGCGACCAGTTTCGGCGCTTCCATGATATTGCTCTTTTTCCTAGTTATTATTTACATATCGCATCTTGTCCCCAAAAGCGAAATGAGGCGTCATCACAATAAAAACCTCCTTTTTCTAGCATTTGTTTTCATTATATTTCTGTTCATCGGGAAGGTTTCGACCTCACTCACGGATTCGCTGGCCAAAGATAATCCGTTTTCAATATCCCCAACGACGTTATATTATGGAACACCGATCGCCTCCGGTGCCATGGTGGTATGCCTGTTTTTAGGTTTTGAACTCTCCATCCCTTTTGCCCTGGTAATCTCTTTATGTACCGCGCTTATGCTCCAAAACCGGCTCGATTTGTTCATTTATTTTTTTCTCAGCTCCTCGATGGGCGCTTTTTGGATCCGGTCCTGCCGGGAACGAAAGATCTTTATGAAGGCAGGGGCCAAACTTGGCCTGCTCAACGTGGCACTTGTGACGGCAGTCGATATCTATACGGGGAACTTTTCCGGAATCGGATTGTTGTGGGATTGGGGGTTCGCATTCCAGGCGGGGATCGTTTCTGCAATGATTACCACAGGAATTGCCCCGCTGATCGAGGTTGCATTTGATTATACGACGGATATCACCCTTCTTGAGCTGGCCAACCTCGACCAGCCCATTTTAAAGCGGGTCATGCTCGAAGCCCCCGGTACCTATCACCATTCGGTGATTGTCGCCTCTTTAGTTGAGGCTGCCGCCTCTGAAATCGGAGCGAATCCTCTTTTGGCAAAGGTATGCGGATATTATCACGATATTGGTAAACTCAAACACCCCCTTTATTTCGTCGAAAACCAGATGGACGGAAAGAACCGCCATGATAAACTGGCACCTTCCATGTCAAGCCTGATCCTTATCGCCCATGTTAAAAATGGAATAGAACTCGCCAGGAAAAACAAGTTGGGGCAAGCCATCATCGACACTATTGAACAGCACCATGGAACCAGCGTCATCAGTTTTTTTTATGATAAAGCCAAGCAGCAAAAAGGGGAAGATACTGTTAACATTGAAGATTATCGTTATCCTGGACCTAAGCCCCAAAACCGGGAGATCGGACTGGTGATGCTGGCGGATGTCGTCGAAGCCGCCTCCAGAACCCTTTCAAACCCGACCCCTTCAAGGATCCAGGGGCTCGTTCAACATCTGATCAATAAAATCTTTTCAGACGGCCAGCTCGACAACTGTGAACTCACTCTGAAGGATCTTCACAGTATTGCCAAGAGCTTCAATAAAATTCTAAGCGGCATTTATCATCACCGAATCGACTATCCGGAAAGTGCCGTCGCGAAAAACGGAAAAGGGAAAAATGAGGGTACTGATCGACAACCGTTACGACAGCTTAAAGATCTCTCCGAAGAAAATAAGGGAAGCGGCACGGGTCATCTTAGGCGCCTTGGGCTTCCCTGAAGGAGAGCTGTCCATCCTGATCCTCGATGATTCCGAAATCGCCATTCTCAACGAGACCCACCTCAACCGAAGTGGACCCACCAACGTCATCGCTTTTCCCATGCGTTCGGAAGCATTTCCGAACATCGCACCGGAACTTCTGGGGGATGTTGTTATTTCTGCGGAGACAGCCGAAAAGGAAGGATCCGTTTCAGGGGTCGGAACTGAAGCACGGCTCAGGGAGCTTCTTGTGCACGGAATCCTCCATCTTGTCGGCTTTGATCATGAAAACGATATAAAGGCGGCCCGTCGAATGCAAAAAAAGAGCCGGGAACTGCTTGATCTTCTCAAAAAGCGCACCATCGGCCAAACGATTTGACCGGCCCGGCTTTTGATCCATCACGCCGCAATGGGGGACCTTGAAATCATCCCTTATTTACGCAGTTCAATCAATTTCCGGGATAGCTCATCAATCGTAAACGGTTTCTGAATAAACCCGTCGCATCCTCTATCTAGAATCCTTTTAGCCTGGTCGTTCAGGCTGTATCCGCTTGAAAGGAGCACTCTGATACTGGGGTTCATTTCTTTGAGCTGATCAAACACATCCTCTCCTCCCATCTGCGGCATGATCATATCAAGAATCACCATATCGATCTCGTGTTGTTTTTCCCTATAGATCCGTATGGCTTCTTTCCCGCTGTTAGCGGTTATGACGGAATATCCCAGACTGTTCAGCAGTTGACTTCCCACGTCGATGATCATCTCTTCATCGTCGACCAGAAGAATGGTCCCGGATCCCTGATCAATCTCTTTTTGCAATGGATGTTCAAAAAGGATTTCCTTCTCGGACGCCGGGAGGTAGATGCTGAAGATCGACCCTTCTCCCTTTTTGCTTTTTACGGTGATAATTCCGCCGTGACTTTTGACTATACCGTAGGCTGTTGCCAGGCCAAGGCCGGTCCCTCTGGACATGCTTTTTGTGGTAAAAAAGGGGTCAAAAACGCGGTGCTGGGTAGCTTCATCCATTCCCATTCCCGTATCGGTTATTGAAATTCGAACATATTTCCCCGGGCTTCCTCCGTAGGGTGATACAAACCGGCTGTCCAGATGCATATTTTCAGTCTCCAGAAAAATCGATCCGGCTCCTGACATGGCTTGCCAGGCATTGACATAGATGTTGAGGAGCACCTGCTCAATTTGGGTTCGATCCACCTCCACGATCCAGATTCCTTTCTGGAAATGCCGATGGATCGTCACCTCCTTTTTCGTCCTTCCGAATAATTCGGCGCTGTTGGATATCATCTCGTTCAGATCCGTCGGTTTGACTTCGTACTTTCCTCCCCTGGCAAACCCCAAAAGTCCTTTGGTTAGCGTGGCCGCGCTGTGCACATAGGCTTCAATCTCTTTGATGTGCTTAAAATGAGGGTGGGACGAATCCAAATCCATAGCTATCAGGGAGGCTCTCCCCTGAATTCCCATCAGCAAATTATTGAAATCATGGGCGATGCCGCCTGCAAGCGTTCCGATCGCCTCCATTTTCTGGGCCTGAATCAACTGGCGCTCCAGTTTTTTTCTCTCTGCGATGTCCCGGATGATGGCCAGTATGCCGGCCGGCCGGCCCTGGTCGTCGTTGAACCGGGAACCGCTCATGCTGACATCCAGTATCCGGCCATCTTTTGTATACCGTTTTGTTTCAAAACCTTGAACCGCCTTTCCTTCCTTCACGATGGCATTTAGGGATTCCATGGTCGGTTCCATTTCCGAATCCGGGACATAGGATATCCGCTTCCCTTTGAGATCTTCAAGGGTCCATCCGAACATCTGGGTAAAAACAGGACTGATATGCTGGACGCCCCCTTCAAGATCATAGACGACGATGGCGTCGGCTGATGAATTGATAAGGCTCCGGTAGATTTCTTCAGCCCGTTTCGATGCGGCATAATGCTGTTTATACTTCAGTTCGCTTTCTTTAAGAGCCGCTTCAACTATTTTTTCTTCGGTGATGTCGATCACCACATCTTCCATATACCCTTTTTCCGGAACCAAACGTGAATTAAACCGCACCCAGACCTCTGTTCCGTCTTTTTTCAAAAGGCGCGCTTCAATATTTTTCAGCTCCCTCTCCTTTAGGATTTTTTCGAGATTTTTCTCCCTGATTCCGGGATCGAGGTAATGCTTGGAAAAAACGAATTCCTGAGCGAATTCGATCACGTCTTCGTATCCAAAGATCTGCGCCAGTTTCGTGTTGCTTTCAATAACCTTTCCATCTTCGTTGCGTGTTCTTCCAAGGCCGACCAGGGCATTATTAAAAAGACCGCGATATTTTTCTTCGGTCCTTTTTAAATGCTCGATTTTTTTCTCAAGCGTTTCATTAACCGCCAAAAGTTCCTGATAGGTGGGGGATGGATTTGTCATTGTTTGCCTTGTGATTTGTTTTTCCAAGGAGCATTGTTCAATATGTTGCGGGTAACATACCAAATCGGAATGGATGGCGAATTACTAGATAATTTGATATCTTTTGTCAATATCCAATCCCTTCCAGGCGTCAGGACCCTCTGTTTGGATCAGGGATCGATATTGAAATAAAGCAAAGAAATTGCTAAAAGCGATATTGACTTGGTAGTCTTTGGGGATTAGAGCATGCACAGTTTTGATGAAATCGTAAAAACTCATCAAGACAGATGGCAAAGTAAAAAGCTCCAGATGCAAGGCGCGCAAATCCTGAGGAATGAGGCGTACTTACTATGTACGCCGCAATGACGAAGGGTGCAGTGCAACGCAGCAGATGGACTTTTTACGAAGCCATCAATTTTGTTTCATCAACATATCGGAGGGATCGATGGCAGGACTTGCGGTGAATGTGGATCATGTTGCGACACTTCGGCAGGCAAGAAAAGTCCGGTACCCGGACCCGGTGGCTGCCGCGGTCATCGTGGAACTGGCAGGAGCGGATGGGGTGGTCGTGCATTTACGAGAAGACCGGCGCCATATCCGGGATCGAGACGTTCGGATGATTCGGGATGTTGTCCAGACCAAAATGATCCTTGAGATGGCCTCCACGGATGAAATGGTCTCCATTGCACTGGACACCAAGCCGGACCTTGTTACCCTTGTTCCAGAAAAACGACGGGAACTGACGACTGAAGGGGGGCTTGATCTCATCGAATGCGCCGATGCCGTTTCAAATACCGTAGCGACCTTGAAAAAGGGAGGGATTCCGGTAAGCATTTTCATCGATCCGGTTCCCCGACAGATTGAATTGGCCCGGCAAATCGGTGCCGATATCGTTGAAATTCACACCGGGAAATTTTGTGAAGCCGAAACCCCGAAGGATAAAGGGGAAGCGTTTTTAAAAATCGTATCCGCAGCAAGGCATGCCCACGGACTCAAGCTTGGGGTCAATGCAGGGCATGGCCTTGGTTATCAAACGATTATGTATTTCAAAGGCGTTTGCGAAATTGATGAGTTCAGTATCGGACACAGCATCATTTCGAGAGCCGTCCTTGTGGGGCTTGAACGAGCGGTAAAGGAAATGCTGGCCCTGATACGACAGCTTTAGCCGGCATCCCCGTTTCATCTCAAGGAAAGGGCACCCATATCATGTATCTGGTCAGTTCCAACGAAATGCGGGAAATGGATCGACTCACCATCGAGTCGTTCGGACTTCCCAGTCGCCTTTTGATGGAGAATGCCGGAAAAGGCGCCACCGAGATTCTTTTTTCCCGATTCCCGGATCTATCGCATCAACGCGTCGGTATTGTTGCAGGAAAAGGAAATAACGGCGGCGACGGATTTGTCATTGCCCGTTATCTGGCTCAAAGAGGGATCGATGTGACGGTTTATCTTCTGGGGGAGTCCCATCAGGTAAAAGGAGATGCAGCATCGAATCTGGAGCTTTTGGTGCCACTCAACATCCCGCTGATCCAGATCCCCGACAGGGATTCATTCCTGGGTCATTCGGTCGGAATGCGGCATAAAGGGCTCTGGGTGGACGCCATCTTTGGGACCGGCCTTCATTTGGATGTCACGGGATATTACAAAGAGATCATCGACTTTATCAACAGCTTAAATCGACCGGTATTTTCGGTCGATATCCCATCCGGACTCAACCCGGATACCGGGCAGATTTGCGGCACCTGTATTCAGGCCGATGTGACCGCCACCTTCGCATTTGCAAAAATAGGGCATCTCCTCTATCCCGGCTCCGGTTTTACCGGAGAGCTTGAAATCGTGGATATCGGAATCCCTCCCTTCATTGCGGATCAGGTAGCTCCGAAGCAGACACTGATCACCGAAGACGCTGTTGGAGCTATCCTAAAGCCCAGGTCCATGGATGACCACAAAGGAGATACCGGTCACCTTCTGGTGATCGCCGGATCAGCCGGAAAAACCGGTGCTGCCGTTATGACGGCCCTTTCGGCCATGCGTTCAGGAGCAGGTCTCGTTACTCTGGGAATCCCGGAAAGCCTTAATTCCACGGTCGAACCTCAGGCTCTGGAGATCATGACCTGCCCCCTTCCGGACAGCGGATCCGGAATCATCACCGAATCGGCCCTGAATGCCGTTGCAGCAATCATTCCAGGGAAAAAATGCCTTGCCATCGGCCCTGGACTGGGAACCGCCGAAGGAACTATCCAACTGGTTTGCCGCCTCATTCAGGAAAGCCGGCTCCCCATGGTCATTGATGCCGACGGCCTGAATTGCCTGGCCAAACAGACGGATATTTTAAAAAGAGCGAGGGCTCCCGTGGTGTTGACCCCCCATCCGGGAGAAATGGGAAGACTGATCGGAGTCTTTCCGAAAAAGATTCAAAAAGACCGGATCGGTTATGCCAGGTGTTTTGCCCAAACGTATTCCGTATATCTTGTGCTAAAGGGAGCGCGGACGGTTGTCGCAACACCGAACGGACAGGTCTTTATAAACCCGACCGGAAATCCCGGTATGGCATCCGGCGGTATGGGGGATGTCCTGACCGGAGTGATCGCCGGGTTGATGACCCAGGGGTATTCCCCCCAAGATTCGGCGTGCGCCGGGGTGTTTTTGCATGGATTGGCGGCCGATATGCTTCTTGAAAGGAGGGGGCCCTTTGGATATTTGGCCTCGGAAGTGATGCATGCCATACCGGAGCAAATTCGAAAGGTGATGGTGGGGACTTGTTCCGGATGACCACCCGTTCTCCTGAACAAACCCGGGCGATCGGTCGAAAGCTGGGAGAAGCCGTTAAGAGCGGTGCCGTGGTTGCATTGACCGGCGATTTGGGAAGCGGAAAAACGGTATTCGTAAAAGGGATCGCCGACGGAATCGGAAAATCCGATGAAGATGAGGTCACCAGCCCTTCGTTTGCACTGATCCATGAATATACCGGCCGCCTCCCTCTTTTTCATGTGGATTTGTATCGCATCGAAAACTGTTTGGAGATTGGAGAACTCGGACTTGAAGAGATCCTTGAAAGCGGCGGCGTAGTGGCCATCGAATGGGCCGACCGGATCGGAGACGAAGCGCTTGGGGATCATATCCACGCTCATTTTGAAATGATAGATGATGCATCAAGAAACATCCTGTTGGTTGCAAACGGAACGATATCCGTTGAAATATTAAACCATCTGATGGAGGAATTGGTATAACCATGGGACTGATCGTGATGAAGTTTGGCGGGACATCGGTTGCGAATCCGGAACGGATCCGGCATGTCGCCCGGAGAGTGGTTCGAAGCTATGACCAGGGAAACGACGTGGTCGTCATCCTTTCGGCTATGGCCGGCGTCACCGATGGATTGATTCAACTTGCCAACCAGGTGACCGATCTGCCGGACAAGCGGGAGCTCGATGTGCTGCTTGCCACCGGTGAACAGACCACCGCTGCTCTTTTGGCCATGTTGCTTAAATCCATGAAATATCCGTCCATGTCTTTACTGGGTTATCAGGCCGAAGTCGTCACCGATAAAACGTTCGGAAATGCACGAATCCTTGAAATCGGGGCCACCCGCATCCGGGACCTGATCCGGGAACGGCATATTGTTGTGGTTGCCGGCTTTCAGGGGTGCGATCCGGACGGTAATATAACGACACTGGGACGGGGAGGTTCGGATACCTCGGCGGTTGCCATTGCTGCTGCGCTGAAAGCCGATGTCTGCGAAATATATACGGATGTGGACGGTGTCTACACCGCCGATCCGAATGTTTGCATGAAAGCGAAAAAACTCAAGAAAATTTCTTACGAAGAAATGATGGAAATGGCAAGCCTGGGAGCGAAGGTCCTTCAAATCCGATCGGTGGAGTTCGCCAAGAAGTACAATGTCCCGGTGCATGTGAGATCATCCTTTAGCGAGGAGGAGGGAACCATGGTCATCAATCCGGACAAGGATATGGAAAGCATTGTCGTCACCGGTGTGACTTCCAATAAAAATGAAGCCCGTATTACGATAACGAAAGTTCCCGATAAACCCGGAATTGCAGCCAAGATTCTTGGCCCCATCGGGGAAGCCGGAATCGTAGTGGACATGATTATTCAAAATCCGGAAACCGACGGGAAAACCGATCTCACCTTTACCATCCCGAGCGGGAATTACCGGGAGGCGATGGAAATCGAAAAGAGGGTGGCCAGGGAAATTGGGGCGGAAGATATTTTTGGAGATGAAAACATCGCAAAAGTCTCCATTACCGGTGTCGGGATGAGGAGCCACTCGGGCGTTGCGGCAAAGATGTTTTCAGCGCTCGCCAAGGAAAATATCAACATTCAGATGATCACCACGTCGGAGATCCGTGTTTCGTGCGTCATCGAGGAAAAATATACGGAGCTTGCCGTAAGAGCCCTTCATAAGGCTTTTGGGTTGGATCATCCTTAACCGCTTTCGCTGATGATCCGCAATCCTTCAAGGGTGAGCGTCGGCTCCACCGATTCGATCGTTTCCGAGACATGATGAATCAAATGGGCAAGCCCGCCGGTGGCGATCACTTTGACCTTTTCATTCATCTCATCCCTGATTCGTCGCACCATGCCATCCACGAGTCCGGCGTATCCATAGATGATGCCGGATTGGATACTGGTAATGGTGTCTTTTCCGATCACACATTCAGGAGCAATAAAGATTTCCACTCTTGGAAGCTTGGAAGCCTCCTGAAACAACGCTTCTGAAGAAATATGGACCCCCGGACAGATGGCACCTCCAAGGTATTCACCCCTTGACGACACGACGTCAAAAGTAGTGGCGGTCCCGAAATCAATGACGATCAGGCTTGTCCGATATTTCTGATATGCCGCAACAGCATTCACAATCCGGTCCGCTCCTACCTCGGAAGGGTTTTTTGTAAGGATAGGCATGGCCGGATAAGACTTGGCATTGACCCAGTGCGGCGCATGACCAAGGTATTTTCGGCAAAATGCATCGAGGACCCTGACAATGGGGGGGAATACACAGGAGATAACGGTTTTCCGGATATCTCTCATGGAAATCCCCCCCTGTGCGAACAGGTTACTGATCAGCACATTAATTTCATCTTCCGTTGTTTCCTTTTCCGTGTGGACCCGCCAATCTTTAACTAGTTCTTTCCCTTTGTAAATCCCTAATACCGTATGGGTGTTTCCCACATCAACGACCAGAAGCATTTTTATCCTTTCTGCCGGCGCCGAACCGAATCAATAAGTGCATTCTCCGCCCCGCTCGGCGTGCCTGCAGGGCGTTTCAGCAAAGACTCTCTTCCCTCCGGCGGAGATAATAAGGTTACCGTAAAAATTTCAGGTTTTGTAGAAACCAGGACGATGCCAACCGGGAGCGAGATCGTGGCCCGTCTTGGGTAAATCCCTGCTTTTAAATCTTTCAGATCCATGTACACATGAAGCGTCCCGTTGTGCTCAAGCTGATCTATGAGATGAACCGGCCCTTTGACTTCGATATCGATCACCGGCGGTGTGATCCGGAATGGATAAGAGGTCCCCTTTCCGTTAACCGGGATCTGACGGCGATCCCTTGAGGAAGGTGATCAAAACGGATCGGAACAAAGATATCCGATTCCAGCGCCTGGCTGCATCCCCAAACCCAAAACGAGGCCGCTAAAAAACCCGGGAGATTGAATATGTTTCTAGCTGTTTTTAATCCCATCGATGATTCTGAGCGTAGTGCACGTTGCCGCAACATCGTGAACCCTGACGATATGCGCGCCGTTCAGCGCGCAAGCGGCTACCGCCGCTTGAGTTCCCATCTCTACGACGGGCAGATCGGGAGAAAGGTCTTGGACTTCCTTGCTCTTGAGGAGTTTACGGATAAACGCTTTTCTTGAAGGACCCACGAGAAGCGGAACTCCAAGATCAAGGAATCGGGACAGATACCGGATCAGCGCCAGGTTGTGTTCAATCCGCTTTCCAAAACCGATCCCAGGATCCACGATGATGGCTGAACCGGAAATCCCGTTCCTTTTGGCACGTGAAACCGCATCGGACAAAAATTGAAAGATCTCGCCGACCACATTCTTGTAGGTCGGATCAACCTGCATGGTTTTAGGTGCTCCGAGCATGTGCATCAAAACGACAGGGACGCCGAACTCCTTTGCCACATTGACCATATCGCCATCGAATCGAAGAGCACTCACGTCGTTGATCATCGAAGCGCCTGCCTTGATGGCCGCACGGGCCACTTTCGCCTTTGTGGTATCAATGGAAATGGGGATTTGAATCCGCTCGCAGAGGCTCCGAATCAGCGGTACCACGCGTCTGATTTCCTCCTCATCGGATACGGCCTCTGCATACGGGCGTGTCGATTCGCCACCGATATCCAGAATGTCCGCCCCCTGGCGGGCGAGTTCAAGCCCATGTGAAAGCGCATCTTCGAAACGAAAAAATTTTCCGGCATCTGAGAATGAATCCGGCGTCACATTGAGGATTCCCATAACCCGTGTTGTTTGACCAAACGTCATTCGATATTTACCAAATGACATTTCATACGTTTTTGACAATTCGATGCACCTGTCCTAAATGATTTTTTCGAACCGGATCAACTCTGGGGGGGCCCTGCAGATTTCGCTTCCTTATCCTCAAGCTGCCGGGATGGAAGCTTGATCCCCGGTCTCATGGAATAGATGAGTTTATCCAGCTCCTCTCCCCTCACCGTTTCTTTTTCGAGAAGGAGCTCGGCAAGTTTGTGAAGGATATCGAGATGTTCGCTCAAGACCTGTTTCGAGCGTATATGGGCTTGGTCCACTAATTTTTTGATTTCCGCGTCTATCTTTTTTGCCGTTTCCTCTGAATAATCGCGATGCTGGGCGATCTCCCGTCCCAAAAAAATATGCTCTTCTCCTTTGGCATATGAAAGAAGTCCGAGTTCTTCGCTCATCCCCCAGGAGCGGACCATCCGCTCGGCCAGCGCGGTGGCCTGCTTGATGTCATTGGCCGCACCGGTGCTGATCCGGTTGAATACGATTTCCTCGGCCACCCTTCCGCCGAAAGCGACCGACAATTCGCTTTCGAGCTGGTCTTTATATTTAAAATCGCGCTCCTCCGGTAAAAACCAGGTCATTCCGGCGGCATGCCCCCTGGGGATAATGGTGATCTTGTTAACGGCGTCCGTACCGGGTAAAAACCGGGCTACCAGCGCGTGCCCGCCCTCGTGATAGGCGGTGGTCTTCCGGTCTTCCTCCCGGACCACTTTGGATTTTCGTTCAAGGCCCATATAAACTTTATCTTTGGCATCCTCAAAATCCTGCATGTCGATTTTTTCTCTGTTCCGCTTAGCTCCGAGCAACGCCGCTTCATTGACAAGATTCTCGAGATCAGCTCCTGAAAATCCGGGCGTCCCTTTTGCCAATGAAGTAATATTGACATCCGGCGCCACGGGCGTCCTTCTCATATGGACCTGCAGTATCTTCTCACGCCCCTTGATATCCGGAAGCGGAACCACCACCTGCCGATCGAAACGCCCGGGTCTGAGCAGGGCCGGATCAAGAACATCCGGCCGGTTCGTGGCTGAAATCAGAATGACCCCCTCATTCGATTCAAATCCGTCCATCTCAACCAGTAACTGGTTCAACGTCTGCTCCCGTTCATCGTGCCCGCCTCCCAGACCGGCCCCCCTGTGGCGCCCAACAGCATCGATTTCGTCAATAAAAATGATGCAGGGAGCGTTTTTCTTCCCCTGGACGAAAAGATCGCGAACCCGGGATGCCCCAACTCCGACAAACATCTCAACAAAATCAGATCCGCTGATGTTGAAAAAAGGGACCCCCGCTTCTCCTGCGATCGCCCTTGCAAGAAGGGTCTTGCCGGTCCCGGGAGGACCCATCAGCAGAACCCCCTTTGGAATTCGACCTCCAAGGCGGGTGAATTTTTTCGGTTCTTTTAAAAACTCGACGATCTCCTCCAGTTCCTCCTTGGCTTCGTCGATCCCGGCCACATCTTCGAAGGTCACCTTCGCCGATTGATCGGACATCAGACGGGCCCGGCTTTTTCCGAAGGAGAGGGCTTTCCCGCCGCCGGCCTGCATCTGCCGCATGAAAAATATCCAAACCGCAATCAGGACGATCATAGGGAACCATGACACCAGAACCGATACATACCAGGGGGACTCCGCCGGCGGTTTGACGCTGATGGTGACCCCCTTTCCCCTCAAAATACGGATCAATTCATTGTCCTGAGGAGCAAATACCTTGAATCGGTTCCGGCTTGCATCGGTGACAAAAAGCTCCTGCCCCTGCATCACCACATCGGAAACCCGCCCCCCTTCCACCATAGAGAGAAACTCGGTATAACTGATGTTGGATTCGGATATGTTCTGTTGATTAAAAAGATTATAAAGCATGATCATCAGCAAGGTGATGACAAGCCACAACGCAAGGTTCTTGTGAAACGGGTTCAAGTCTAAACTCCTTCCGGGATAATGACAGGTAATCCGGCGAAAGAGGGGTGTTTCACCGTGATCTGGAACGGCACCTGATCATTTTAGTTTTTATTTTTTTGGGGGTACTTTAACCATTTTTGTGCAGGAAAGCAAGGGATAGTTCCACCCGCATGACGCTGCGGGTCGATCCATCCACTTTAACCGAATTGTCGATGCGGTGCCCTACCAGCCAGATAATCCGGTTTTGGGAAAGAAGAATCGGGGATAGGACCCGGTCCGCTCTCGAAACCTTATGATCGATAAAATATTTTTTTACCTTTTGGGTGCCTTGCAAACCCTGTGGATGAAATCGATCTCCGGGGGTGACGTTTCTTATCGTAAGCGGAAAACGGATCTTCTTAGCATCGAAAAATGCGATATTTCCATCTGTATTTCGATAATCGACGCTTTTTTTTGATGTGAGTCGTCTGACCGTTAAGGTTTTGCCGATTTCCTCAATACTCAAAACACCGGGCTCCTTGAGAAGGTATTGAAATAAAACGCTTTCTCCTTTCGCATGACGGTGAGTCCGCTTCTGTCTCGCGACGCTTATCTTCAAGGTTCGCTTTTGGATCGTCAAGTGGCTCTGATCCATAATTATTCGAATCTGATCAGGCAAATGAATCTCTTTCGGAGAATGAATTCCCTTGATCAGTTTGACTGTCCTTTCGATATGTGTAAATCCGATGCGGCGCAAATTCCCCTTGACGCTTTCGATTCCCATTCGAAGAATCCGGCGCAGAACCGCCGGATGGGCGCTTTTGAGTTCATTGATCTTTAAAGTCAGAAGGGCGCCCTGTTGCGTTAATATAGTGGATTGAAAAATGGGCTCCATGATGGAGTGGATCCATTCCTCTTCCGATCTTGTAATGTCGGCTAAGCGGTTCAACGCCTGTTCCACGTTTTTGTTAAACGAAGCTTCTATAAAAGGGATCAGTCGGTGGCGGATCCGGTTCCGTAAAAATCTCAGGTCGGTGTTCGAGGCATCATGAACGCATTTCAGCCGTTCCCTATTCAAAAAGTCCATGATTTCATCCCGCGTGCACCGAATCAGCGGACGGATAATTCTATACCCACCTCCCGCATCTTCTCTCACCGGCGGGATTCCTGAAATACCCAATACACCGGATCCTCTGATCAGACGCATCAGAACCAATTCCGCATTATCACCGGCATGATGAGCGAGTGCAACCCGGTTGAACTGATGCCGCACGGCAATATCCTTAAAAAAGGCGTATCGGCACTCCCTTGCCTTCTCTTCCAAAGAGCCGATTTCTTTGGTTTCCCAGTAGTTCGGATCTATTTTCTTAACAAAATAGGGTAAGTTGAGGGATTCGGCCATCAATTTGACGAATGCGGCATCTTCATCCGAAACAGCTGGCCTGAGAGAATGATTAAGATGAGCCACTCCAAGTGTGAACGGAATATCCCCTGAGACGATGTAAAGCAGATGAAGAAGGGCAACTGAGTCTGGGCCGCCGGATACACCGACCAAAACCGTATCTCCTTTATGAATCATGTTGCATTCGGTAATAGTCTGATACATTTTCTTCAGGAGCTGATATCGATCCATTTTTGCTATCGAAGTTTTGGTGAAGCTCTCCGCTCTGAAGAGCGGGGCTTCCCGGTAAGGAAAATATCTATTTCAAATAGCTTCCCTCCGCCCCGCTCTAAAAAACGGGGCTTACGGGAAGCAGTCCGGTCATGGAATTCTGAATGGATGGCATCATCTGATACCGTTCCATCATCCTTGTTGATGGTATGGAATGGATGAAATGATGTCAATATAAAACACCGGCCATAGATATGGATTCGACACTTATCCCCTGATCTTGTGGTAGCAAAAAAGATGATCCGTTTTTACTTGAAAAAACGGAAAAGTGTGATATTATACTTGTCGGTTGTGCTAGGCGGGGAGCTAGCGGTGCCCTGTACCCGAAATCCGCTTCATGCGGGGCTGAATCCCCTTCTGAGGGTTTGATACCCAAAACGTCGGCTGTCTGGCCGGCCTCTGCGCAACAGCCGGTTATGAACCTCGTCAGGTCCGGAAGGAAGCAGCGATAAATAATGCAGGCTGTGTCGCGGATAGACCCCGGCCGTATGAACAGTTGACGCATTTTTTTGGGAAAAACTCGAAGCTGGGTGCACAGCCGCTTTTCCGTTTAAAACCCTTCCCTTGCCTTGACATCGCATGAACTCGTCTTAATTTTTGTTCACTATTCATTGCCTATTGTTTCCACCGGCAGTGGGTGGTTTCATTGCCATGAGGCTCTCAATCAAAACCATGCAATGGAAATCGGGAGGCTCAGAGTTATTTTTGCGTTCAAATTTCAGTTTTGGAAACAGAGGCGCTTCTGAAAGATGACTGGTACGGACTTGATGGAATTGGGAAGAGAAAATAACCGTTTAGATGATGTGAAAGGGGTTGATCGTCCTCCTCAGGAACTCGACAATCCATCCGAAGCAAAAATCCCGGATACGGAAAAAGAACTTCAAGTCCGGCTTGAACGCGCTGAGACACAAGCCAAGGAAAACTATGATCGGCTCCTGAGGGTTTCTGCGGATTTCGAGAATTACAAAAAGCGTATGAGCCGGGAATCGGAAGATTTTAGAAAATATGCCAACGAATCGCTGATCAGGGAACTGCTTCCGGTGGTGGATAACCTAGAACGGGCCATTGATTCTGCATCTCTCAACCAGGAAGCGCCGCAGTCAATCGTACAAGGTGTCCACTTGACCATTTCAGAGATTCAAAACATTTTTAAACGATTTTCCGTGAAACCCATTTCTTCCGTGAATAAACCGTTTGACCCTGCATTTCATCAGGCGGTCATTCAGGAAGAAACCGATGCCGTTGACGAAAACATGGTCATAAAGGAACTCCAGAAGGGGTTCCTGATCCATGACCGGTTGTTAAGGCCGGCCATGGTCGTAGTGTCCAAGTCTCCGGCAAACCAGAACAAAGACAATGCATACGAAATGGAATCAAACCGAAACGATACGAAAAAACATACGACCGGTAATCATATGAAGGAGGAAAGCAAATGAGCAAAGTCATCGGTATCGACCTGGGTACGACCAACTCCTGTGTGGCGATTATGGAAGGAGGCGAAACCAAAGTCATCACCAATCCCGAGGGTGGTCGAACAACCCCGTCCATTGTCGCCATATCCGATAACGGGGAACGCCTGGTGGGTCAAATTGCTAAAAGACAGGCCATCACGAACCCGGAAAATACGGTATTTGCCGTCAAAAGGCTTATCGGACGCAAATACGCATCCGGTGAAGTCCAAAGAGATATCAAAATACTTCCCTACAAAATCGAGCAGGCAAACAACGGTGATGTGCGGATCAATTTGAAAGGAAATTATTACAGCCCTGCGGAAATTTCTTCATTTATTTTATCATACATGAAGCGGAGCGCCGAAGAGTACTTAGGGGAAAAAGTGACGGATGCGGTCATCACAGTTCCGGCCTATTTTGACGACAGTCAGCGGCAGGCCACCAAGGATGCCGGAAAAATCGCGGGACTCAATGTGCTCCGGATCGTTAATGAACCGACGGCAGCTTCGTTGGCGTATGGACTGGACAAAAAAAAAGAGGAAAAAATCGCCGTCTTTGATCTCGGGGGGGGCACCTTCGATATCTCCATTCTGGAAATCGGCGAGGGGGTTTTCGAAGTGAAATCCACCAACGGCGATACCCATCTCGGAGGGGAAGATTTCGATCTGCGCCTCATCAACTTCCTGGCTGACGAGTTCAAAAAGGACCAGGGCATCGATCTGCGAAAGGATAAGATGGCATTGCAGCGCCTGAAGGAGGCGTCTGAAAAAGCAAAAATCGAATTGTCCACTTCAGTGGAAACCGACATCAACCTCCCATTCATAACGGCGGATGCCAGCGGACCAAAACATCTGAACATCAAAATTACCCGGGCAAAGCTCGAATCCCTGGTAGAAGACCTTCTGGATAAACTGGAAGGCCCCTGCCGGATTGCGCTCAAAGACGCCGGATTGACGAGAGAAATCGATGAGGTCATCCTGGTGGGAGGAATGATCCGGATGCCGGCCGTTCAGGCAAGAGTTAAAAACATTTTTGGAAAAGAGCCAAATAAAGGGGTCAACCCGGATGAAGTGGTGGCCATCGGCGCCGCCATTCAGGCCGGAGTTCTAAAAGGAGACGTGAAAGACGTCCTCCTTCTGGATGTCACCCCCCTTTCTTTAGGAATTGAAACATTGGGAAGCGTCATGACGAAACTGATCGAAAAAAATACCACGATTCCCACTCGAAAAAGCCAGATCTTTTCCACTGCTGCCGACAATCAACCCGCCGTTTCCATCCATGTACTTCAAGGTGAACGGGAAATGGCGACTGGAAACAAAACCCTGGGGAGGTTTGAACTGGTCGGCATTCCGCCGGCACCCCGTGGAATTCCTCAAGTCGAAGTCACCTTCGATATCGATGCGAACGGCATCGTTCATGTTTCAGCAAAAGACATAGCAACCGGAAAGGAGCAATCCATACAAATTACCGCTTCCTCCGGTCTCACAAGGGA
The DNA here is from genome assembly GCA_043806755.1 of Pseudomonadota bacterium. Lineage (GTDB taxonomy): Bacteria > Desulfobacterota > Desulfobacteria > Desulfobacterales > UBA2156 > RBG-13-49-15. The sequence goes on along the minus strand of JAZDGS010000030.1, from coordinate 12,653 downwards.
GGAAATCGATCGGCTCGTCAAGGATGCCGAAGTCCATGCAGAAGAAGATAAGCGGAAGAAAGAATTGGCCGAAGCCAGAAACCATGCCGATACGCTGATTTATACCACTGAAAAATCGATCAAGGACCTGGGCGATAAAGTGGATGGTGCCACGAAAAGCCAGGTGGAGGAAGCCATTCGCCGCCTTAAAAAAAGCATGGAAGGAGAAGATGTTTCAGAGATTCGCCGGTTAAGCGACGAACTCACTCAAACCTCTCATAAAATCGCCGAAACCATGTATCAGAAGGCCTCTCAGGCCGGGAGACAACAGGCACCAGGCGGCGGAAGCACCGGCGGGTCTCAGCAAGCACGATCCTCCGGACCCGAAGAAGATGTCGTGGATGCTGATTTTGAAGAAGTTAAGGATGATAAAAAATAGATTGGTTGTTAAAAATAATAAATCCCGCGATTCCGTTACCGGCATCGCGGGATTTATTTTGGAAGCGGTATTTTAAGTTAACGCAAATATTTTCGGAAATCGTTTAGTACCGGCAACCCGGACCATTACCGAATCCGCGGGCCATATGCCTTCCACCAAATCCCCTACCCGAAAAAGTCAATTCAGGAAACATTTTCTTCATTTTTAAATGATGCTCAAGCCGCTTTTGACCCATCTGGGATTTGTAATCTGAAATTTCTTTTTGCAATGCCTGAGCCTTTGAAGGATCCGGATCTTTTTTTGCCAATTCGGCCTGAATTTCCATCTGTTTCTGATAAAGGCTCTGGCGAAGATCTTTGGTCGCGTCATGGAACGCCTGCCGCTCTTCTTCCAGTTTCTTGGCTTCATCTGGGCTCAGGTTGGCGGGGCCGCCATACCCAAATCCTCTCTGCTGCATGCCGGGATCATATCCGCCGCCTCTGCACCCGCCGTACCCCCAGCCAAGCCCGCCTCCGTAATTCTGACGGCCATATCCCATACCCCATTCGGCAAAGGCGTAAGTTCCGAATCCGAGCATTGCCAGAACCGCTGTTACAACCAGGGTTGTTTTCATATACCTTCGTTTCATTTTTAATACCTCCTTTTGTTCGATATTATGGATTTAATTCCGCTCTTGTTTTGTTAAGGAACATAGCAAAGTTTATGCCATTTTTTCTTAAAATACCCAGTCATTCTGCAATATATTGATTTTAAATCATTTTTTGACAATGGAGATGCGAGGTTATCCGGAAAAAAGGGGAAGTGAAGATTTCTAATGAGTAACATTGTATCCGGATTACCCGAATAAAAGAAAGAACGCGGGTCTTTTGGGTAATAAGTATACACCCTCATTTTTCAGGTGATGATCCGTTTCAACAATAAATCGACTTCTCATCAATTTTGATGCAGAATTTAGATTTTTATTTGCAGCAACGGAAATCAATGATTAAACTGATTCAATCAACGTTCTTAGATAGACAATAAAAACCGATCAAACACAAGGAGAACGGACATGGAAGATAAGACCCTATCAATTCCGAACATCTCGTGCGGTCATTGTGTCATGACCATCAAAAAAGAACTGGGAGGCCTTAAAGGTGTTAAAGAGGTTGAGGGGGATCCGAAAAAAAAGAATATTCGAGTAAAATGGGATGTTCCGGCCACACTCGAACAGATTAAGGAAACTCTGAAAGAAATCAACTTCCCGGCTTCCTGATACAATACACGATAAATTATTTGAAATCATGGCTGATAAAACCATAACATTTCCGGTTCTCGGGATGACATGTGCCAATTGCGCCATGAACATCGAGAGGGGTCTAAGGAAGCTTGCGGGGATCAATGCCGTCAATGTGAACCTGGCTTCGGAACAGGCAACGGTCGTTTGGGATCAGAAACAGATCAGTATCAGGAAAATGCTGGAGCATATCGCCGACGCCGGCTATAACGTGCCGATCGCCCGGGCTGAATTCGCCATCACCGGGATGACATGTGCCAATTGCGCCATGAACATCGAGCGTGCATTGCATCGAGCGGTCAACGGCATCGCCGGCGCCGTCGTAAACCTGGCAACCGAACGTCTGACCGTTGAATACATTCCAGGCGAAACCGGAGTTGATGAAATCCGCTCCGCAGTCCGGGAGGCTGGTTACGGTGCTGAACTCCTTGAAGACTCTCCGGATAAGGAAGATGTCGAAGCCATTGCCAGGAACGCTGAAATCCGGGATCAGACACGCAAATTTGTCGCAGGAATTTGCTTTTCCCTCCCTCTTTTCATTCTCAGCATGAGCCGTGATTTCCATGTCATTGGTCCCTGGAGCCATGCAACCTGGGTCAACTGGCTCTTTTTCTTCATGGCGACTCCTGTTCAGTTCTACACGGGATGGGATTATTATATCGGTGGATTAAAAAGTCTGAAAAATAAAAGCGCTAATATGGATGTTCTAGTGGCTATGGGATCTTCGGTCGCGTATTTTTATTCACTGGGCGTACTGATCCTTCCGGTTTTGGGGGATCATGTCTATTTTGAAACTTCCGCCGTAATCATCACGTTGATCAAACTGGGTAAACTCCTGGAATCCAGAACCAAGGGGAAAACCGGAAAGGCCATCAAGAAACTCATGGGGTTAAGACCTAAAACCGCTTTCGTCGTAAGAAACGGGGTGGAAAAGGAAATCCCTTTGACCCAGGTGCAGGCAGGAGATACAATCCTGGTGAGGCCGGGTGAGCGGATTCCGGTGGATGGAGTGGTCCTTGAAGGAGATTCGGCAGTAGATGAGTCGATGTTGAGCGGCGAACCGATCCCGGTGGATAAAAAGCCTGGAGATATGCTCATTGGAGGGACCATCAACGCCCAAGGCCTGATGAAGTTCAGAGCGACCCGAGTGGGAAAAGAGACCGCTCTCTCCCAGATCATCCGGCTTGTTCAGGAGGCTCAAGGAAGCAAAGCTCCCATTCAGGGGGTAGCGGATCGAGTGGCTGCCGTTTTCGTTCCGGCGGTTATCGGTATTGCTGCCGTAACCTTCCTGTTATGGTGGGGCATCACCGGCGATTTCGTCCCGGCGATGATCCGACTGGTGGCGGTCCTTGTTATTGCATGCCCCTGCGCTCTTGGCCTGGCTACGCCGACCGCAATTATGGCCGGAACCGGTAAAGGCGCTGAGAATGGAATCCTCTTTAAAAACAGCCAAGCCCTTGAAACGGCCGCCAAATTGCAGACGATTGTGCTCGACAAGACCGGAACGATCACCATGGGCAAACCGTCAGTGGCGGATGTCCTATCCTTAAACTCCGAAACCATGTCAGAAACGGATTTACTTCAGATTGCCGCTTCCGTGGAAACCGGCTCCGAGCACCCTATCGGAAAGGCCATCGTCAGTGCCGCCAGAGAGAGAGGGATTGCATTATTCGAACCGACAGGATTTAAGGCGGCAGGCGGCCTGGGTGTATTTGGACAGGTGAAGGGGAAGGAGATCATTCTTGGAAAACCAAATTGGTTTATCGAAATGGGGATCGATTTGACAGCAGCCAAAGATAGGATCGACCGCCTGCAATCGGAAGGGAAAACGGTCATGGTTTTGGCTCAGGACAAAAAGCCGCTGGGCGTGATCGCGGTATCCGACGCTTTAAAACCGGAGTCCGTTGAAGCCATTGCCATGCTCAACGCCCGGAATTTAAAAACGGTGATGCTCACCGGCGATAATCATCAAACCGCCATGGCGATCGCAACCCGGGTCGGGATTCAGGATATTTTTTCAGAAGTTCGTCCTGAGGAAAAATCGGATAAAGTCAATGCTCTGAAAAAATACGGCGATCGTGTCGGAATGGTCGGAGACGGCATTAATGACGCTCCTGCGCTGGCACAGGCGGATGTTGGGATCGCCATTGGAACAGGCACCGATGTGGCCCTTGAGACCGCGGATATCATTCTTTCCAGCGGCAATCTCCACGGCGTTCACAGGGCGATTTCCTTAAGCCGGGCTACCATGAGGGTTGTCCGTCAGAACCTCTTCTTCGCCTTTTTGTATAACATCATCCTCATTCCCGTGGCTGCAGGGGTTCTGGCACCCTTCGATTCCGCTCCTGCATTTCTTAGGCAGCTTCACCCCATCCTGGCGGCTTTGGCCATGGCCTTAAGCAGCATTTCGGTGGTCACCAACAGCCTGCGCCTCTACGGCGTCGATATCGAATGAGAACGGAATTTCCATGAAAGAATGGATCATCTTATGGCAGCATCTCCCGCAGAGCATCAATCCGGTCATTTTCGCCATCGGCTCCTTCCGAATCCATTATTACGGACTGATGTACCTGATCGCCTTTGCGGCGACTTATGCCCTTGTCTCCTATCGTATCCGGTATGAACATTCCTTTTCCGCCTCAAAAGAGCAGATCAAAGATCTGATGGTTTACATGCTCGTCGGGCTTCTTATCGGCGCCCGTCTAGGATATGTCATTTTTTACAATCCCGGTTATTATGCGAAACACCCTTTTGAAATTCTCCTTCCGTTTCAATTTGAAAACGGCATTACTTTTACGGGCTTTTCCGGCATGTCGTTTCATGGCGGGTTGATCGGGGTGATCCTTTCTTCATGGTGGTATTCAAAGAAAGCAGGGCTCGACGTATTCAAAATGGCTGATTTATTCTGTCCGGTCGTTCCTTTGGGATATACCTTCGGGCGGCTTGGCAATTTCATCAACGGCGAACTTTTCGGCAGAATCACGACCCATCCGATCGGCATGTATTTCCCCCTTGCTCCCGGAGACGGTAGGCGCCATCCGTCACAGCTCTACGAAGCCTTTTTCGAGGGGATTTTTGTATTTATCGTTTTATGGAATGTTCGGCGTCGAAATCAACCAACCGGCGCAATGCTCGCCTTTTACTTGGCAGGTTATGGAATCGTTCGTTTTATTATCGAATACTTCAGAGAGCCGGATGCCCATATCGGACTCCTATGGATCTCATTCTCCATGGGGCAGATCCTGTGCGCCGTCATGACGGCATCCGGTTTGGGCCTTTACCTTTACCTCCGGTTTGTTAATCGCCGGATAGTTTAAATCCTCTTGTAACGCAGGCACCCCTTATTCGGTCTTAAGTTGCGGCTCGTTATGGATGAGCGGTTTTTCATCTATCCCACCCACCATCTTCTCCTTCGTTAGAAACGGCCGCAAACCCAAATCGGGTAAAAACCGTTTCCGATAACGCTACGGTTTATGATCCGGATTTGGAATCCGTTTTTTTACTTTCCCCGCCCCCTTTCGCCCGGCTTTGATACATATCCACCATATCTTTGATTTTCTGTCCCGTGGGGGTCGTGTATCCGGGATTGATTCGGACCAACTCTTCCCATGAACGGATGGCTCCTTCGGTATCGTTTAAATCATGGAGAAGAACAATCCCCTTATTGAACCGGGCCGTTTCATGGCGGGGATCGGCTGCAATGGCACGTTCAAAGGCTTCCACCGCGCGCTTCGGTTGTTCCATGCGTCGGTACATGGTCCCCAAATCCGTAATGACATCCGGATTGCCGGGTTTGATTTCGATCGCTTTTTCATAAGCCTTTACGGCTTTATCCGGCTGATCCGAGTCGAAATAGCGATTGCCAAGTTCGGTCCACGCAGCGGCGTTTTGCGGATTTTGAGCCACTTCCGCTTCAAGCCGCTTGATCTCTTCCATCCGACCGGGATTGGCTTGTTGTCCGGAATCCGGCTTTCGAAGGGAGGTCGCCGCCGGCGTCGATTCTTCAGGAAGGGATTTATAGACGGTGACAGCCGTTCCGATGAGAAACCCTGCGACGAGAGCGACGAGAGCCACCGTCCACATGGTCCCTTTTTTGACATAATTTGCCGGAATTGTTTGTTCCGAGGCAACACGGTTTTTCGAGGGTGCCGTCATCACTTGATTCTCCTCGTCGGTCCGGCACCGGCAAAAAGAAGCGGCTTCGCATTACACCTGGCCGGACCGACAATCAGGAAAGTTGACACTATTTCGTCAATTTCACTACGATAAACCCCACATTTCTCCTCTGAATGAACATCTGGATGGCATCCCCTTTTTTAACTTTATCAACCGCTTCCCGATATGTTTTTACCGAGTTGACGGGGATATGATTGATTTCCTTAATGATATCTCCCATTACCACTCCGGCCGATTCGCCTTTCCCGCCGGGCGCGGTCGCGATCACGATAACCCCTTCCATCTGCGGCGTATTGAACCGACTGGCGATCTCGGGCGTCAGTTCGGATACCTGGATTCCGATCTCATCCTCATATTCCTTCTGTGTATTTTCCGAAGCGACTTTTGTATCCTCTCGTTTGGCAACGATTACGTTAACGGTTTTTTCTTTTCCGTTCCGCAACAATTTTATCTGCACCTTGTCGCCGACACTGATATCCGCAATCATCTTGCTGAGCTGACGGCTGCTTTTGATTTTCTGACCGTTGATCTCCAGGATGATGTCTTTGGCCTGAATTCCTGCTTTTTCAGCCGGGTCTCCGGGAAACACCTGGACCACTAATACCCCTTCCGTATCTTTAATGCCGTAATATTCGGCCATCTCTCCTTTTAAATCCTGGATCCCCACGCCCAGCCAGCCGCGGGTCACTTCTCCTCTGTTTTTCAGTTGGTCCATAATCGCGACGGCCATATTGATGGGAATGGCGAATCCGATTCCCTGCCCGCTGGCAACGATGGCTGTATTGATGCCCACCGCTTCGCCTGACATATTGATAAGGGGCCCCCCGCTGTTTCCCGGGTTGATGGAAGCATCCGTCTGGATAAAGTCATCATACGGGCCTGAACCGATCACCCGGCCCTTGGCGCTGACGATTCCTGCGGTCACGGTGCTTTCAAGCCCGAAGGGATTTCCAATGGCGACAACCCACTCTCCGACTTTCACCGTATCCGAATTCCCCATCTTGAGAACCGGGAGGTCCCGTGTCGCCTTTATTTTAATGAGCGCGATGTCGGTGTTGGGATCGCGCCCCACGATTTTGGCGTCAAATTCTTTTTCATTATACAACTGGACACGAATTTCATCCGCATCTTCGATCACATGGTTGTTGGTTACGATATACCCTTCCTTATCGACGATGAAGCCGGACCCAAGGCTTCGCTGTTTGAATTCCCTCTGTTGATCATCACCGAAGAAACGGTCAAAAAAATCTTGAAACGGATCATTCTTTCCGCCCGGAGGGTTCATGAAATGACGAAACACGCGCCCGCCGCCTCTCGTCGTTTTAACGGTACGGATGTTGACTACTGCGGGAGAGGCCATCTCCGCCAGCCGGCTGAAGCTCTCAGGAGCCAGAAAACGTTCCTTTTCTTTTTCTTTTGCCACCACCGAAGTATTCGTTGATGAGATGAAAAAAGCCAATCCCGCAATAAGGAACAGGAAGATGGCAACGGCAAACACTTTCCCCTTCATTCCCTTTAAATGGTTTCCGAGTAAACGCATGTTATATCCTCCTCTTTAGATAAGGTATTCGCTTTGTTAGGTTTTTGCCAATGATAATACTTAATTGCCCGAATTTCAATCTTTTCCGATTTGCGGCGTCAAATCCGGCCTCGTCGTCTTTGACGATTATATATGCCGCTAAGACGACAATGGATTGCAGCCTGTCAGGATCATATGCGAATGGCATGCCAAAACTGGAACCGATCGCAGAAAAACCAATCCAATACCATCAACCATAGCTGGTCAATTGAAAAATTATTGTCATTTCTTAAAAGATGATGGATACTTAATATCCATTTGAACATGATATGGATCTTGTTGTGGGTAAAAAGGAAACAATGATTAAGCACCGTCCGGCTAAATCCGGTAGCGATAGCTGCCCAGGAATCAAGGGGGCAGATTCAAGCGAACACCATTTTTCAATTACCCTCGAACCTTTTACCGAAAAAATCAGGCTGAAGTCTTCGTTTAAATGCGAGGGTTTTCCTCCTAATCCCTGAAGGAGACAATAAAAAAAATGGGTTGTCTTTGTGGCATTTATTTTGCGTGTACGATGTGATCATGCATCCGAAAGCATCCCATACAAAACTCTTTACCAGCGTACCACCGTGGATTTTCATCGGAGCGGTTGCCGTACTGTTCCCGATTTTTGCATTCGTCACGTTCCAAAACATCAACCGGGAAAAAGAAAGCATTTCCCGTCTTCTTTTGGAAAAGGGTGCCGCATTGATCCGTTCATTTGAAGCCGGAACCCGAACCGGCATGATGGGAATGAATTGGGATGGGTTGGGACTTCAACGCCTTTTGACCGAAACAGCCCGGCAGCCGGATATTTTATACCTTCTCGTGACCGACACTTCCGGAAACATTCTCGCGCACAACAACCCCATCTATATAGGCCGCAAGCACGGCAAATCCATCGATTTGTCCCAAATCTCGCAGCTCGAAACCGTTCAAAAACGGATCGTCGTTACCACGGAGAAAAAACGGATTTTTGAAGTGTTCAGAAAATTTTCTCCGTCAGGAGGGAGAATGGGAGGGATGCATCGGGGACGAATGATGTTTCACCGGTTTTTCGAATCGCTCCCTGAAGAGAGAAAAGATCCCACAATTGTGGATATGATCATCTTTGTAGGTCTCGATATGAGCACTATTGAAGAAGCGATGGGGGCGGACACGCGACATACGATCGTGATGGGAATTATCCTTTTATTTATCGGATTTGCAGGCGTCGTCCTCCTCTTTTTAGCCCAAAGCTACCATGCCGCTAAATCCTCCCTTTCCAAAATCAAAGCGTTTTCGGACAACCTCGTGGAAAACATGCCCATCGGCTTGATCGCAACCGACAGCAGAGGGAAAATCGCCTCCATGAATCAGGTTGCTGTTTCGGTCCTGAATCTTTCACGTGACAACTCCCTTGGAAAAGACGCGAGTGAGACCCTTCCGAGTGAACTTCGGAATTTGGTTTCGGATTTCAATGCACCCGCAGAACACATGGAGCGGGAAATCGATTGCATCCGTAAGGACGGGAAAACAGTCCCCCTGGAAATCATCGCATCACCGTTGATGGATGAAACAAACCGGTTTCTTGGCCATGTCCTGCTCTTTCGAGACCTTTCTGAAGTTCGGGCTCTTGAACAGGAAGTGGCTCGAAGCCGGCGTTTGGCTTCGGTAGGACGGCTGGCGGCAGGGGTTGCCCATGAGATCCGGAATCCACTCAGCTCCATCAAAGGATTTGCTACGTATTTCAAGGAACGATACCGGGAAAAACCCGAGGACCAACAGATCGCCGGCATTATGATCCAGGAAGTGGATCGCCTGAACAAGGTGGTAGGACAGCTTCTTGATTTTGCCAAACCGGTCCCCATCAATAAAAAGTTAGTGGATGTCTCCGACTTTATCCGGGATTCGCTCAAATTGATTGAGAGTCATGCCGGAGAAAAACAGATCGCCGTCAAAACCCAAATGCCTTCTGATTTGAAAAGCATATGGATCGATCCGGAACGGATCAGCCAGGTGCTGCTCAATCTCTATCTCAATGCGCTGGAATCCATGGACAAAGGAGGCATTTTGGCCATCTCGGTTTCCCGTGAAAAAGATATGGGCCGGACTGAATTCCGGATCTCGGACACCGGGACCGGAATTCGGACTGAAGATCTGGATCATATTTTCGATCCCTATTTTACCGCAAAGTCTTCCGGAACCGGACTTGGTCTTGCCATCGTTCACAACATTCTGGAAGCGCATGGAGGCGAAATCAAAGTTCAAAGCCGGTTGGGTGAAGGAACCATCGTTTCCCTTTGGCTGCCGGACGTGGAAGGAACCGCACATTGATGAAAATGGAAAATACCGTTCTGGTGGTCGATGACGACGCCGCCCACAGAATCATGCTTCGTGCCCTTTTGGGAGAGTGGGGATATGATATCGTTGAAGCCGACGACGGTGCAGCGGCCATTGAGCATGTTCAACAGCGACCCTTTGATCTGGTGCTGATGGATATCCGGATGCTTAACGTTTCGGGCATCGAAGCTCTGGATAAAATAAAGTCGTTTAACCCGGTCATTCCGGTGATCATCATGACCGCCTATTCATCTGTTGAGACAGCCGTTTCGACACTTAAAAAAGGCGCCTATGATTATCTCACCAAGCCTCTTGATTTTGACAAATTGAAGCTCACCATGGAAAGGGCCATGGAGCACATCCGGTTAAAAGAGGAAAACCGGCTTCTTAAAGAAAGCATCGGAAAACAGTTCGATCGGCAGAACATCATCGGTCAAAGCCCGAAGATGATCCGGCTGCTTGAAACCGTTGCGCAGGTGGCTCCCTCCGAAGCCGCGATTCTCATCACCGGCGAATCCGGTACAGGGAAGGAGCTGATTGCAGGGGCCATCCATTATAACAGCCACCGTAAAACCGGACCTTTTGTGAAAATCAACTGTGCGGCGATCACCGAAACCCTTCTCGAATCAGAGCTTTTCGGACACGAAAAAGGCTCCTTTACCGGAGCCGACCGGAGAAAAGAAGGAAAATTCGTGCAGGCCCACGGTGGCACCCTGTTTCTCGACGAGGTAAGCGACATGTCTCTTGCCATGCAGGTGAAGTTGTTGCGGGTGATCCAGGAAAAGGAGCTGACGCGGGTGGGAGGAGATAAGGTCATTTCGGTGAATGTCAGAGTCATCGCGGCTACCAACCGTCGCCTTATGGATGCAATCAAGGAAGGCAAATTCCGGGAGGATCTCTATTACCGGTTAAATGTGGTCAACCTGGAAGTTCCACCGCTCCGGGAACGGCGGGATGACATTCCCTTTTTGGCCCAGCATTTCCTTTCGCTCTTTTCAGAAAAAAACCGGAAACCGATCAAAGGATTCACCCCATTTGCCATGGACCAGCTTATCCGGTACGACTGGCCTGGGAACGTCAGAGAGTTGATGAATGCGATGGAAAGGGGTGTCGTCCTCTCTCATGGCGAATACCTGGATGACGACGATCTGCCCATCATGATCATCTCCTGGCCCGGGGATAAAATCCCATCAGCTTCGGAAACGCCCTTCAACTATGCCGTCACTGGTATGCCTCTTGACGAAGTGGAAAAGGTCACCATTTTAAAAGTGCTTGAGGCAACCGGCGGAAATAAAAGTGAAGCCGCCCGGCAGCTTGGAATCACCCGAAAAACGCTTCACCAGAAACTGAAACGATACGGAGTCATGCGAACAGATGAAAACAGCTAAAGACGATTCATACAAGATCCGGTGCACCCGGTGTGGGGCCAAAAACCGGATTCCGGAAGACAAACTCGGAAAAAACGCCCGGTGCGGCAAATGCCGGCAAGCACTTCAAACCGAGGCGCTTTTTTCACCTCAACCGGTGATGATTTCAGACCGGGATTTTGATGCCAAGGTCCTTCAGTCCCCGATTCCGGTGCTCGCTTATTTCTGGGCCCCCTGGTGCCCCACTTGCAGCAGCGTATCGCCGACCATCGACGAATTCGCCGCGGCATCCAAAGGACGGATACGGGTCGTTAAAATCAATGTGGACGCCAGCCCGAAAACCGCTTCCCGATACGATATCTTGAGCGTACCGTCTCTTTTGACTTTCGACAACGGCCGGATCCAGGAAACCCTTTCCGGATCAATGCAAAAACATGATCTGATGGCTGCAATGGCCAAATACTTATAGGATCACAGCATGGAGCCACCCTCATGAAACGCACCCTGATGACGATTTTATCCTTCACGTTCCTCCTGTTTCAATTCCTATCCCTAAACCTTGCAATTGCACAGCCTCGCGCCTCAGGTACCGGATCGCCCATCGGGCTTGACGATATCCTCCGGGGAATCGAAGAGCGGTATGCCGGTTCCACCTTTACGGCCCGGTTCGATCAGAACTCCACGCTCGCAGCCATGGACATTACGGATACCGCTTCCGGAAAGGTTTTCGTCAAGCATCCGGGAAAAATGCGCTGGGAATATGAAAAACCGGAAACCCAGATCATCATCACCAATGGAATTGACCTCTGGGTCTACCGGCCTCTCGACCGTCAGGTCATGGTAGGAAAAGCGCCGAACCTCTTCGGGGAGGGGAAGGGCGTCGGCTTCATTTCCGACATCCGGCAGATTCGAAAGTCGTTTTCCGTTTCTCTTGAAGCTGCGCGGGCAAAGGATTCCTGGGCGCTCAAGCTCATACCGAAAAAAAGCCACCCGGACGTCGTTGAAATCCATCTTATCGTGGAGCCCGAAACGTTTTTAGTGACTCAGATCGTAACCCGCAATGCCTACAAGGATGAAACCCGGATCGCACTATCCGGTTACCAGTTCGGATTGCATTTAAATGAATCCCTGTTTACCTTCATCATTCCAAAACATGTTGATGTCCTTCAAATCGACGAGGATAGATAAGCCTGCTATGGATGAGCAAAAGAAGAAAATCCGCCGACTTCTTAAAGAGCGCAATGCCATTATGCTGGCGCATAACTATCAGCCGCCGGAAATCCAGGAGATTGCCGATCTTTGCGGCGATTCACTGGAACTGAGCCGGAAGGCCGCTCAAACAGATGCCGAAATCATCCTCTTTTGCGGGGTGCATTTCATGGCAGAAACCGCATCGATCCTATCGCCGGACAAAACCGTCTTGCTTCCCCGGCTTGATGCCGGATGCCCGATGGCCGATATGATCACGGCCAAGGACCTGGAGCATAAACTGAAAGAACTCCCGCCCATGCCGGTGGTCACCTATGTCAATTCGAC
>JAZDGS010000029.1:0-12550 GCA_043806755.1 Pseudomonadota bacterium | reverse complement strand
ACCCAATAGCTTTCAAGCGCCTGAATCTCATCTTTGTCTTCCAGCCCGGCATAATCTTCCTGCATTTGCACGAATGCAGTGTAAGAGGTGATTTTGAATCCTTCCAAAAAAATGCCGGAAATCAAAATGAATGCCACAATAGTTATGGCATAGTAGTCCATGGCGTTGGTAGACGTTCGAGGGACTTTAAGTATAAACCGCCGGAACACGGCAATTCCAATACCGAAGGCCGCCATAAGTGCGAAAAGATCTCTTAGAAACAGGAAAGGATTGACGGTGGAATAATAGTCGGTGAACAGAAGTTGAGAAATGAGGCTTTCCAGGGCATGCATGAGTACCAGAAGTAAAAATCCCCAAAATATGAGCATGTGCATCAACCACCGGGAAAAGTTTTCCCTCAGCACTCTGATCTGCAAGAGCACATCAAGAACAAATACCTTGATAATGATTCCGATTTTTTTACTGAATACCGTCAAGAAAATTCCCTTAACGGCCGCAACAAATCTTTTTATTGCACTGATCTCGCCGTCCGCCGGATCAAAACTGTAACGGAACCAGCTTGATACCTTGTAAATCATGCCGACAACGAAAATGAATATTGCGACATAAAGACCGACTAGAAACATCATGCCGTTACCTGATGGTGACGCTTAAAGCAGGAATTGCCTGCTTTTTGAGTGCTTCGATTCGGAAGCGAATTTAAAATTGAAGGGCTAGTCGCTCAAAAGCCTCTTGACGCTCCGGATGATCTCCTCTGCAGAAGCCGGCTTGGCGATATAGTCGTCGGCCTCCGTGCTCATTCCGTCCGCATGGGAGTAACGGGTGGATATCACATGTGATGCTACGGCGGTTAACAGAATGACAGGGATATCGCGATAATTTTTATCAGCCTTGAGCAATTTGCACATCTTGTATCCATCCATTTCCGGCATCATGACATCCAATATAACTGCATCCGGCGGATTTGCGCGTATTTTCTCCAAACCCTCGACACCATTGTAAGCCAGTTCAACCTCGAACTTTTCCTTTTCCAGCTGCCCCTGAACAATGGAACAAAAATCAGGTTCGTCATCCACTATCAAGATTCTTTTTTTCTCTTTCATGGTTTACCTCCTCAATAGATATTCCATATCGATATTAAATATCATTCCACATTCGGCCTCGGATAAAGGCCTGCCTTTTCCACAATCTCAGGGACCATTTCTTCCCACTCGATGGCCATAATGTGAAATCCATGAACCCCTTCCACCTTTTTGAGCCGCTCAACGGATTCAATACAGATCGTAATGCCTTCTTCGGGCTGTTTTTCTTTGGGGGTCCCTGCCATCCGTTTCACTACTTCGTCGGGGACATCCATACCCGGAACTCGGTTTTTCATGTAACGGGCCATGCCGGCGGATTTTAAAGGCGTTAAGCCGGCTAAAATATGAACTTTCTCATGAAGCCCTCGATCACAGACCATTTTCATCCAGAGTTCGAACTTATCGAGATTGTAGATGCACTGTGTTTGAATAAATTCGGCTCCGGCCGCCACTTTCTTGGCCAGACGCGGAACGCGTATTTCAAACGGGTCGGCAAAAGGGTTGGCTGCAGCTCCGACAAACATTTGCGGGGAGCGATGGAGGTCATCACCGCTGAGAAATTTACCTTCGTCGCGCATGTACCTGACGGTTTGAATCAACTGCATGGAATCAATATCATAGACATTTTGTCCCTGGGGGCAATCTCCAAAACTCTGATGATCTCCGGAAAGGCAAAGGATGTTGTGAATGTCAAAAGAAGCTGCTCCAAGAATGTCGCTTTGCAGAGCAATACGATTGCGGTCACGGGTAACCATCTGCAGTACCGGTTCGAGGCCCATGAGTTTAAGGTGGATACAGGCAGCCAGACTGCACAACCGCGTTACCGACGTCTGGTTGTCTGTTATATTGATGGCATCCACGTGGCTTTTGATTAAATTAGCCTTCCTGGCGATAACTTCCGGGTCGCTACCCCGTGGAGGCCCACACTCGGAAGTAACGGCAAGATAACCGGCGGCAAGAATCTTTTCCAGTTTGCTCGGCGTTTTCACTTTCATTCCTGCACGTCCTTCCTGACAACTTGTCGTGGTCCTCCCGATCTATCGGTGGACCAATTTTTTATGGGATATATTTTTTCATAGTCGTCAAGCCTGCCCAACGCTTTGAGGCGATCAATAATCAACTGCCACCCGCAGTCAAGCTCCTTGCGGATTTCACAATGCCCGTTGGAGGAGCCGCCGCAAGGTCCGTTGAGAATTCGTTTGGCACAGCGTGAGATCGGGCAGATGCCTCCAGTGTGGGCTAAAATGCATTGCCCACAGCCCTGGCACCGCTCGGTCCAAAGACCTCGCTTTTCGGTTACGCCCATAAAACAGGTATTCACTCCCGGATAAACCGGAATGGAATGGTATTTTTCAGCCATGAATTGCACGCCTACCCCACATGCCAAAGAGACAACGGCGTCATATTTATCGATGACGTTTCGAATCTCTTCGAGATATTCGTGATCACACTGTCGTTGCAGCGTCATTTCATCTATCTTCACCTCCTTACCTTCCTTCAGAAAATACATTCGAAGCGCTGAAGCGAGAATGCCGACTTCTTTCTTTCCTCCCGCCTCACAAACCGTGACACATTCGTTACAGCCCACAATAAAAATTGTATGCTTGTCTTTAACTTCCTCTATAATCTCCTCGATCGGTTTTTTATCGGCGACAATCATACGTCAGATCCCCTCTTTTTTTTAGAAATCCGGTTATCCCTTGTATATTTTCACGCGAAAGCGGCGGCTAAAACCAAATTCGAAACTCAAATTAACAAAAGTTGAAGCTCCCGGGAGCGCTACATGTAAAGGGATTTCGGCCCAAATACTTTAATCATATTGTCCAATACTTAACACCTGGAAGCTACCGTCGCGTGTTTGGCCTTTTTAATGGGATTTGGTCCCAACTTGATGATTTTATCAACCATCTCCCCTGCGATCCGGGCAAAACGAGGACCTTCGGAGGAAGAAAGATTGTACATCTGTATCCTATTCCCCCCGATACCGATGGTCTCCAAGATTTTTTGGGACTGCTCCACTCGTTTACGGGCTCTCAGATTCCCACTGTGATGATGACAGTCTCCTTCCAGGCATCCGACCACGTACACCCCGTCGGCTCCTTTTTCAAATGATCTCAGGATATGGAGTATGTCCACCTTCCCGGTGCATGGCACCCGAACAATTTTGATGTTTGCCGGATATTTCAATCGCATGGAACCTGCCAGGTCTGCCGCGCTATAACCTCAAAAATAGCAGCAAAATGAAATTATGATCGGCTCGAAATTTTCCATCACACCACTCCTTCCAGCAACGCCTCAACCTTGCATAGTAATTGATCATCATCATACCAGCTCAATTGAATGGCCTTGGCCGGACATTCGGCGGCGCAAACCCCGCACCCGTGGCAAAGGGCCGGGTCGATTTCGCTGACACCATCCGAATTGATTTTCGGTACATGGTATGGACATGATCGCAAACAGATTAAGCAAGCAGCACATTTTTCAGGCTCAACCTTGGCCGTCACGGCGGACAACGTCAAATGAGACCGGGAAAGTAAGGCGGTTGCCCTGGATGCAGCGGCATAGGCCTGGGCAATAGTCTCTGATAAAAGCTTCGGACCGTGTGCGGTTCCACAGACAAAAATCCCTTCAGTGGCCATATCTACCGGCCTCAATTTGACATGGGCTTCCATAAAAAATCCTTCCGAATTCCGGTCGAGCTTGATGATGGAAGCCAGTTCTTCCGTATCCTGGGCGATCATACCGGTGCTCAGCGCAATAACATCGCAATCCTTGCGGATCCGATAACCCAGATCATGGTCTTTAAACGTTACAGTAAGGACATCTTCCGGCGACTCGACGATCGGCGGATCATCAGGGTCATACCGGATGAAGTAGATGCCGCTTTGCCTGGCCTTTGTGTAGTAATCCTCCAAAAGCCCGTAGGTTCTGATATCTCGGTGAAGAATGCAAATATCGGCTTCAGGTCGAAGTCTCTTGATGTGAAGCGCATTTTTAACGGCCGTCTGACAACAGACTCTGGAGCAATTCGGATTTTCTTCGTTTCGGGAGCCGACACACTGAATCATCACAACCCGGTTAAGATCGTCCGCTCCGTCATTTTCCAGCCGTTCGGCCAATTCTATCTGGGTCATGATCCTGGAGTGCCGGCCATATAAATATTCTTTAGGTTGATATTCGTTGGCGCCAGTGGCTAAAATAACTGCACCGTGATCAATTTTTCTTTCATACATGCCCGGTCCGACCAGAAGTTCGGTAGTAAAATTGCCCTTAAATCCTGAAAAACCCACAATAAGTGAATTTGTCAGGACTTGAATTTTAGTATGGAAGGATACTTTTTTAATCAAGGATTCCAAATAGGTACGCACATTTGAGCCGTCAATGGTGCTCGTGAGGCGGTTGGCCAGACCTCCCAAATTTTTTTCCTTTTCCACCACAACGACCTCATATCCCTGATCAGCCAAACCCAGCGCGGCATTCATTCCGGCGACGCCGCCGCCTATGACTAAGGCCCGTTGAATGATGGGTATCTGCTTTTCAAGCAAAGGATGAAGGGTGGCCGCTCGCGCGACAGCCATATGTACCAGCTCTTTTGCTTTTTCAGTGGCAGCATCCGGCCTTTCGAAGTGTACCCAGGAGTTTTGATTACGGATATTGGCCATCTCAAAGAGATACTTGTTAAGGCCACATTCTTCCAAATTGTCCATGAAAATCCCTTCGTGGGTCTTTGGGCTGCAGGCCGCCACCACCACCCGATTGAGCCGGTATTCTCTGATCATTTCCCTCATCAATTTCTGAGAATCCTGAGAGCAGGAGAACAGGTTGTTTGCCGTGAAGACGACATAAGGAAGTTCGGCGGCATAAGCCGAAACAGCTTTGACGTCCGCCACACCGGCAATGTTGATACCGCAGCTGCATACAAACACGCCGATACGCGGCTGTTGATCGGCAACATCAATTTCATCAGGTATTTTCACCGTCTGGGTTAGTGTTCCACGGACCGGCGCCAAGCAAATGCCGGCTGCACATGCGGCCGCACTGGCTTCGGTTATGGAACTTGGAATGTCCTTGGGGCTCTGAAATACACCGCAGGCAAAGATGCCGGGCCTGGAAGTCTCAACCGGCATAAATGTCTTGGTTGAAGCAAAATTGTAGCGATCGAGGTTTATGTCCAAACGACGGGCCAAATCGATGGTTGAGTGCGGTATCATGAGGCCCACTGACAATACCACCATGTCGAACACCTCTTCTCTTATGTCACCGGACTCAGCCGCATATCGGATCCGCAGGCTTTTGTCTTCTCCAACTTCATCAATGGCATGGATCCGTGATTTCACAAAACGGATGCCGTCTTCTGTTTCAGACCGCCGATAGTACTGCTCATAATCTTTGGCAAACGTCCGAATATCCATATTGAAGATGACACATTCCAGATCGCCGTGGGCGTGCTCCTTGGCAATTTTCGCTTCTTTAATGGCGTACATGCAACACACTGCCGAGCAGTAACCGTTTCCGCAACGGTTGGTATCTCTGGATCCGATGCATTGGAGCCAGGCGATTTTTCGAGGCTCTTGTTTATCCGATAGCCGCACCAGATCACCGGTAGTGGGGCCCGAGGTGCTGAGTATTCGTTCGAATTCGAGGCTGGTCAAGACATTGGGGTTGCTTGAATGATGATAAAATTCTTCCAGAATGGGAGAATCAAAGACTTTGGAACCGCCGGACAATATGATGGAACCCACATTAATTGATAATGTCTCTTCTTTTTCATCGAAGATGACCGCATTGGTGGGACAGAATTTTTCACAGGCCCTGCATTTCCCATTTTTAAAATAGATACATTTAACCGGATCGATCACATACTTAAAAGGCAATGCTTGAGAATAAGGAATGTACGCCGCTTTGCGTTTGACAAGACCTTGATTGTATTCATCTGCTGCTTTGGCGGGACACTTTTCGGCACAAGTGCCGCAAGCAATACACTTTTCCGTATCAATATAGCGAGGGGATTTTTGGATTGTTACCGTGAAATTACCCTTTTGGCCTTTAACGTCAATAATTTCACACAGTGTAAGAATTTCAATGTTCAAATGCCGGCCGACCTCGACCAGTTTCGGCGCAACAATTCACATGGCACAATCATGAGTCGGAAAGGTTTTATCCAACTGAACCATGGTTCCGCCGATGGCAGGTGATTTTTCAAGAAGATACACATAGTAACCGGAGTTGGCCAGATCCAGAGCTGCCTGCATACCTGCAATACCGCCACCGACAATTGCGACTGCGCCGATCAGATCTACCGATAGATCATTTGAGGGCTGATTGGTTTTTATTTCGCTTTCCCTCAGCATCGTTTTCATCCTTTCAATCCGTCAAGGATATCCGAAATTTTGTCTTCCCATCCGAGCGTTGATATGAGAACCCCGCTGAAGCCTTCTTGCTTGAGCGTGATGATCATTTCCGATGCGATCTGAATACATTCGCGCACTTTTTCAGGAGATTTTTGAATTCGATCAATCAAAGCCTCGGGTATAAAGGCGTTTTCAACATTTCGTTGGATATACCGGGCCATACCAACGGATTTCAGCAACAAAACCGTGGGAATGATTTTTATGTTTTTAAGATCCACCCGTTTTAGAAAAGCTTTGATCGCCGATAGATCGAACAATGGCGGTGTTATGAAAAACCGTGCACCCGCATTCATTTTTTGGTTCATCTCATCAGCTAAAATCTCAGGAGATTTCCCTTTGGCCCCGGTATCGATCATTGCACCTAATAGAAATTCAGGGACACCCAAAAGCTCTATTCCGGCCATGTCCTTGCCCTTCTGGAGCCTTAGCGCGGTCTCCAATAATTCCAGCAAATTGATATCGTAAACCGATCGAGCCTGAGGATGATCTCCAAAACTCGGGTCCTCTCCGGTAACCGCCATAATATTTCTGACGCCGCAGGCATAGGCTGCCAGCAAGTCCGCCTGCAAAGCAATCCGGTTGCGATCCCGGCAACATACCTGCATGACAGTTTCTAGGCCTTTCTCCTGTAAAATCATCGAACCGCCTAAGGCGCTCATCCGCATGACGGCGTTGCTCATTTCCGGTACCAAAAAAGCATCTACCCTCCCTTTAATGCGTGTCGCGTTTGTTACCATCCTGGAGATATCTACCCCTTTGGGTGGCTCCATTTCTGCGAGAATGGCAAATTCACCGACGTCGAATTTGCGTTTCAGCCGCATGGTGATACCTCCTGCTTCTTATGAAAAAGATTATTGAATTAGCTTGTGAGTGATATTTTCTTTCTGTTTGATTTCGGTTGAAGATATGATTCAGCATAAATATTTACCAATCATATGATGAGCAAGCTTTGTGCCGTTTATGAACATTAATCCGATTATAAATATATTGATAATTATTTCAGTATATTAAAATCTGATTGGATTGCAGCAGAGAGGATTGACAACTCTTGAATTTGGCGGCTTAGTATGCCAATATGGCACACATCTTAAGGGCGAGAGGTTGTAATCTATGCAAGAAAAGGAATTTAGTCCATTTTGGCATTCTCCATTTTGGCATATCTGCAAAAAGGATTCGTGTAACAAAGGGAGGGGGAAGTGGTTTTTTTTTTCAACAACAGGATGCAAAAACTCCCGGAAAGGAAAGTTAAATGGAAACACGTATCATAGTCGTAGACGATGACTGGGATTACCTTGAACTGCTCAAGGGGAAGCTCATATCTTCCGGCTTTCAAAACATCCGGGTCGAAGACGATCCAATCAAAGCGAAATCCCTTTTTGAAAGCGGCCGGGCTTTTGATATTGCGCTGGTTGACGTGACCATGCCGAACATGGATGGTCTGGAGCTGCTCGAGGCTGTAAAAAACATCAGCCCGAGGACCGAATGCATTATGATAACCGCCCTAAACGACGCCCGGCTTGCGGTGGAATGTTTGAAAAAAGGGGCTTACGACTATCTCGTCAAACCGATCAGCCGGGAAGATTTGGTGTTTGCTTTGAATCGAACCATGGAAAGAAAGCGCCTGCTCGACATCCTGGATATCGGCAAGAGCAAGACACTATCTGAAATAATACATAAGGAGGCATTTCAGCCGATAATAACCCAGTCTCCGAAAGTTTTTCGGGTAATGAAGGAAGCCGAACTGCACGCCGGGAGTGACGTTCCGGTTTTAATTACCGGTGAGAGTGGGACCGGCAAGGAGCTCCTTGCACGGGCAATCCATGCGGCCAGCTCCAGATCAAAATTTCCTTTTACCCCTGTGAATATGGCCTCCCCCGCCGGTACCCTTTTTGAGGCCGAGTTTTTTGGCCATACCAAGGGGGCATTTACCGGTGCGGAAAAAGATCGTGCCGGTTACTTAAAACATACCAACAAGGGAACATTGTTCCTGGATGAAATCGGCAATCTTCCCCTCGAACTCCAGGGAAAACTGCTGCGGGTATTGCAGGATGGAGAGTACACCCGATTGGGAACCAGTGTGCGTGAAAAAGCCGATGTACGCTTTATTGCCGCTACCAATGAAGACCTGGAAAAGATGATGGACCAAAGAAGATTTCGCAAGGATTTGTACTACCGCATCCGGGGGGGATGGCTTCACCTGCCTCCCCTGAAAGAAAGGAGAGAAGATATTCCATTGCTGGCGGCCAAATTTCTAAAGGAATATGGCGATCCCTCTCAGCGTTCCGGAATTGAGGAGGATGCCATGTGTCTTTTAATGGAGTTCGAATTTCCGGGAAACATCCGGGAACTCAGGTCTATTCTTCAATCAGCTGCGAATCTGGCCCAGGGAAGGCCGATATCGATCGACCTTCTTCCCGCTCACCTGCGAAAACGAAAAGCTATATCGCAGAGCCGCTTACGGACAGAATCTGAACCGATTGTGCCGCTGGCACAGATTGAAAAATCTCATATACTAAGTGTTTACAGCAAATTGCATTTCAACAAATCAAAAACGGCAAGCCTTTTAGGTATCGGTTTGAACACACTTCGTCGAAAGCTCATATCATATGGGGTTGAATAATGGTGCAGCAAGCAGGTAAATAAAATCAGGCTGAAAATTGATGATACCTAAATGAGCGTTTAAGTTGAGCCGAAATTGGAATTGTTGGAAGAGCCATTACATCTCCAGGTGAATCCGGTCTATAAGATCGAGGGAAGACTGAGCCCTTGATCCGAACCGGGCTTCCAGGGCCTTTCGCAGCATATCCGGATGGATCACCCGTTTGAGTTTGGCCAGGATCCCCAGGGATGCGAGCGCCCGGTCGGCCGATCCGATTTTTTGTTTTAGGAAATCCACGCGTAATACCTCGCACCGGACAGGCGGGATTTCGAGCCCGGCAGCGGCCAGAACCAGGCCATCTTGCGTGATCCGGTTAAACAGGGTGCGCCGCCGGTTCACCCCTTCCTGTCCCACGGCGATCACCACCGACGGATTTTCAATGCCGGTATATCCGATCTGTTCTTTGGAGAGGATGATCTCGCTGATGGAAGGGCCTCTGAGTACCGTGATGTTGTATTCGTTCTTCTGGGTCGCCTTCATCCCTGCGGTCATTCCGGCAAGACAGAAGATCTCACCGGCCGTTAGGATCCGCTGGCCGGCATCTCCTAAAAAGACCACATCCTGCCTCTCGTCCGAAGGCGGCTCAAATTCTGCTTTGATCTGAAGGGGAGGGGGGGCCGGTCTTGATGAGCCGGATAGTTCCCGGTAGTGGAGGCCGTATTCTTTCCGAATGCTTTCCTGAACCGGCCTGTTAAAAGGGGTCAGATTTGATAGCGCTGCCTCGATCTCTTTGGGGCTTAGCTTGTTTTTTTTGGTGTAACGGCCCGGACATATTCCCCAGATGTCCACGACTGAAAATCCATTGAACCGGATAGCCTTTTCAATTTGTTGAGGAAGATCTTTTTGAAATCCGGAGTGCCGGGCTACGAAAGGCGCACCGGCGGACCTGGCCACCTCGCAGATATCAAGCGGTCGTTCCAGGCGGTTCAGGAAGCCGGATCCGACCTGTGCATCGGCAGGCGTCGTAACTGAGAATTGGCCGCCGGTCATCCCGAAATTAAAATTGTTTAATACCAGAAGGGTGATGTCGAGATTTCGCCGGCAGGCGGCGAGAAAATGAGCTCCGCCGATGCCTATGCCGCCGTCTCCCATCGTGACGATGACGGTGAGTTCAGGCCGGGCCAATTTCAGACCGGCGGCATAGGTCAGCGACCGGCCGTGCAGTCCGTGAAAGGCATGGGTTTTAAAAAAGGTATCGAAAAGGCCGCTGCAGCCGATATCGCTGACGATGGCGACCTGGTTTCCGTTAAGGCCCATGTTCATCATGGCCGAATCCAGAGAATGGGTGATCCGTTCATGGGTGCACCCCGGACAAAAGACCGGAGGCCGTTCGAGGTTCAGAAGGCTATTCATGGTTCAATACCTCCGCAATCGTTCGAGGGGAGATCAAATTTCCGTCCATCCGGCCGAGCCACTGCACCCTTTTCCCCGGCAAAATCCGCTCGATCTCCCTTCGATACTGCCCCATATTCATCTCCACCACGAAAATCGTCTCCATTTGGTGCGCTTTCTCCCTGATTATTTTTTCAGGGGCGGGCCAGAGGGTTTTTAAGATAAGAAGGGAAGGCTTTTTTATGGAAGGCGAAAGTTGTGAAACGGCGGATAGAGCCGCCCGAGCCGTAACGCCATAGGAAATTATCAGCGTGTCGGCATCCTCGGATGGAAAAAAGTCATAAACCGTCACGTCATCGACAAAAAACTCAATTTTATTAAGAAGGCGGATCTGGTTTTTTTGGATCTCTTCAGGATTTGTGGTGATGTATCCGTCCGCTCCGTGGGTGGAAGATGTCTGACGTACAATAACATCTCCGCCGATTGGGAGAAATCCAGGCGTCATGCGCCCTTCCGGTATTTGGAAAGGGAGAAAGCGATCTGCATCGGAAGGAGCCGATCGGGTTTCAACAGGAATGGGTAAAAGATCATTTTCATCGATGCTTTCCCGTGTCAGGGCGATCTCCTTGTTGGAGGCGATGAACACCGGGCATCGGAATCGCTCGGCCAGGTTGAAGGCGTGCATGGTCAGCACAAAGCAATCCCGAACATCGACAGGCGCCAAAACGATGACCGGAAGCCCACCGCTGTTTCCCCAGCGCAGAAACTGGATATCCCCATCCGCCCCCCGGGTGGCCGAACCGGTGGAAGGGCCTAGCCGTTGAACATCCACGATGACGATCGGGATCTCGCTTGCGATGGCAAAAGAGATCTGTTCGCTGTACAGGCTGATGCCTGGCCCGGAAGTGGCGGTCATCGCCTTCATTCCTGCCATGGATGCGCCGAGGCAGTATCCGATGGAGGCGATTTCGTCTTCTCCCTGCATGCAGATCCCCCCTGCCGGAGGGATAAGCTGAAACAGAGTGTCAAATATGGTACTCGCCGGTGTGATGGGATATCCTGCAAAGAACCGGCACCCGGCGGCAAAGGCTCCTCGGGCAAGGGCTTCGTTTCCATCCATTAAATAATAACTCATGGTGATGTCTCCTGAATTTTACCTATCAATTTTGATAAGCTCGTGAAAAGCCAATTTTGCCGGCGTCATTAATCTTTTGCTATTGAGATGTCAATAGCGTGATCTGTTTCAGATTCGGATATCATTTGGTTACGCCGAACCGGTTTTGACTTGCCTTAACGAAAAGATATGAGTAATTGACCTTAACGATACATGGAAAGCGACAAATATGCAAAAATCCATTAACAAAGTGAACAGCAACACTTTCCGATCGAAATATCCCCGATGACAATCCATCATGTGATCGTTTTTTCCGTTTCCGCATTTCTTTTTTTAATGTCCCAGTTTTATCGTTTCTCCGTGGCGGTTATCGCTCCCCGGCTCATGTTGGATTTAGGGATTGATACTGAAGGGCTCAGCCTGATGTCGGCGGCGTTTTTTTATGGTTTTGCCTTCACGCAGGTTCCGCTGGCGGTTTTTTTAGATAGAATCGGCGCTCGAAAGACCATGGCGACCTTAAATTTGGTCGGCGTGGCCGGAGCGATCGCTTTTGCCGTTTCCGATTCGTTGGCCTTACTGACGATTTCACGCCTGATGCTTGGGATTGGAATGGCGTCGAATCTGATGGGAACGTTCAAGCTGATTTCAGTTTGGTTTCATCCGGGCCGATTTGCCACGTTGACGACGATGGTAGTTTCCCTGGGAACGGGAGGGACTCTTATGGCCACCACCCCTCTGGCGCTTCTTCTGGAAGCCATGGGTTGGCGGGCTTCTTTTCTTCTGTTTGCCGGTATCAATCTGCTCTTGACGATGATGTTGATCATTTTTGTCCGTGATCAGCCGCCGAAAGCCGTGCACCCGGAGCCTTTATCCGAAATTCCAGGAACCTTTCGTCAAATGATCTCCGGTTTAAAACTCCTTTTTCGGGAAAAAGATTACTGGATCATTTCCA
>JAZDGS010000028.1:0-3515 GCA_043806755.1 Pseudomonadota bacterium | reverse complement strand
TAGAGGAGATTCTGCTGGGGATCCGGGAAATGAATCCCCTGGTGAGGACCGTCCGGATATAGCCTTTGGGACCGGAATGGATATTCGGCCCTGAAATCAATTGGAAGGAGAGTTTGCGATGACTCAGATGTTTACAATTCCTGCAAACACCATTTTGGTCTTTGGGGTCGTCATTGTCCTGGCGGTCATCGGTTATGTCATCTATGGCTGCATCAAGGGATGGAAGAACATCATGCCGGACTATCAGGGAAAGAAAAAAGAACTGACGATCGACGGATAATCAAATATCGCTTCCCCCGCTTGCGATATTATTATTTTATGACATCAATATTTAGGGATGGCTTATGAGATCGATTTTTTTCACAAAACAGGAAAAATCATGAAAATCGTTTTTTTATCGCGTTTGAGCCGGGACTGGCTGGCACAAATCCAAATCCTTCAAGAGGAATTTAAACATGATCTTTTTATTACAGATCCTTTTGAAGCTGAAAAGGAACTCCAAACCGCTACGGCGATTGTTGCCGGCGAAATCCCGCTTTCAGTTGTACAAAGCGCAAACCATTTGGAGATCATTTTTGTTCCCTATGCGGGTATTGACGGTTTGCCCATGCCCTATATCAAAGCCCATGACATTCGAATCGCGAATGTCCACGCAAACGCCCCTTACGTTGCCGAACGAGCCATCGCCATGGCCCTTTGTTTTTACGGAAAAATGATCGAATATCATCAAGATCTGAAATCTTTCAAATGGCATGGATTTTGGGCCGGAGGAGGCCTTACCGATACCTGGAATTCCATACGCGGTAAAGCGTGCACCGTTATCGGAGCCGGTGAAATCGGAAAACAGATCGCAAAACTTCTTAAGGCATTCGAATGCACGGTTATCGGGTTCAAAAGGCGTCCGGTTCGAATTTTGCCGGATCATTTCGATGAGATCACCTTGAACATTGAGGAGGCCATAGCAAAGGCCGAATTGATCTTTGTCTCCCTTCCCCTGACAAATGAAACCAGGGGGATCATCGGTCGGCCGCAATTGATGCAGATGAAAGAAAAATTTTTGGTCAATGTGGGTAGGGGGGAGATCATCAATGAAAGCGCATTGTATGAAGCCTTGAAAGCCGGCGTTTTAAAAGGCGCTGCCATCGATGCCTGGTACGCGTATCCGGATAAAGGGGGAACGGAAATTGCGCCGTCCGCATATCCGTTTCATGAACTTCCGAATGTCATCCTTTCTCCCCATGTGGCCGGATTTACACCCGAATCCGCAAAGCTCAACATCGCCCAAACCATTGAAAATATTCGTGCATACCTGAAAACCGGCCGGGCCATTTATGAAGTGGATAAAAACCGAATGTATTAATTCAGCTTTTCAAGCGCAAAAAATCCGCTTCAATGGTGTTGATGCTGAAAATTTGCATAAATTCAAGGAAGCGCACGGCCTGAAACATAAAGACTGATCCTGACCGACAAAGCCGACTCCTACCACGGCGCCGACAATCGCCTGAGACTCAGAGGCGGGAAAAGCAAGAAATGAAGGAACCGAGCAGGTGAATGATGATTTCAAAGGGTATTTGAGATACGGCTGCATGCCCCATTACGTCAGGGATTACATCCGGAGTTTTCGCAAAACGGATCCCAAATCACGGGATCATGCAAGTTCCGGAATCGAATAGGGAATCCCTTGGATCCTGATTAGGTAATGCCCCTCTCTAAATTCCAGGAGATCGGATAATTTCATTGCGGCCTGGTCCGTGAACTTGATCCGTTCTTTATTAAACGACACATATAAAAAGTCGCCTTCGATGAAGAGACGCTTTGGGTCAAGAAGGATTTTTCTTTTCGTATTGAGAACCAGGTTGACCCCGCCTTCGTCCTTTATCACGTCGAATACAAAAATAGCAGAGTCTTCATAGGTGAAATATACTTTTTCAACATGATCGTCATGGGTTTGTCCCAGGTAATAGCCGTTTTCATCCCTTTGAATCGATTGATTAAAAAAGTCGATAATCTTTTTATGCTCAAATTCTCCATGCCGGTTGTGCCATCGACCGTTTTTATCCAGCCAAAAGACAGCATTTTCTTTAGGGACGACAACTTCTTTCATCTGGCTTAATCGATTCCCAAACAAGACGTTACAGCCATTTTGACCGCTCAAGGCGCAAGGTCACGGCGTTGTGATGGTCCGGACATTGCAATTCGATCACATCTTCCTTCCACCACGGCATCCGCCCTCCAAACTGGAATGTGGATAATCCAGGAAAAATGTCATGGTAGAAAAACCCGCACAACCCTCCCGGATTATGGCAACTGATATTAAACGAATCGCCGATCTTGTGGCCGGCACTGCACTCTCCCTTAACACCGACTATCGTTGCCGTAATCTTGTATCCGATTCTTGGATCCTCCGCCATTGTTCATCTCCTCCTTTGCGCGTTCGAATAGCTATTATCTGCCCACCGGGCGCCACACCATTCCGTCATGCCAAATACGGGAAAAAGGGGTCCCCACAGGCACAACCGAACTCTTAAGTTGTTGTTGATCGATTCGGATCTCTTTGTCCCGATACTCCGAATCCCAGGGTTCGATAATGACGGATCCTTTTTCCAGCGGAATCAGTCGCGGAAGGAGCGGTTCCCCCCATTTCCTATGTCCGGCTTCTTTCTCAAGCATTTCCATTTCGGGATATCCCAACAGCTCATGAAGGGTGACCAGGGTCGGCGGACTTAGAGAAATTTCACCATCTATGTTCCCGGCAAGGGCCTTTTTCGGCGTGACCCAGAGGCTTTCCGTCACTTCCCGGTGATCCGGCCGGCAAACCGTCCCCGCAGGAACAACGGATAAAAAAAATCGGGTGTCGTATCGCTTCCTCATCAGTTCCGGGGTAATCCAGTGGGACCACCTGAAAAGCCTTGAAAATTGAAGGATCCAATCTTCACTGAGAATCTTCTTTTGGAATCCGTCGTTCGAGCAAATACCTCTTGAGGGCCGGGCTTGATGATCATCAATTATTCCGACTTCCTTTGATCCGCGTTCGGCCAGCAAAACGCCTGCTTCTTCAAACGTTTCCCGGATGGCGGATACTCCGTATGCAATGATTTCTTCCGGCTGGAGCCCTCCTCCAAATCGGTTCGCCATTTCATCCTGATCCATGTCCATTCGGGGTCTCCATAGCTCGACATCTCTATCTTGATCATCGATCGCTCCGCCGGGGAAAACGTATTTTCCGGACATAAAGCCGCTCGTCTCGCTTCGCTTGACAAGATTGACCTGGATCTCATCTGAGCACTTGCGGATCATTATGAGCGTCGATGCCGGTCTGATGTCAACCGGCTTTTTGAGAAATGCTTCATCTTTCATCGGGCAATCCCTTTTTTTTTAAATTCTATGCCAAATTGAATCACAAATCAAAGGATTCCCGAAAAAATCACATGAAACGCTCATCCGATTGAAATATAAGAAAAATTATTCTATACAGAATGAGTCGCTATAATACTATGCAAAAAGAATAAAATGAA
>JAZDGS010000027.1:0-38685 GCA_043806755.1 Pseudomonadota bacterium | reverse complement strand
GTAAAAGAATCCTGAGACAACTTAAAGGATACATCTGATAAATCCATGACCGCAACCGAAGGAAACCGGATTCCCGAAACCGTTAAAACCATTCATCTCATCGCCGTGTGCGGGACCGCCATGGGCGCCCTTGCGTCTCTGCTCAAGGAAAAGGGGTTTGAAGTGACCGGGTCCGATCAAAAAGTTTATCCGCCCATGAGCACTTTCCTTAAGCAAAACGGTATTGTTGTCGCTGAAGGGTATTCGGAGAAAAATCTCTCGTATCGCCCGGATCTGGTAGTCGTCGGAAACGCCGTTACAAAAACCAATCCTGAAGCGATCACCATGCAGACCATGGGGCTTTGTTACTGTTCGATGCCCCAAGCCATCAACCACTTTGTGGTTGCAAACAAGAAGCCGATCCTGATCACCGGAACCCATGGGAAAACCACGACCTCTTCCATCATGACATGGATCCTTGAGAGTACCGGCCTCGATCCTTCCTTTATCATCGGCGGAATTCTGAAAAATTACGACAGCAATTACCGGCTGGGGAAAGGCGAATACATCGTGATCGAAGGAGACGAATACGATACCGCCTTCTTCGACAAAGGCCCAAAATTTTTACATTACGATCCCCATGCGACGGTAATCACCGGCATCGAGTTCGATCATGCGGATATCTTTGCCGATCTCCCGCACGTCATTCAGGCATTTAGTACCCTGATTTCACGCTTATCCGCTTCATCATCCCTTATCGCTTTCGCTGAAGATGAAAACGTAATGCAGCTCCTTTCAAACCGAAACGGGTACACGGTTACATACGGGAAATCCGAAAATGCGGATTGGAGGCTTCAAGACATCGAGCTGAATTCATCCATGAGCTTTTTTAAAGTATTTTTCAGAAATCAGTTTTTCGGAGAATTTCAAACTCCTCTCATGGGCAAGCATAATCTTTTAAATTCTTTGGCAGCCATTGCCGTAGCCCATCAACTGGGAATCAGCTTCGAGGATATTCAAAAAGCCCTAAAGACCTTTCAAGGAGTGAAGCGGCGTCAGGAGATCAGGGGAATCACAAACGGCATCACCGTCATGGACGATTTTGCCCATCACCCCACAGCTGTTAAAGAAACTATCCGAGCGGTCAAGGAACGATATAGAAAAAACCGTCTAATAGCCGTCTTTGAGCCAAGAACCAACACCAGCATGCGAAATGTTTTTCAGGGAACCTACCCGCTCTCATTTGATATGGCTGACCTGATCTGCATCCGCAAACCGCCGCTTCTGGAAAAGATCCCTCCGGATATACGATTTTCTTCTGAAAAACTGGTCCAGGATCTGAAAGATAGGGGAAAGGATGCCCGCTATTTTGAGAATACGGAATCGATCATCAACTTTTTAATTGAGAAAGCCGAATCCGGCGACATCGTTTTGATCATGTCTAACGGCGGGTTTGATCATATCCATGAAAACTTGTTGGCCGGGCTGATTCCCACAACCCCCGCCTTTTAAGGCGGGGTCAAGGGAAGCTATCTGAAATAGATATTTTCCTTACCGGGAAGCCCGCTCTTCAGAGCGGGGAGCTTCACAAAATTGACAAAATTAAACTAAAATTAAACTTATTTTAACCCATTTCATCTTAACTTGAAACGCTCAATTTAAAAAAGGCTATACGATGACTGAAAAGCCGACCTATCAAGAACTCGAACATAGAGTTAAAGAGCTAGAGAGAATCGTTGCCGAGCCACAAGATTCTGACGATCTGTCGGGGGAGGGAAAAAGTTTATCAGAGCTAATAATCGACAGCTTGCCCGGTATTTTTTATTATTTCGATGATAAGGGGAAGTTTCTGCGATGGAATAAAAACTTTGAAAGCGTATCAGGGTACTCCACAAAAGAAATATCGAGTATGAATCCGCTCGATTTCTTTCAGGGTGAAGATAAAGAAAGAGTTGCTAAGACAATAAAAGAAGCCTTTGAAAAGGGTCAATCTTCGGGAGAGGCCGACTTTGTATCTAAAAGTGGAATTGGAAAACCATATTTTCTTTCTGGAATGCGTTTAACGATCAAACAACGTCATTACCTCGCAGGAATGGGTATCGACCTGACTGAACGCAAACAGGCTGAAGAAGCGCTTGCGGAGAGCGAGGAGAGGTATCGAACGGTTTTGGAAGCCAATCCTGATCCTGTGGCTGTTTATGATATGGAAGGAAAGGTCGTCTATTTCAACCCGGCATTTACACGTGTATTCGGATGGCCATTGGAAGAACGTTTAGGAAAAAAGATGGATCATTTCGTACCTGAAGAAAATTGGCCGGAAACCCGGATGATGATAGAAAAAGTATTGGCGGGTGAGCGCTTTTCCGGGATTGAGACCTATCGATTCACGAAAGACGGAAAGAAAATACCCGTCAGCGTCAGCGGCGCTTTTGGGAGGGACAAGAAAGGAAAAATCGTAAACAGCATCATCAACTTAAGGGACATCAGTGAACAGAAAAAAATGGAAGCCCAGCTTCAACAGGCGTTAAAAATGGAAGCGATCGGAACTTTGGCCGGAGGCATTGCTCATGATTTTAACAATATCCTTGCGATTATATTAGGGAATACAGAGTTGGCAATTGAAAATGTTCCTGAATGGAATCCGGCAAAACATAACTTGGAAGAAGCCCGATCCGCATGTCTACGGGCAAGAGATGTCGTCCAACAACTTCTGTCATTCAGCCGGAAATCAAGGATAAAAATGAAGGCGATCAAGATCGCGCCCATCATTAAGAGCTCTTTACGGTTTTTGCGTGCTTCAATTCCCTCGAGCATTGAAATAAGAGAAAATATCGATGAAAATGCTGATGCTATATTGGGCGACCCCACCCAGATCAATCAGATCCTGATCAACTTGTGCACCAATGCACGGGATGCCATGCACGAAGAAGGAGGGATCTTGGAAATCGGTGTTGAGAATTTGAAAATCGATAACCAAGATGCTTCTCCGTATCAGCAGCAATCTGCAGGCCAATACGTGAAACTGTCGGTTAGAGACACCGGCAAAGGGATTTCGCCCCAAGACATCAATCGGATATTCGACCCTTATTTTACCACAAAAGCTGTTGGGAAAGGAACGGGGATGGGGTTGGCAGTGGTTCATGGTATTGTCAAAACCCACCAGGGGGTTATTGTTGTAAATAGCAACCCTGGAAAGGGAACAACATTCAATATTCTGTTTCCAGCAACTGAAGCAACTCCAATCCTTGAAGCTGAACCAAACGTTGAGATTCGAAAAGGGAATGAGAAAATTCTTTTTGTAGATGACGAAGATTTAGTAGTCGAAGTGAATCATCAGGTCTTGGAAAAACTCGGCTACCAGGTTAAAAGTACGAAAGATCCGATTGAAGCTTTAGAAATATTTCGATCCGATCCCGATCAATTTGATCTTGTCATTTCGGATACGACCATGCCCAAAATGTCGGGAGATCGACTGGCACAAGAACTGATGAAGATCCGTCCAAACCTCCCGTTTATTCTGTGTACCGGTTATAGCGAGCGAATTTCAGAAGAAAAGGCTCTGGAATTGGGTATCAAAGCTTATATTATGAAACCATTTGAAATTCCGAAATTGGCAAAAACAGTAAGAAAAGTCCTGGATGAGGCAAAAGGAACAGACTGAAAACTTCTACTGTCGCCAGATCGTAATTCTGAAGCATAGCATTTTGAGCAATATTGATTCCATCCCGGAAAAATCGGAGTTGCTGGCATTAATGATCGGCAAACCTCCGGGCGATATCGTTGTCGATCACATAGATGCCGATTTCTTTGGCACCCTTGTCCGTATAGTGATATTTCCGGATCAGATTTTTCATCAGGAAGGTCACGTCCTCCCTGATCCGCCGATCATATGTTTTGAAGTTTTCCTCTCCAAACTCTTTGATGGCCTGCCGGAAATTTTCGTTCTTCAGAAAGGGATCGAGAACCCGCTTTTTAAGATTGTAAACATACCGTTCATACAGAGATTGATACAAATCGGTTTTCGTAATCGGTTTCCCTTCCAGCATGATCTCCTGGGTCAAGGTATTCGAGGTATATTCTTTTTGGGTCTCCTTCCGAAAGTTAAGACGTTTTTGCTGCTCGAGTTGAGCGCCGAGAATTCGATTTTCGATTCCGCTTAAAAAATCTTCCGTGATCTCGAGCCGATCCCTGGTAAAGGTGCACGTTGCCGCCGATCCGATCTCAAAGTTTAAGGCAAAAAGATAATTCTGAACATCTTTGGCGATCTGCTCTTCGTTGTAATAATACAGGGATTCTTTTATTTCCTGAAGAATGGTGTAATCATAAAGGTGAAGCAGCGATTCCAAAAAGCCTTCCGGAATGCAGTCCCCTTCTTCCTTTCGAATCTGATCGAAGAAATGGCACAGCATTGACATATTGATCAGTTTCCCTTCTCTGGCATAGGCGGAATAAAACCGATTGAAAAGCTTAATGGAATCCCTTCCGCTGAACCCCTTCTCTCCTTCGCTTTCCGATTCGGCGATTACTTTCTGCCTTCTTTTCGCCGTGAAATTTTTTCTGTCCTCTTCGGACAGCCACGGAGGGATGTATCCGGCGTAGAGCTCCATCTTCAGCAGCTGTAGATTCCGATCGCAATAGAGGCCGTATTTCTCAGGACCTCCAAGCCATTCCACTAAAGCCTCGGAGCGTGTATTCAGACGGCTTGAGATAATCACCCGTGCGAAATTATGAAGCACCCGGGGTAAAAAATTTTCATCGATATGCTTGCCGAAGATATTCCGGTAGATATCGACTTCGGTTCTTAGATCCATGATATAGGGAATCCGGATGTATTGAATCCGGTCTGAAAACGACTGGATATCCTGAAAATTCTTTTTATCTTCAGGATTCATCACCGCAATGAAGAGGGAATTGACGTTCTCCTCGACATCTTCGACCCTGTGTACCTTCTCGCTGATGATATTGTGAAGCTCGATGAGCCGTTCCGCGTTATGAGACTTGATGTCCATTAAGGCATAAATGCCGTTGTTGGTTTTAGCATACCTGGAAAAACAGTATTGGAACTGGTGGCTGTCTTTGAAAAGGGCGTTGACCCGCCTCTGAAGCATCGGATTGGACAGTACGTTCTGGCGCAACGGTTGATCTCCCGGATTAAATACACTGATCCCTTCTCCGATGCGCCGGTTGAAACGATACGGCCGGGCATATACCATTTTTAGGACTTCCACGGGATTTTTCAATTTTTCCAGAAGCGCTTCGTATAAGGAACTGCAAATGGTGCACGGAATGTCTTTAAAGACCCATTCGTATTCCTTTTCAGTGGAAAGCTTCCACTTGAACTCATCGTTTCTGAAAAGATCATCCAAAAAAGAACGGCGGTGTTCTCTCGGTATGATGAGAATCGGATGGTCATGGCTCGGACAGGGAACTTCAACATACTCATCATCCGGGAATATACGCTGACGATCGAGCGCTCCAAATTCGAAATCCTTGCAATCGGAGCATTCGGGGGATTCCCTTCCGGCCTTTTCCGGCAGCGGCGCCGACCGGTGTTCCCTTGCTCCCCCAAGGGCTTTCCGGTCCAGTCGCCAAAGGGTTTCATATCGAAGACCCATCTTCGTATTGGCGTATTTTTCAAATTTTTGAAGCAGATTATTCAAGAAGGTGCTTTTCCCGCAACCGGGCGGTCCATCGATAATGTAAATCTTATTCTGCTGCGCGCCGTGTCGCATGGCCTCTACGTGTTTCATCAGGCGGTTGGCAAACAACCGGTCTGCGAAAAAGGGATGGTCGGCGCCTGCCACCAACAGGTTGCTGCAATCATAAAACACATATCCGATCGATTCCGGATCATTCGGGTATTCATCGATCCCTTCACCAACGTAGGTTTTGATCATGTCGTGAAAGACCTGGAATACGTTTCGGATGGCCGCATAGGGGTTTGTGATCAATTCTCCGAGAAACGCCTCGAAGGTGACCGGCATGCGGTGCCCTATATCTCTTGCACTTGTTTCTAAATGCAGCATCGCTTTATTGATGTTTTCCATATCCCCGATCCTGTTTTATGGCGATTCGATCGTGCGCTTTGAAATTTTCCGGTTCTCCATGGTATACACCACGCGCTGCCATGTGATCTCCCGTTTCGAGCTTTCCTCGCTTCCTCTGCCCGAAGCAGCCGGCCCCGTCTCGGGCTTTTCAAAAACAGCCTCTGTGGTTTCCAGGCTGACCGGCCCTCCCCGGAGATATTCGATCCCCATCATGGCATTGGGGATAAACTCGTCAACCAACGGCTTGTTCTCGAAGAGATGAACTAAGTACAGAAGCCGGTCTTTGCTTTTTTGTCTGTCGATTTCAATATGAGGCGGATGATACAGGTGATCAAAAAGCATCCGCCGATAATCGTTCAACTTCCGGCTTTTAATGTAATACTCAAACACCATCTTATTCTCATTTAACCGCTTCCCGGTCACAAACAGTTTGTTTATATTGATAAAATCCTGGTCGACAAAAGAGTTGATGAACATAAAATCACAAAAATGTTTACGTACCCAGAAAATGAACTCTTTCCCTTTCCCCGCATGAGCATCGAATTCATCCCTTTGGCCGGCAGATTTTATTCTCTGAAATGCGTGAGAGAACTTTCCCTTATCGGCCATCTCTTCGATGTAATAAAACAAGCGCATCCCCAGGGCATAGGAATTCAGCCCGACTCTGGGCATGGCGGTGACGCCGGCATTGATTCGTGCAAAATCCACCTCGTGTCCTTTGATCCTATCGTCTTTCAGAAAAAGTGTTTCATGCCAATAACTGGCCCATCCCTCATTCATGATTTTGGTTCGGATCTGGGGCTGGAAAAAAAGCGACGTTTTTCGCACCACTTCCATGACGGTTTTCATCCATCGATTTTCTTCTTTTTGCAAAAACTCGGATTTTTCTGATAGAAATTGAATCAGATCCAGCCGTTCCGGTGATTTTTCCCTGATATACTTTTCATGGAGCGTCCCGAATTCCGGATATTTTTTTTTAACGATCGAAAAGAAGTTTTTTTCTCCTTTATCTCCATGTTTTCCAATCGATTCGTTATAGCGGTTGATCTCCTTGATATACTCACTGATCGAAATCTTTTTCACGGACTGAAGAAACACGTCGAAATAATAATCCAGCAGGTTCTGACGATCCTTTGAATCGGACTGTTCCGATTGCGAAAGCTCCCGATGAAACCCGACAAGATTGTCGATTCCTCTGGTGAATTCAATAACATAATCCACCCATCTCCCCTTTTCAGCCCTGAGTTTGGCAATGATCCTCTTGTCCGAAAGGGCCTGGCCGGTAAAGTCGTAATCCCATGTATGCCTGAAGAAGAAATTGTTCTGAAAAAAGTCGATATGGGCCAGAACGTGGTAGAAAATCATCACATTGAGCCAGTCCGGATTGTTGTCGTTGTAAAAGGAAATGGGCGGGCGGGTGTTGATGACCGTTTCATAAGGATTTGTGGGATAAAGCTCATATTTCCCTTTTTCTTTTAGAACCTCCACATCATGAACCCAGTAATCATACAGGGTCGGGATCATCCCCTTAGGGGATAGTTCGAGAAGGTCTCTGTTGGACACAATATACTCAAGGGTTTCGTCCTGGAAGGAAAGGCCCGCGTCCCGCGCCCTCTCTTTACACCCTTCCATGATCGCTTTGGTATGAAGATTAATCAGATCCATCGATCCCCTTCCGGGAAGTGTCTGTCGCTCTATGGGCCGATCAGCTTTTTGATCCCCTCGATCAGCCGCCCTTCTACGGCGTCTTCTTCCATTACGTCGAGCCGGATCAGATTCGGTTTTTCCGTCAGAAAGCGAGAATTGCCCAGATATTTTTCCACTTCGGTGCGCTGGTTCCTGGCCGACCCATGCTGGGCGACGGTGATACCGATCCGGTTGGCATACATCATCATTGTTTTGAGTGCCGGGAGGGCTTCGGTTCCGCCCGTATCCCAGTCATCCCCGTCCGTGCCGTGAAATACATAGATGTTGTAATCTTTTGCAAGATTTTCCGTTTTTACGATTTCGTTGACAAGGCGATAGGCGGAAGCCACTTTTGTTCCCCCGGCCACCTTTGAATTGTAATACGTGTAGAAATCCCCGACCTCCTTGGCATCCGTGTCATGCAGGATAAACCTCGATTCCACCTGTCTGGCATACTGATATAACAACCAACTGAAGATGAGAACATGTTGTGTCACCACCAGATCCGTCGACTTCCCTTCCATGGAGCCGGAATAATCTCTTAAGAAAAAAACCATGGCCTGGGATTCGAAATCTTTTTCCGGGGATAAAACCCGATAGATCAGATCGTCAGGTGAGATGAGAAATTCGGCTGGATCGATATGATCCAGGTCGGGGATGTTGCCAAGATGAATGTTGGTCTTGAGAATCTTCCGAAGGGTGGCTTTTTTATCGAGAACCTGTCCGGATCCCCGGTGCCGGTCGGTCAGATCGTAAGTGTAGCGGGTCAGCGATCGTTTTTTCCCTTTGTCCTTCAGATTGGGAAGTTCGAACTTTTCGGTGAGGATCTTTCCCAGGTCATAGGCGCTCGACTCAATCTCATGCGGTCCGCTCTCTCCTTCGCCCGGCCCTGCACCAGGGCCTGTCCCGCGGATCGGCTCTTCACCAAGGATCTCCCCTTCTTCCCCATCTCCGGAACCGCCGGAGGGTCCTTCCTCCGATGGCGCGGGAACCGACGTGTCGTGGACGAATTTTTCCTCAACGGTGGTCGGAATCACGATGATTTTATCTTTTGCGCTCCGGCCCGGCTTCATCAACCGGCCGATCCGGATCTTCCGGTTGAATCCATCTTTTTCTCTTTGCCGGTCCCGCTCCAGAAGTTCTTCCAGGGATCGGATACCGACGGTGTAAGAATAGCGCGGAGGCTCCATTTCCAATCAGCTTTCGTCTTCCTGGGTGCAGAAATATTCGATCGTCTTTTGGGCGCAGGTGGAGCAGTAATAGAGTTTATTCAGCATTGTCTTGACCATCCGGTCGTAAAGCTTCTGATTTTCCTCGTTGGTCCTGTTTGCCAGCGCTCCGATAAGGCTTCCGGCGCCGGCAATATCGGATTTAAGGCGCACTTCCGTAACCGCTTTAACCAGTTCCAGGTTATCCATGAAATCGTAGTTGGGATTAATGGATATTTTCTGGCCGTATATTTTTCGGATCGCCGTCCTAAACGTCTCCCGCTGCTCCTCGGTTTTCAGCTCCAGGCGCTCCTCCACGTTTTTAATGTAGCGTTCATCGATCTTAAGGGCTTTGAGCTGACCGCTCTGTGGATCCTTATATTTCCACATCTTGTCGGCGCCCAGATTTTCCGCATCGATGCCGATGATCATGTTCACGTAATTCATCACATCCTTTCGAATGGCAAACGGCTCATCCATGTATGCATTGAACATCTCGGTCATGATCCGTTCCCGGTAGAGCTTTTTGGCGGTCTTGAGGTCTTCCATGTATTTGACCCGGTCGCTCTCCTCCATCACATAGTCAAGGATAATCCGCTTCAGGGCTTTGAATGCATCATAGGCAAACATGCATTTCCCTTCGTTGGTTTCAGAGCTCTCCACCAGGAGTTGAATGGCGCGCCCGAGATTTCGCTGTCCCAATCCCTTTTGGCCGAACCGCTTGGTAATATCCGGATCCTGGCTCAGGGTGTCGATGACTTCCGCAAGCGTTTTGATGCTCTTTTCACCGGCCACTTCACCGGCAGCCAGCTTCATGGTTTCAACAGGAGTCAATTTCTCCGAGCGGGGAAGCCGCGTCAGAATGGCTGAAATCGATGCGGCATAATTCAGATTTGGATCGATATGTAAAAACTCCTTGTTGAACGTGGTTTTGGTTTCACTTCCGATGGCATACTGGGTGAGCTCTTTCTGGAGCTGATAATCGGTGTTGTGCGAAACATAGCATATCCGGCACCGGTCCACGATCGGGGATTCCTCCTTTTCCTGAATAAACCGGTTGAATTCCGAGTTGTTGCTGGTAGCCAGAATCAGCGTATCGATCGGCCATTTGTAACCATCCATTTCAATTACCCGGTTCTGAATTACCCCCAGATATACTTGAATGAGGTCTTTCTTATTCTTAAATATTTCGTCGCTGAAGTGAATGCCTCCTCCGGCCACCCGTGCCAGCGCGCCTCGTCTCAGGTCAAAACGGTATGGGTTACTGGTATCCGTGATGTGCAGCATCCGCTGAATCGATTCCTCCCCTAAAAGATCTACTGAGGAGGATGTAATTTTATCTTTTGCCGGATATTTTCCGGTAATCGTGCCGAGGCTTTCGATGAGCGGAACCGGAACGATTTCCACGAATTTAAGCATCCGGTCGATCCTTCCATCGGAAAATACGCGAATATCGTTCCAGATATATCCCGTGCAGGCGCCCAAAGGACGATAATCGTCGTAAAGAATTTCAATCTCCTTATCTGAGAAGCCCGCTTTTTCCGAGAGAAACTCCTTGTTCTCATCTTCGTCATCAAAAAGATTCATGGCCAGGATCAATGGATCCTCATAGGTTTGTGATTCGATAGTTGAAATTTTTCCGTAACTGCTGATGGCGTTCATCCCGTTGAACCTGAAGGTGTATTTGCGGTTTCCTTCCTTGGAAAGGAACCGGCGATAGAGGCTGCTGAGAAATTCAATTAAAAACGTTTTCCCGTTCCCCGGTTCTCCGACCAGAACGAATGCCATCTCCTTTGAGGATCCGCCCTGGGCGGCATCTTTAACGTATGATACAAAGCTGTTGATTTCATTAAACATACCGATGATGTGTTTTTTACCGTGGCGGAAGATTTGAAAATCATAGGTGGTCTTGCCGTCTACCACCACCTTTTCAATCCTGTCTTCCAGGATCATTCTGGCCACCCCCCGAAATGCATTCTCAAAGGAACGCTTTCCTTCTTTGATCAGCGTTAAATGCTGTTCCAACGTGTTCGTCGTGTTTTGATTCATCATGTTTCCCCCAATAATGATTGAATGGGATTTAAGGTCGGTTGCCGCTCTGAAGGTACGAATCGGTTCAATCGCATCTTAAAAAGTCCTTTATGAGCGGTTACCCGAGTCGTCGAATGGAAAAAGTAAAAGGCCTATTTATTTATATTATAACACGGCAGATCCATATTGCAATAGACAATCCGCGCCATAGAGAAGGTGTGATATTTCCTTGACATTTTTTGCGTTAACCAATAAATATATCAAAGTTAACGATATCAGGACTTTTTTCTTCCGAGTTCAAAATCGTGAAACAATGAAAGGCCGAATTCTAGAAATCTTAAAAGAGGCGGACAACACGGTATCGGGGGAAACCATCGGCTCCAGGCTGGGTATCTCCAGGGTATCGGTATTCAAACACATTCAAAAACTTCGTGAATACGGATACGATATTCCATCTGCACCCGCCGGCTACCGGCTTTTAAATGAGCCGGACATCCTTTTCCACTGGGGATTCCCGGGACGTGAAACCCGTATCCACTATTTTCGGGAGCTCGGTTCCACAATGGATACCGCCCGGGATCTGGCCCGAAACGGATGTCCGGGCTTTACGGTGGTGATCGCGGAAACCCAAACCCGGGGAAGGGGAAGGCTGAAGCGGATATGGCATTCGGATGACGGCGGGCTTTATTTTACCATGGTGATCCGGCCACAAATCCCTTTGGCACTCTGCTGGCAGATCAATTTTGCCGCATCTCTTACCCTGGTAAAAATCCTCTCAACCGAATACGGCATCGAAGCCCGGCTGAAATGGCCGAACGACGTCCTGTTCAAAGGAAAAAAGATCGCCGGAATGCTTTCCGAGGTTGAAGCAGAGGCCGATGCATTGACTTACATCAACGTCGGATTGGGGGTAAACGTCAACAACGATGTATCCCCGGTGGAAGAGACCGCTGTTTCCATCAAAGCAATATTGGGGAAAGCCGTACCCCGGCAACGGCTGCTTTCGGCCTATCTCGATGCTTTCGAAAAGCGTCTTGACGAAGGAAGGCTTCACGAAACGATCCCTGAATGGAAACGCTTTTCCGCCACCCTTCACCGGCCTGTCCGGATCCAAACCCTGCAGGAAACCGTAAAGGGGATCGCAGAGGATGTGGATGAAGACGGAGCTCTCATTTTGAGGCTCAAAAACGGTTCCAAAAGACGGATCCTTTACGGGGATTGCTTTCACAGATGAAAAACGGATTTGCAAAACCAACGGATCAGCTCAAAATGACGGCATATGCCTCCCTGTGCGCCGCCTTGACGGCGGTGGGCGCACTTGTGGCGATTCCCATCGGGCCGGTTCCTATTGTGCTTCAGAACTTCTTTGTTTTTCTGACCGGACTTTTTCTCGGGAGCCGGTGGGGGCTTGCAAGCGTGGGGATCTATCTCATCGCCGGAATTTTGGGATTTCCGGTTTTTGCCGGCGGCACCGGTGGAATCGGCCGTATCATCGGGCCGACCGGCGGATATTTGGTCGGATATATTCCTGCCGTATTCATTATCGGAGTCATTGTTGAAAAAAGGAGGACATCCCTGTATTTGGACATAGTCGCCCTTGTCAGCGGATCGCTGATTCTCTATCTTTTTGGGGTAACATGGCTGAAAATAATCACCGGAATGAGTGCGGGGAAAGCCCTCGCTGTGGGAATGCTCCCTTTTCTTCCAGGAGATGCCCTGAAGATTGCGGCGGCTATCGCATCCGCCCGGGTGCTCAGGCGGACCATCGGAGTTCCTTCAACCCCTCAACCCTTGACCCCTATGACTCCATGAACATTATCGAAATCCAAAACCTGACCCACCGCTTCCCGGACGGGTCTCTTGGATTGGACCATATCGATTTGACAATCCGGACCGGAAGTTTTGTGATAATCACCGGTGAAAACGGTTCGGGAAAAACCACTCTGCTAAAACATTTAAACGGCCTTCTTTTCCCAACCATCGGCAGTGTTATAATTAACGGAAAAAGGGTTTCCGAAAATCCCCTGATTGCCAGGCAGGCGGTAGGGCTTGTTTTTCAGAACCCTGATACCCAGATCGTGGGCGAAACCGTATCGGAGGATGTCGCCTTTGGACCGGAGAACCTGCGTCTTGATCGAAATGAAATCGAAAAGCGGACACACGATGTGCTGACGGAGCTTAGGCTTCTGTCTATGGCATCGCAGCGGCCGTATCTGCTTTCCGGGGGTGAAAAACGCCGCCTGGCCATCGCCGGCGTCCTTGCCATGAAACCGAAAGTTCTGGCCCTCGATGAACCCTTTTCGAGCCTCGATTACCCCAGCATAAAACAAGTGCTCAAACAAATCCTTTCCCTCCACGAATCCGGGCATACCATCGTCATGGCAAGCCACGACATCGAAAAAGTCGCCGCTCACGCCGAACGGGTGGTGGTTATGAAAAAAGGAAGAGTGGCCTTGGACGGACCTCCGGATCAAGTTTTTCCTGACCTGGAACGGTTCGGCGTTCGCCCGCCATGCGCCCTCCGCTGGGGAAAGCCGCTGGAGTCATGGCTGGTCTGATCCCCTTTTCCTATCGAAACGGCCATACCTTTTTGCACCGGTTTGATGTCCGATGCAAAATGTTTTCCTTTATCGCCGTCAGCCTGTCGTGCCTGAGAGCCGACATTCCCGGACTTCTTTTAATCACTTGCCTTATCCTTACGATGCTATGCATCGTCCATATGCGCATGGTATCGTTTTTTTATGAGCTCCGTTATTTCATTTTTTTCCTTTTTTTCATTTTCATAGTCCGCGCGATGACCACGCCAGGTGAACCGGTTTTCGAAAATGGCTGGTTTCCCGTTACACGAGAAGGGGTTTATCAGGGAGGGATTATCTCCTGGCGCATGTTGTCGATTGTTTTGGTATCCCTTTTATTTGTCATGACAACAAAAACATCGGAGTCAAAGGAAGCCATCAGGCGGATTCTCAAGCCGATACCGTTTGTCCCGAAAGAGCGTATCGCCACCATGATCACCCTGATGATCCGTTTCATCCCCCTCATTTCCGAACAGATTGCAGAGATATCCGAAGCACAGAGGGCCAGATGCGTCGAAAACCGTAAAAATCCGGTTTATCGCGCCAAATATCTGGCGATCCCTCTTATCACCGGATTATTTTCAAGCGCACAGGAACTAGCGGAGGCCATGGAATCCCGCTGCTACAGCGAAAATCGAACTCCGACCACCCTGATATTTAAAAGAATCGATTGGTTTTGCCTGGTTATCATCCTATTCGGATCTATCCTGGTTGTTCTTT
Organism: Pseudomonadota bacterium; assembly: GCA_043806755.1. GTDB lineage: Bacteria > Desulfobacterota > Desulfobacteria > Desulfobacterales > UBA2156 > RBG-13-49-15. Next base: position 24,438 of record JAZDGS010000027.1, on the reverse strand, counting down.
TATGACCCTGTTGACTATTTCCCGATATTTAAGGCAATATGAGCCTTATTTTACCAGGAGGAAAGTCGCCGTTGAAGATCGTGATTATCGGTGCCGGAGAAGTCGAATCCAATATCGCCAACCGCCTGGCACACGAGAACAAAGACGTTATTGTCATCGACAAAGACCCTGAGGCTCTTCGCCGGATTTCGGACAATGTAGATGTTCAGGTGATGATCGGACCGGCTATTGATTTTGATTAAAAACTTGACAAGGTCAAAATATCGGTTTAATTTTTAAGACTTTTGGGGCCGTTAACTCAGACGGTAGAGTATCTGCCTTTTAAGCAGAGAGCCGCTGGTTCGAGTCCAGCACGGCCCACCAGGAAGCACGTCCCCATCGTCTAGCCCGGTCCAGGACACCGGCCTTTCACGCCGGCGACAGGGGTTCAAATCCCCTTGGGGACGCCAATAATAATATCAAGGGGTTACGACATATTCACAACCCCTTTTCTTCTTCTCATGGAATAATTTCCAACCCTATTTCCAACCTTCATGGGCATTTTCCTCTACCGGTGTATAATTCTCTTCCGCCCCTATCGCTTCATAACAAGATCAAGGCTGCCCCACCCTTAAGGAATCCCTTTCGATTTTGGACACACAAAGGGGGGAGCCGCTTTTTGGGGAAGGTATGAGACTCATATAAATGTCTTAAAACCTGGTGCACTCAACAATCCTCATAAACATGCTCTGGCTTTTTTAAACCGATCGCATTATCATGCGGCTATTGACACTGCCCTTAAGCTTGGCATTTTCTTGCAGTGGAAGGATACAGAGCAGAAAAACAATCGAAAGGCAAAATAATGGAAACGATAGTAATGATACACGGAATGTGGGGAAACGGCACCTATTGGAAAAATTATAAAACTTTCTTTGAGGCCAAGGGTTATAACTGTATTGTGCCTGTTTTACGATATCACAATATGGATCCAAAAGGCCGGCCGCACCCTTCGTTGGGGACAACAAGCCTTCTTGATTACGCAAAAGACCTCGAGGATTTGATAAGGGGATTGGATCAGGCTCCCATTTTAATGGGTCATTCCATGGGAGGCCTTCTCGCCCAAATACTGGGAAGCAGAAACGTTGCGAAGGCTTTGGTTCTCTTAACTCCGGCGCCGCCCAGATGGATATTTGCATTGAAGCTATCGGTCATGAGGTGCTTTTCCGAAGCTCTGCTCACCTGGGGTTTTTGGCGAAAACCGAACCGGCCTTCTTTTGAAAAGACGGTCTACGCAGTTTGGCATTTACTCCCTGCAGAGCAGCGTAAGACAGAATATGAAAACGTGGTTTGGGAATCCGGGCGGGCTGCAACTGAAATCGCTTTCTGGCTGAAAGAATCCGCGGTTGACGCATCCAAAATTGACTGTCCTGTGCTAGTGGTTTCCGGTTCAGAAGATCGGATCACGCCCGAATCGGTTGTACGAAAAGTTGCTGAAAAATATGGGGCAAAATACAAAAAATTTGAGAACCACGCCCATTGGGTTGTTGGAGAACCGGGATGGGAAAATATTGCTGCCTATATCGATGATTGGATAAAAGAGTCTTGTAATTAAAAATGCGACAAATTTCCCCTTTACCAATAATCAGCCGCTTATTGACGAGATAAAGCTGTAAAACCAAGTAAAGAATTCAGGATGCTCTGAAATTGGATCGAAATCGGCAAGAGTTAATTTCAAGTTCGGAGGGGATAACGACTAAATCGGATAATAAAAATCCTCAAAGCGGTTTTTCTTTTGTATTTTTACCGATAATTAAAAAACAGGTTCTCAGAATGGGTATCGCCGGCAATTACGGGATGGACTCTTCTGATATCCGATGGGCCGCAGAACAAGGAGCGAATTACTGGCTATGGGGAGCAAGTTTTAAGAAAGTCACTGAAGGGATTAAAGACCTGATCCGAAATGATAGAGAAAAACATGTCGTAGCGATGATCGGCTGGGGATTCTTCGGCTGGCAGATAAGACAAAGTGTTGAAAATGCTTTGCGGAAATTGGGCACGGATTACCTGGATGTTTTTAAATTGGGATGGTTAGGGCGAACATCAATTTATAGCAAAAGTATTATGGATTCATTATCAAAACTTAAACAGGAAGGAAAGGTCAAAGCCATTGGGGTCAGCATCCATAATCGACAGCGAGCCGGAATACTGGCACTCGATTCAGAGATCGACCTGTTCATGATTCGTTACAACGCCAAGCACACGGGTGCGGAACAAGATATCTTTCCACACTTGACGAAGCGAAACCCAGTTGTGGTTAGCTATACCGCTTTAGCGTGGGGGCAACTGATCAAACCTTTGAAAGGGATTGAGATGCCCCCTTGGCCCGGCAAAGATGGGCTTGATATTCCGCCCTTGAAGCCGGAACTCTGTTATCGATTTGTTTTGACAAATCCGCAAGTTCACGTGGTTTTAACCGGCCCGCAAAACAGGGAACAGCTGAAGCAAAATTTGAAAGCGATTCAACAAGGTGCTTTAACGCCGGAAGAAGGGAACTGGATTCGGCGATACGGGAAGATCGTTAAATCCAAGAAAAAGTTAAGTTACATTTGATAATTGTTTTTTTGCCTTTCTCTCGTAATTGAGCGGAGTGATGACCAAAAGAAGAGCCGGTATGGCGCGATTTATTTGAGCTCGGTCGGGTAGCCGCTCTTTTTCCACTCATCACATCCGCCTCTGACGGCATATACCTTTGCATACCCCTTTTCCATAAATTTAAGTGCAATACTTGCACTCGTCCCCTCACTCTGTCAGGCACAGTAAAGGATGATGGTTTTGTTTTTGGGATACTTCCCGTACCAATTTTCAAATTCGCGCGGATTTTCCCTTGCGGCGCCTCGGAAGCAAAAGTTACCGCTCCCTGTAAAGCCAAACATGCCATCAAAATAGGTAGCACCATCCTTTTCATGAGCATCAACCTCCCTATCATCTCAACTCATTACAGCCCTGTATTCGTTTTTTCTGCAGGCTTTTTTTATGTGATTGGACGTTCATTATCCGGTAATTCAATCTAAGGTAAGTCGCCTGTCTGTCAATAGTGCCAAGGCGGGGCATCACCTCTATGCGTTCATGTTGATCCAAAATGCCGGTAATGGTATCCTGGTTCCGGCTTCAAGTGTAAAGGTCGGATCAATGGTCGGAAATCGGAATGCAATCATCGTTGCCGTTATCGTTTGGCTACTTCCAGCTTTCGGGCTTGCCAAGGATAGGCCTATCCGCATCATGCCGCTTGGAGATTCCATCACACAAGGATATAAAGGGCAAGACAGCTATCGGAGGAATCTCTGGTTGAAGCTGATAACTGCTGGGATCGAAGCTGATTTTGTGGGGAGTCTTAAAAAAAATTACCGGGGAAAACCCCTTCATGCCGATTTTGATATGGATCATGAAGGACACTGGGGATGGAGAGCCGATCACGTTTTAGCCAAAATAAACGAGTGGTCGGCAAAAAATACCCCGGACATTGTTCTTCTTCATCTCGGCACGAACGATATCGGTACAGGAGAGGAGATTGAAGAAACAGCAAAGGAGATAAGCGATATCATCGGCACTTTGCGAAAACAGAATTCAAGGGTAAGCGTGCTGCTGGCCCAGATCATACCCGTTGATGACGAAGCGGCAAATAAGCGGATTAAGAAATTTAATCACCGATTGGAACTGCTGGCAAAACGGATTGGCACAACGGAATCGCCCGTAATTTCGGTAAATCATTTCGATGGCTTTGATCCTAAATCCGATACCGATGACGGAGTTCACCCCAATGAAATGGGGATGGAGAAGATGGCCGAAACATGGTTCCAAGCATTAACCAGGCTCGTGGGGGCTCGATAACCGGTTTCCCGTTTTCTCATCATCCTGACAAACACCATGGCAAGAAAAGATGCGGCAAGAACCGAAAAAAAGGCTGAATAGGCTATGTAATTTATTTCATACCCACTATAAACTTTTTTTCACAATTGTTCCATATGAGCGGTATTCTTTGTTCCGTATTATCAAGCATAATAAAAAAAATAGTATTTTCAGTGTGTTATGGACCAATAAAAACCACAATAAAAAAATATTGCCATGGCATATGATTTGCATTACAAAGTATTCTGGCTTTGCTTCAACATGAGAATGAAATGCGTTCGCCGAATCGGTTCACTTTGGCGGGAGGTAATATATGGATGCCCCTCTAGAAAATCAGAACAACGTTATCGCGGACGATGAATACATTAAGAAGCAGCTCAAAGAAATTGATCTGAAAATTTCCGAAATCGAGCAATCCGTAAACAGGCTGCTCGATGAGGAGTCGACAATCTTATCTCAGCGTTCCAGAAGGCATACCGGCGGTATCAAGGATATTATTGATGGAACCCGTGGGGACCAGAAACGGTTGCAGGAACTTCGAGACACCCTTGAAATCGAAAGCGCCCCGCTCCCAGAACTCAGAGCAAAAAGGAATGAATACGTCAAACAATACAATCAACTGAGGCGCCACAAAGTAAAAGAAAAATTGAAAATGATTTCAAAACGGATCGAAGAAACTCAGGAAAACCTTACGTCGTTAAGAAATTCCATTGAGGAAGTCGAAGAGATGGTCGAAGAACGCGATTTGATAGATCGTATATATGAACCATCGGCGATCCATACTTACCAGGCAAGATCCCAATAATAACCAGTTAATCAGTTTGCCGACACCCACACCGAACCGAGATTGAGAGCCCTATCCGCTCGCTCGGCATATGTTGAAGCCTCTTCTTTTGTATTAAATCCCGTAGCATAGAGTCGGTGCCAAATTTCATCCTTAACTTGCACTCGCTTGATTTGAACAGGAAATCCTTTTGAGGAAAATTCTGCCGCTTTTCGTTTGGCATACCCTTCTTTCCGGAAGGATGCGAAATTCACCGACCAGACTTTTGGCATATCCGCAGCCGGTTTTCTTGTTTTTGCCGGTATGCTTTTTACAAGCGCCTCAAGCGCCGTATACCGTTTTAGGGTTTCCTCCTGCTGGTGCAGCAATTCATCCAGGCGGGCTTTCATCGCGGCGATCTGCTCTCCGCTTTCGCTTGCCGGTTCTACAGCCTGACTGAGACCGGAAGGTTCCTGGTCTTGCTTTAAGGTAATCATCTCATCGCCCAGCACACTGATCGTATGGTGCAGCTTCTTGACATCCGACTGCAACTGAAGGCTGATTGCTCCGATAACACCGGTGACAATCAGCGCCAAAACAGCTAAACCCAGCGCTGAATAGGCAATGCGTCGGGTTTTATTAATACCCTCATTTAGATTTCGACAGAGCTCTTTTTGTTTCGCGACGAGTTTGACGAGTTTTTCGGAAGGCGACTGGAGCTGGCCCTGCAAATCCGACAATTGATGTTGAACCTGATCGAGGCTCTCATCCACTTCATTAAGCAAACCCCCGTTTAATTCATCCTCGAGTTTACCAAATCCATTGCCATTCTTTCTCTTATCTGACTCGGTCATTTCCTTTTCTCAATATCGAAAAGAATAGAAACGTTTCCGCCTTCATACCGTAGAGAATATGGGGTGTCAAATGGTTAAACCCGACAAATCCGATATCCAAAAAGAAACTCTTTAGAAAAAGGGAGCCCTTTATTTCAAACGGCTCACTGCTGTTTGTGCCGTCTTCTTCAGATCCTCGAACTTTTCGCTGTTCTTTTTAATGCTTAAAACGGCAAGGGGGTTTAACTCACAAATCAAGATCTGACACCCTAAGGGAAGATTTCGTCGCGCTCGTGCCACTTCCCCTTGGCCGTCTCCTTAGCGGTTCGGTATTTGGCGATCTCGCCGGCCAGAGCCCATTCAACGGCTTCGGTTATGATCTCGGCTGTTTCGATGCGGGAAAGATAGACATAATCGGCGCCAAGTTCATACAACCGGCGGCTTTCCTCCAGCCCTAGGGCGTTTGCGATGATGACGGCCTTTGGATTGATGTGGCGGACCTCCTCCACGATTTTCAGATTCGTTGTTCCCTTGAGGAGATCGTCCTGGATGGTGCAGACGATCACTTTGGCTTTGTCCACTCCGGCATGATGCAGGGTTTCGGCATTCGATAGATCTCCGTATCGTACCGTCGGCCCATAAGCGGCAATCTGTTGATGGATGCCGACATTGAAATCCACCACAAGGATGCTTTTTAAAAGGTCGGGATGTTTCGCCTTCAGGTCATACAGAAGGGAGGAGGCGACCCGGTGAAAGCCAAGCATGGCAACGTTGTAAGATTCTTCCTCACCGGCGCCCACTTCTGCCGGAGCTTTAAATCCGAGCCGGCCCAGGAGAGGGGCCAGCTTATCATGAACGGCATCCGCCTGTTTATAAAGCATCGGAGTCAATAGTGCGGTGATTACAAAGGCAAAGATGACGATGCTGTTGAGAGCATTGTCGATATGGCCAAGCTGCAGACCGGCATAGGCGATGACAAGGGTGAACTCCGAAACCTGAGCCAGGCGTGTCGATGTTACCATGGCGTTTCGGCGGTCAAGTCCGGTCCAATAGAGCAAGGGGAAAAAAACCACATACCGGGCCAGGATGGTTACTGCGCTGAACAGGACGGCCATCACCAAAACACCAAATCTATCAGGCACGGGAATACCCATTCCGAGACCGACGAAAAAGAGGGTGACAAAAAAATCCTTGACGATTCCCACCTTCCCCAGCACGTCGGTGCTGTAAGGAAGGTTGGCGATGCTGGTCCCGGCAACGAGGGCTCCCATGCTTGAGCCCACTGCCAAATGCCAGTTGAACCCGAATGCGGTTTCGGTGAAAACGTCCATATTGACACCGATGAATACGACAGCAAAGCACCATGCGATGGCAGCCACCAGGATCAGTTCGGGCATCTTCGCGATCCATTTGAATCCGATCGGAAGGATATACTTGGCGATGAAAACAGCGCCGATGGCAAGGAGCGCAATCCCTAAAAAAGACAGGAGGATGGGGATGATCTCCGGTTTTTCAAAGTTGGGCTGCACGGCGATGATGATGATCGACCAGATGTCCTGAAAGATCAGGATGCCCAGCGATATCCGGCCCACCGTGGTGTCCATCTGAAACGTTTCCTGAAAGAGCTTGACCACGAGCAGAGTGGAGGAGGCCGCAAGCAAAAATCCGATGTAGAGCGGGATGTACCCGGACCCTTCTCCGCTTCCGGACAGCAGGGTTCCGCCGATGCCGGCCCAGATCAACAGCTTGGTGACGGCAAATCCGAAGACGACGCACAGCGGAAACTGAAGGAACCCGGAGAGGATCAGGGTCTTGCCGCTGGCGAGCAGCTTTCGGATGTCGAGTTCAAGGCCGATGAGAAAAAGAAGGAACACCAAGCCGAGCTGGGAGATGGTGTCGATGTTGCCGGTATCGGTGACGATATGGGTTCCGATGGGGCCAAGGAACACGCCTGCCAGAAGAAAGGCCGCGATGTTCGGGATCTTGAATTTTGTGAACAGGACAGCCAGGATGCCGGCCACCATGATGCAGTACCCGATGTCATGCACAAGGGAGGGAAGTCCGCCGCCGGACGCATGGGCAAGTTCGGGTAAAATCGATAAGGAAATGACTCCTCCCACAAACCCTGAAACGGTTTTTCGCATCCTGATCCCTCCTTGAAAAACAAAACGCGCCGTGCAGGGCCTTTAGCAATAACGAATTGAACACTGATAGTCGAGCAGCGCCTGACGGCATCGGCAAATATTATAAAAATAATTGGGCCAAAATATCAATACGCTAATAGTTTGTCAACGCACCGGACGTCTTGAGCAATGCTTTGAGTTTGACACATTAATAAAAGAACTCTATACATTTTCCTGCAAAAGAATCGTTTGAATGTCGGGGGCAATATGATGGATAGCGACGGTGTATGGGAAAAAATCGCCTGATTGCCATTTGGATTTCTCTCGTTGTGGTTTTTCTTGCGGGTATCGCCGGATACATGATCATCGAGGGATGGACCTTTTTCGATGCATTATATATGGTGATCATCACCCTGGCATCCGTGGGTTTCAGCGAGACCCACGCCTTATCCTTTAATGGCCGGTTATTTACCATCTTTCTTATCATTTTCGGAATGGGAATCCTGCTTTCAGGGATTACCAGCCTTACGGCCTTCCTGGTGGAAGGAAAGCTGAGCGAGTTATTTAAGAGGAAAAAAATGAACAAACGGGTTCACTCACTCAATCACCACTACATTGTTTGCGGAGCCGGAAATATCGGCCGCAATATTATTGACGAGCTGGATAAGACAGAAAGATCTTTTGTGGTCATCGATTTGAATCCGGCGATCTGTAAAGCTCTAGAAGAAAAAGAGACCCTCCACGTCATGGGAGATGCCACCGACACCGATGTGCTGAAAAGCGCCAACATCGAAAACGCCAAAGGACTCTTTTGCGCCCTGGGAGGCGACGCCGACAACTTGCTTCTCATCATGACCGCAAGAGGGATCAAACCGGAGATCCGCATCATTACCCGCGCGGAAAAGCGGGAGTCCACAGAGAAGATGATGCGGGCCGGTGCCAATGGAGTGGTATTGCCGCAATTCATCGGTGGGATGCGGATGGCATCCGAGATGGTGCGGCCGGCGGCGGTTACCTTTTTGGATAAGATGCTCAAGGGAAAGGAAGGAGCCGTAAGGGTCGAGGATGTGACCATCTCCCCCCGCAGCGAGCTGATCGGCCGCAAGCTAAGAGACTGCCCATTCGCCGGGACCGAAGGGATTTTGCTGGTAGCCCTCGTGAAAGGAGATCGTTATATTATCAATCCACCCCAGGATGAAACGCTGGAAAACGGCGACACCATGGTATTCATCGGGCAGGAAAAAGAGCTGCAGACCATCCGAAGGCTTGCCGGACAGACATGGTGAAAAAGATTGCCTTTTTAAACCCCCTTAAAATATAATAATACCTTTTTAATTTTTAAATACATCGTCTTAATTCATTTTATTTGATGAATCCGTAAAAAGTCGAAAATTGGGATGGCAAAGTAAAAAGCTTTTTACGAAGCCATCTTATTTCAACATCGCTGAAATGCCGATGGAGGTAAATCATGTTTAAAATCGTCAGGCGAGAAGAGATGTCGGGCGGCACGGTGATTCTCAATGAAATTGAAGCGCCGCTCATCGCAAAAAAAGCAAAACCGGGCCAATTCGTTATTCTGAAAGCCAACGAAGACGGCGAGCGGATTCCACTCACCATGGTAGATTCGGACCCTGAAAAGGGAACCGTCACAGTAATTTACATGGTGGTTGGAAAATCGACCGCCCTGTTTAAAACATTAACGGTGGGAGATGCGTATCAGGATGTCATCGGCCCTCTCGGAAAACCCACCCATCTCCAGAAAGTCGGGAAAGTGGTCTGTGTGGGCGGCGGAACCGGTATTGCCGTTTTGCACCCCATCGCCAGGGGTCTAAAAAACATCGGGAATTACGTCATCAGCATCATCGGTGCGAGAAGTAAGGACCTGTTGATTCTTGAAAATCAGATGCGATCCGTTTCCGATGAACTGCACCCTTGCACCGACGACGGTTCATACGGCCGCCACGGTTTTGTCACAACGGTCCTCAAGGAGATTTTACAAAAAGAAAAAATCGACCTCGTCGTGGCCATCGGTCCGGTTCCCATGATGAAGTTCGTCTCAAAAATGACCAAGGAATTTAATGTTCCGACCATCGTAAGCTTAAACCCGATTATGGTGGACGGCACCGGAATGTGCGGAGGATGCCGGGTCACCATCGGCGGCAAAACCCAATTTGCCTGCGTGGACGGACCCGAATTCGATGGGCATCGGGTTGATTACGATGAACTGATGCTTCGGCTCCAGGCTTACTGCGAAGAAGAAAAAGAGTGCCACGAGGATTTCTGCAATTTACGTAACGCATAGCGGTGATAAGACCTGAATCGGTTTTGAAATATCAGAACTTTCTTGGAGGAAGAAATATGGAAAAGACGGACCAGAAAGAAAAAAAGGGGAAAATCCCCAGACAGAAAATGTCCGAACAGGAACCGGCGGTGAGGGCCAGGAACTTCCTGGAAGTTCCCCTTGGTTATACTCCGGAACTGGCCATGAAAGAAGCGGAACGGTGCCTGCAATGCAAAAAGCCGTCCTGCGTTGAAGGTTGCCCTGTTGGAATCGATATTCCCGGGTTCATCAAACTGATCCGGGAAGGAGAATTTTCCCAATCGATTCGCCACATCTGGAAGCAGAACAGCCTTCCTGCCGTATGCGGCAGGGTATGCCCCCAGGAGATCCAGTGCGAAGGGGTGTGTATTGTCGGAAAAAAGGATGATCCGGTAGCCATCGGTAATCTGGAGCGGTTTGCCGCTGATTACGAACGCGCCCACGGGACCGGAGCCTTACCTCCGAAAGCCGCTCCCACCGGTAAAAAGGTTGCGGTTGTGGGCTCCGGGCCGTCGGGGTTGACCGTGGCCGGCGACCTGATCGTCAAAGGGCATGAGGTTACGATGCTCGAAGCATTTCACAAGCCGGGCGGTGTTCTGGTTTACGGGATTCCGGAGTTCAGGCTGCCGAAGGAGATTGTCGCTCAGGAGATCAAATTTATAGAGCGGCTCGGAGTCAAGTTGGAATGCAATGCCGTGGTTGGGCGCACGGTTTCACTCGATGAGCTTTTTGAGCAGGGTTATGATGCAATCTTCGTCGGCGTCGGCGCCGGTCTTCCAAAATTTCTCAATATCCCCGGAGAAAACATGGTGGGGATTTTGTCGGCCAACGAATATTTGACCCGGGCCAATTTGATGAAGGCGTATCTTTTCCCCAAAGTGGATACCCCCATCCCCAAAGGAAAGAACGTCGTGGTCCTGGGCGGCGGAAACGTGGCCATGGATTCGGCGCGAACCGCCATGCGGCTGGGTGCCGACAGCGTGAAAATCGCATACCGGCGATCCAAATCCGAACTTCCAGCAAGAGCGGCGGAAGTTCACCATGCCGAAGAAGAAGGGATCGAATTTCACTTTTTAACAAATCCGATCCGCTACATGGGGAGCGACAAGGGTCGCCTGATCGGAATGGAGTGCCTTAAAATGGAACTGGGCGAACCGGATGAATCCGGCCGACGGCGCCCCGTTCCTGTTCAAGGATCTGAATTTAAAATCGACTGCGATCTGGTGGTCGTTGCCGTGGGCGCCGGCGCCAACCCCTTGCTCACCGGCTCCACACCGGAGATGAAGCTGAATAAGTGGGGCTACATCACCGCCGATCTCGAAAGCGGGAAAACCACGAAAAAAGGGGTATGGGCAGGAGGCGACATCGTCACCGGTTCCGCCACCGTAATACTAGCGATGGGCGCCGGAAGAAAGGCAGCCGATTCGATTCAGAACTATCTGATGTGGGGATGGTAATAAACGAACTGATAAAGACAGGGGTCAGGAGGTGTATTTCAATTCGGTACTGTCCGAACCTCTTACCCCTGGAGTCCTCGAACCCTTTTTCATGATCCGCCTCAACACAGGATGGAGCGCCAACGTAAACAGGATCGTCGCAAGCGTGGGTCCGATCGCTATATCAAACGGTTTGATCAGATAATAGAAAGCAATCCCGATCCCCATGGAAAGCCCTGCCGCGACATCTCCCCTCCGATTCCTCAGGTCGACCTTCAACAAGAAGTAATCATCCAAGAGGATCGCAATCAATGGCGCAAACACCGATCCGAGGATATATAAAAAGGAAGTATACTCTTCCATCGGAAAAAACATGGCCAATACGGTCCCTGCCAGCGCATAACCGACAGCCGCACCCCGCCTATTGATTTTGGGGAAGATATTCAAAGTGGAGACCGCCGCGGAAAAGACATCCAAAAAGGTGGTCGTGATCGTGGACAGGCCGATGATCAGCATGGCGACGATGCCCAGACGTGCGGCGACCATCATATGGGTCGGATCCGGCGAACCTGAAAAAATGCCGCCGATCAACCCGATCGCATACATCCAGCAGCTTCCGATAAAATACCCTGCAAACGGAGCAAGCCATGATCCTTTTTCCGATCTACCCATGGATGTGTAATCGGCAATCAGGGGGAACCATGAAAGAGGCATGATAATGGAAAGCTCGAACCCCGCTCCGAAGGTTCCGGAGCTTTTGATACCGCTGACATTCATGGGTTGTATCAACACCACAACGCTCATGACCACCGTCAGAACAAGCAGGAGAGAGACCGCCACCATATTGAGCGTCTTAAATCCTTGGATCCCCACAAAGACCCAGAATCCGATGAATAATCCGATGACGCAAGCAGCCAGATGGGGATGATCGAATCCCCACAATGATTTTGCCACGCTGTTGATGGCGTTTCCCCCTACAATGATCATTATGGACGTCCAGCCGATCAGTTGCAGGATGTTGATAAGTGAAATAAGGTAGGACCCTTGTTTTCCAAAAGAGATCCGGGTGGACATGATGGCCGGAAGCCGCTCCCGGTACCCGATGATCCCTCCCATGACCAGAAGAAACGTCCCGACCAGATGACCCAGGAGGATCGCCCATAATCCTTTAATCATCCCCAGATCGGCTAAAAAACCGCCTGTTAAAATTTCGGCAGCCGATATGGCGGCGCCAAACCAGAGGAAAAACAGATTGGTCGCACTTAATTCCTGTTTAACGACCATTGTCCACCCCCGCTTTGGTGTAAAGATCAAAAAAATGATGCGTCGGTCCGCACCCTTTTCCGATGGGCAGAGCATGCTCAATGGCGCCGGTCACATAGGCTTTTGCGATATAAACCGCGTCGATAACAGGTTTCCCAAGCGCCAGGTTGGCTGCAATGGCAGATGAAAAGGTGCACCCGGTTCCATGGGTATTTTTAGTCGCGATCCGTTTCCCCTTCAGTTCGAAAAATCCGGTTCCGTCGAAAAAAACATCCGTAGCCCCTCCCCCGCACAGGTGCCCGCCTTTGACAACAACCGTTTTTGCACCAAAGGCGTTGATCCGTTTAGCCGCTGACTTCATCGCAGCAATGTCGGCGAGTGTTTCTCCCACAAGCGCCTGCGCCTCATGGAGATTGGGGGTCACCACTTCGGATAACGGGAAAAGATATTCAATTAATGCATCCTGAGCATCCTCCTTTAAAAGCCGGTATCCGCTTTTCGAAATCATCACCGGATCGAGCACCACCGGCGGAAGAGGCACCTGTCGAAGAGCGTGAGCGATGGTTTTAATAAGGGAAACACTCGAAACCATGCCGATCTTGACAGCATGAATTTCCACGTCCTCAAAGAGACACAGAATTTGATCACGCACTATTTCATCCCGTATCTCCTGGATGCCGACGACCTTTTCGGTATTTTGGGCCGTCACCGCCGTAATGACACTCATACCGTATACCCCGTGGGCCGCGAATGTTTTCAAATCCGCCTGGATGCCGGCTCCACCGGAAGAGTCGGAGCCGGCAATGGTAAGGGCCGTTCTCATGCCTCAATCTCCTTTACTTACTTAAAAATGACTGTCTCTTGTTTGTTTGGAAGGAGTTCGGTCGGCGATCGGGATTGAATGGAATCGAACCTTGGGAAGACCTCCGAACTTCCTACGACAGTACGAACTGTATCAGGTTCAGTGGGTATAATCTCAGTTCCACAGGCCGGGCCCGCGAAACACCCCCATCGGATGGCGAAACCGTAACAGGTTATCGGATGAATTTCAACCGCTTTTTATGATTTTTTATCATTTGCGGGTGCAACGGATCGGATAAACAGGGTCATCCCGACTGCCGGTTCATTTTAGGATCTTCTTCAAACAGGCGAACCCAGTTTTGAAAACGGGCGACCTTGTCGGGTCCATAGGGTTCAAGGCTTTTTTCGATCTCAGGGATGCCGTTCTCAGAAGAGCCGGAAGCCCCGTTTTTCGAAAAAAATTTATCGGCAAAACAGATGATCTGCTCTTCAAGGGTAACAGGGACCATTTCCCGATGGGGGATTGGAAGGTTGAACTTACGGATGTCTTCCATGTCGATACCAACCCCCACATGGCGCTCGCATACCAGAGCATGCTTTGTCATTCCATGGCGTTCCAATATCTCCCGGCCCAAGTATCCGTGGCATATATAGGGATACTTGCCACGGCAGCCGATGGAGGGCGTGTCCGTCAGAAAAATCCCGATATCATGGAGCATGGCGGCTTCTTCAAGAAATGCGGGATCGATCTCAAGATGGGTGAGTTTCCATGCAATTTCGAGCGCCTTTTGGGCCACCAGATTCCCATGATGAATCAAGATCCTGTGGAGTCTGGTCCCCGGTTCATAGTATTTTTCAATAATATCGATCGGATTCAATTAATATTTCCGTCCCGTCAGGATAGGTGTGACACCAGCACCCCTTCAATGAACGGATCTATGGCGCCGTCCAGCACACCGCTCACATTCCCGATTTCCATGTTGATTCGATGATCCTTAACGAGCTGGTAAGGGTGGAGGACGTAGGAACGAATTTGATTTCCCCATGCAATTTCGCCTTTGGTTTCATGCATTTCCCTGATTTTTTCATCCTGCTTCTCTTTTTCCTTCTGATAGAGTTTGGAGCGAAGCACTTTCATGGCCATATCCTTGTTTCGGTGCTGCGATTTTTCCTGCTGGCACTGCACCACGATCCCGGTTGGCAGATGGGTAATCCGAACGGCGCTGCTGGTCTTGTTGACATGCTGACCGCCGGCGCCGCTGGCCCGAAATACATCGACTCTCAAATCCTTTTCATCCAGATCGACAACAATTTCATTTTCCACTTCAGGATAAACAAAAACCGAAGCAAAAGATGTATGCCGCTTCCCGCTGGCATTGAACGGCGAGATCCTCACCAACCGGTGGACTCCGCTTTCCGCTTTCAGGTATCCGTATGCATATTCACCACTTGCCGTAAAAGTGACGCCCTTAATCCCGGCTTCTTCTCCCGGCTGCATGTCGATCAGTTCCAGCTTGAAGCCCTTTTTATCAACCCAACGGGTGTACATGCGAAAGAGCATTTCCGCCCAATCCTGGGCTTCGGTGCCTCCGGCGCCCGCATTGATCGACACGATGGCATTGTTGTGATCGTCCTCACCGCTAAGCATGATGATAAAGGAAAATGCCGTCACCCGTTTTTGAATATCCTCAAGCTGGGCTGAGGCCTCCCTCAGCGTTTCATCATCGGACTCTTCTATGGCAAGGTTCAAAAGAAGTTCGCTCTCTTCCGCGTCGAATAGGAGTTTCTTAAACGTATCCACCTGCTGGTTAAGAAGTGCTCTTTCCTTCAATATCGTTTTTGTTTTTTCAGGTTCATTCCAGAAATCCTTCTTGGAAATCACCTGTTCGATCTCCTGCATTCGTTTCTCTTTGCCGGCCAGGTCAAAGATACCCTTTGAGCTGTTCGAGTTTTTGCTGAAGCTCTTTGACGGCCTGTTTCAATTCAATGGACATGTATTCCTCCTATTTATGTTGTTATATTCAAAGTTTAGGAATTTACCAACGGGTTGTTAAGCCCTCTCAACTCCGTTTCTTTTTCCTGTAAATCCAATTGGTTAATCCGATGCATCCTCCCAAAAGAACAGAAGCAACGCATCCTTTGGCAAACCAATCCCCAAACCGGGTATAGACAGAGGTTTGGGTCATCATTGCAACGCGTTTTGTCATCACCGCCTCCTCAAAGATCGGTGTCGCTGCAAGGATCCGGCCGCATGGATCGATAAAGCCGCTGACCCCGGTGTTGGCGCTGCGAACCAGAGCCCTTCGGTTTTCAACCGCCCGGAACACCGCAATGGAAAAGTGCTGTTCCGGAGCGCTGGTTTTCCCGTACCAGGCATCATTGGTGATGTTCACTAAAAACGATGCGCCGTTTTGGGCCATTTTTCGTGACAGATACGGAAAAATGACTTCATAACAAATTAACGGCCCGACTTTGGTATTTCGCCACTCGATAACAGCTCCTGCTGTCCCGGCCTGGAAATCGCCGAAGTTCTCTACCATTTTCCCTAAAAAGGGCAACCATTTCCTTAAAGGAACATATTCTCCATAAGGAACCAGGTGCGCCTTGTCATACCGGCCGTAAACTCCGCCGTTAGAACCCATCAGAAAGGCGCTGTTATAATAACTAACCTGCTCTTTTTTTTGCTTAAAATACGGGCTTCCGATGAGAAAGTCACCCTTGATCTCCTTTATTCCTTTTAGCACGCGCTCCGAAATCGGAATATCATAAAACAGGTAAAACGGCATCGCCGTTTCCGGCCAGACGATCAGGTCCGGCTGATCGTTTTGGGTCGACAGAGACAGATCGATATATTTTTGCACCGAACCGATCTGAAATGCAGGATCCCACTTGATGGCCTGCTCAATGTTTCCCTGAATCACCGAGACATTGGTGTAAGGTGCGGTTGAAGCCAGGTGGTCCATTCTCCGGATGGAATGCCGACCATAAAACCAGGAGGCGCACAGGAAAAAAATCAGAATACCGATACCTGCATACGGCACTGCGTTTGTAATCCGTATTCCGTTCCAGCTTGTCCGGGTGATGCGTAAAAGCAATAATGTAACGGTCACATTGGAAAAAAGGATTAAACCCGACAGGCCGTATACTCCAAATATATCGCACAGCTGAATCAGATGCAACCGGTTGAATTGGGAATGCCCCAAAAGCTCCCAGGGGAATCCGGTAAAAAGGTTCGAACGGGCATACTCCAGAGCAATCCATATGAAGGGAGCCCCGGCAAGCGTCATTACCGGACTTTTGGCGAATCGGGCGAGAATTCCTGAAAAAAGCGCTACATACCCTGCCATGTAGGCAGAAAGAAGAAACAGAAGGGGGATTGCCAAAAAAAGCGGAAGGTGGCCATAGGTCCGCATGGTGGGGATGAGCCAGTACATCAATGTCAGGTAATGGATGATTCCGGCGATAAATCCGAGCCGGAATCCGGATCCGAATGAACCGTTATTAAGCGTCAGCAGGAGAGGGACCAGGGCAACCCAGGCCAGATAGGAGATGGCCAAAGAAGGAAAAGAGGCGCTGAGAAGCAATCCGCTGATGCACGCGAGGGTGATTCTTAAATATCCCGCCACTTGAACATGCCCCCTGGAAGCTCGGTTTCTTTAAAAATGAGCATCAAAAAGACGATAACCCGATAAAGTGAACAGGCCCTCTAAAAAGGGCCTGTTTTTATTTTTCGTTTTTGGTCGGGGCGAGAGGATTTGAACCTCCGACCTCCTGCTCCCAAAGCAGGCGCGCTTCCAGGCTGCGCCACGCCCCGCCAAGAGCCAACTTTTCTATCATCCTTTTTCTATCGGCGCAAGTTCTATCCCGGCTATTTCAAAAATTCTGAGACCGCAGCGGCAATGGCTTTTGCAATAACCGTCAATTCCGCCGTTTCGCGCAGTTTTTTCTCATCAAGGGGATTGGTGAGCTGTCCAATTTCCAAAAGAACGGCCGGCATATCCGCACCCTCAAGGACAACGAGCGGGGCACCATGAAGCCTCACTCCTGTTCCTGTCATGGCAATGGAATTTAAGAGCGCTTCGGCAAACTCCCGGCTTTCTTTTTTATGTGTTATTTGAACTCTATCCCAGGTTTTGATTTTTTTTTCCTCTTGAACCGGCATTTGACCGGGGGGCGTTTCAAAAACGAATACTTCCACACC
The DNA here is from genome assembly GCA_043806755.1 of Pseudomonadota bacterium. GTDB lineage: Bacteria > Desulfobacterota > Desulfobacteria > Desulfobacterales > UBA2156 > RBG-13-49-15. The sequence goes on along the minus strand of JAZDGS010000027.1, from coordinate 6,813 downwards.
CGATGCTTCATGAAGAAAACTGGCGCCCGTATGGATGCTGATAAACAGATTCGCTTTTTCGGTATTGGCCCTTGCCGTTCGATCGGCGGGATCGACTTCAAGATCATCGGCCCGGGTCAATATAACGCGGTACCGGCTTTCCAGTTCTACTAAGACCATGCGTGCAATGGTTAACGCGATCGTCTTTTCAACGGTGCCATCCTGACCCTTTGCTCCGATATCGGCGCCCCCATGGCCGGGGTCTATAACCACAATCTTCTTCTCTTTTTCAACATTGCTTTTTCCAAAAACCCCTCCGGCCGAAAATATGGTTACAATCACCGCCAGGCCGAAAAAAAAGGAAATGTTCAGCACTTCCTCAACCCGACAATTTCGCAATTTGAGAAATATTCTCTTTTTCATTTTATCTTGACACTACATCGGTTTAATATTATTTTGATTGTCACTTTATCTTGCAATTTAGCGTAGTTGAATAAAAAGTCAAGACCGTCGGCTGGAAAGTGTATAAACCCACCGCATTATTTTTAAGCAACCCGGACGACTTGCGAGAGTGGCGGAACTGGGAGACGCACTGGACTTAGGATCCAGCTCTGGAAACAGAATGGGAGTTCAAATCTCCCCTCTCGCACCACCTTCGCCATCAATTTGGCCGACGTTTATAGTGGAAAAGGAAAAAATGACATATAGAAAGGAATGCCATGCAAGTTACCGTTGAAAATGTGAACAGCGTAAAAAAAATTCTTCATGTAGAGATCTCTGAATCATCGGTTTCCCAGGAGCTCGACAATGCCTACAACCAAATTAAAAAGACAGCCAAAATCAAAGGATTTAGGCCCGGAAAAGTCCCCCGCAACGTGATTGAGCGGCTTTTTAAAAAGGAGATCCATGCCGATGTCTCTTCCAAAATGATTCAGGATTCGCTGATACAGGCCATAAAAGAGAATGATCTTAGGATCGTCGGAATCCCCAAGATTGACCCCCAAGAGATCAATGCAAAGGTGCCCTTTAAATATGATGCCACCGTCGAGGTCAGCCCAAAAATAGAAAACATTGATTTCAAAGGATTAAATCTTAAAAAAACCCTCTATGAGGCCAGTGATGCGGAAGTCGATATCCAGCTTAAGCTCCTTCAAAAAAACACCGCTCAGTTAAAGACCATCGACGAAAAGCGGCCGGTTCGAAAGGGGGATTATGCGCTTATTGATTACGAAGGATTCAAAGAAGGAAAGCCTTTCCCGGAGCTCGGAAAAACGGATAATTTTGCACTGAAGGTCGGCAACAAGGTCATTTCCCAGGAGTTTGACGACCAATTGGCCGGAATGAATCCAGGGGAAAGCAAGACGATCGGCGTCCATTTTCCGTCCGACCACATCAACAAGAATATAGCGGACCAAAAAATCGAATTTAAAACCGTCCTGAAAGAAATCCGCGAAGAGATCCTCCCCAATATCGACGATGATTTCGCAAAAGATCTCGGCGATTACAAAAACCTGGAAGAATTGAAAAACAAAATCCGGGAAAACCTGAAAAGCGGTTATGAAAAACGGACCGAACAGGAACTCAATGAACAGATCTTCAGGGCGCTGATTGATAAAACGAACTTTGAGGTTCCGGAAGTTCTGGTCGAAGCCGAGCTTGAAGGGATTATTTCCGATGCGGAAAAATCTTTCCAGTACCGGAACACCACTTTGGAAGACATGGGGTTTTCAAGAGAAAAGATTGCTCTACGGTATCGGGAAACCGCTGAAAAACAGGTCCGTCGATACCTGATTTTGGATAAGGTCATCGATCAGGAAAAACTCATTTTGTCCGATGAGGAACTCGAATCGGAAATGAAAAAAATGGCTGAAACCGTCAAACAGAGCCTTGAAGATATTAAACAATTTTACAATCGTAACAAAGACCGTCTCGATGCTTTTGAACATGGCTTACTTGAAAAAAAAGCGATGAAGCTTATTATAGATTATAGCAAAATCGAGGAAACCAGGCCGGAAAGGGAAAAACCGGCTCCATCACCATCATCGGAATCAAAGGAGTAAGTCGTGCAACTGGTACCTATTGTCATCGAGCAAAGCAGCAGGGGAGAACGCGCCTACGACATCTACTCCAGGCTGCTCAAGGATCGGATCGTTTTTTTGGGATCGGCAGTTAATGACGACATCGCCAATCTGCTGATCGCCCAGTTTTTGTTTCTTGAATCGGAAGACCCGGACAAGGAGATTAATTTTTATATCAACTCTCCCGGGGGGATCGTTACATCCGGGCTGGCGATTTATGATACCATGCAGTACATTAAACCGGATATCGCCACCGTTTGCATCGGCCAGGCCGCCAGTATGGGGGCGCTGCTTCTGGCCGCAGGCGCCAAAGGGAAACGGTATTCCCTCCCCCATTCACGGGTCCTGATTCATCAACCCATGGGTGGATTTCAGGGGCAGGCCTCCGATATCGCCATCCAGGCGAAAGAAATTCTTCGAATGAAGGAGACGTTAAACCAAATCCTCTCCAATCACACCGGAAAGGATATCAACGTCATCCAGGCCGATTCCGACAGGGATTTTTTCATGTCCGGGGAAGATGCCAAAAACTACGGCATCGTCGATCATGTCATCGTGAACCGGAATGATCTGAATCAAATCGTAAAAACGGAGACGTAAGATGGCAGCAAAAGATGGAAACGGCGATAACCTCTTCTGTTCGTTTTGTGGGAAAAACCAGCGGGAGGTCAAGAAGCTGATTGCCGGTCCGGCTGTTTACATTTGCGACGAGTGCATCCACCTTTGCAGCGAAATCATCGAAGAGGAAAGCGAAAAGGATGCAAAGGAGTTCGAGCATCCCATTGCTCCGAAAGAGATCAAGGGGATGCTGGACGATTACGTGATCGAACAGGATCATGCCAAAAAGATCCTCTCAGTCGCGGTTTACAACCATTACAAACGGCTTGAATCGGGAGTGAACACCGGGGATGTGGAAATCCAGAAAAGCAATATCCTCCTCATCGGGCCGACCGGATGCGGGAAGACCCTTTTGGCTCAGACTCTTGCCCGGTTTCTCAATGTCCCCTTTACCATCGCCGATGCCACGACGCTCACGGAAGCCGGATATGTGGGAGAAGATGTGGAAAACATTATCTTAGCCCTGTTGCAGAATGCCGATTACGATGTGGAAAAGGCCAAGCGGGGGATCGTATACATCGACGAAATCGATAAAATTGCGCGCAAGTCGGACAGCCCTTCCATTACGAGGGATGTCTCCGGCGAAGGGGTTCAGCAGGCCCTTTTAAAAATCATTGAAGGGACGATGGCCAGTGTGCCCCCAAAAGGTGGAAGAAAGCATCCACAGCAAGACTTCATCAAAGTGGATACCATCAATATCCTGTTCATCTGCGGCGGCACCTTCACCGGGCTCGAAGAAATCATCAAACGGCGGCTCGGTTCCCGACTGATGGGATTTGGCGCAAAAATCATGTCGAATGAAGATCGAAGCATCGGCGAAACCCTTCAATTGGTTCAGACCGAAGATCTCATCAAATTCGGGATGATCCCTGAATTCATCGGCCGGCTTCCGGTGATCGCCACCCTGGACGAACTGACGGTATCCTCGTTGATCCGAATCCTTAAAGAACCTAAGAACGCCCTGATCAAGCAGTTTGAAAAGCTCTTCGAATTGGAAGGGGTCAATCTCCGATTCACGGACAGCGCCCTTTCCGCGCTCGCCAAAGAAGCGGTCAAACGAAAATCCGGGGCCCGCGGACTGAGAGCGATCCTTGAAAATTCCTTGCTTGATATCATGTATGAACTTCCGTCGATCAAAAACGTCAAAGAGTGTGTCGTAAGCGAAGATGTGGTTTTGAACCATGAGGATCCGATCCTACTCTATGAACAAGAAAAGAAACAGGCGTAACGGATATGGTTACTCTTCCGAAATTTTTCAAAGATGAGATGCAGACGGGATTCAAAGGGCTCCTTCCGCTGCTTCCTTTAAGAGACATCGTTGTATTCCCTCATATGGTGGCCCCCCTTTTCGTAGGACGGGATAAATCGGTGAATGCTCTAACCGATGCCATGAACAAGGAAAAAACCATTTTCCTCGCCACCCAGAAAAAAGCAGGGATCGACAATCCAACGGAAAAAGACATCAACCTGACCGGCACGATCGGTATCGTCCTTCAGCTTCTCAGGTTGCCGGACGGCACCGTCAAAGCACTCGCGGAGGGGAAATCGAGAGGGAGGATCATCCGGTTCATCCCCAATGAAGGATTTTTCCAGGTCGAATACGAACCGATTGCGGACATCGACGTATCGGCGTTCGAGGGAGAAGCCTTGAAACGGGCCATCATTCAGAGCTTTGACGAGTATGCCAAACTCAATAAAAATCTCTCCAGGGACCTGATTAAGAATATCAACACCATATCGAATCTTTCACAGCTTTCCGACACGGTGGCCGCTCATTTTTCCTTCAAATTGGAAGACAAACAGCGGCTCCTGGAGAGCGCCGACCTGGAGAACCGACTCTCACTGCTTCTGCGCCTCGTCCGGACAGAGATCGACATCTTCAAGATGGACCAGCGGATCAAAGGGCGCATCAAGGAACAGATGGAGAAGGTCCAGAAAAATTTCTATCTCTCAGAACAGATGCGGGCCATCAAAAAGGAGATGGGGGCTGAGGAAGACCCGAGCGAAGAGCTCAATGAACTGGAAAAACGGATCAAGCGCAAAAAGATGTCGAAGGAAGCATCCGCCAAGGTCCGCCAGGAATTCAGAAAGCTCAAACTGATGACCCCCATGTCCGCGGAAGCGACGGTGGTCAGGGGTTATATTGAATGGCTGATCAGCCTCCCATGGTTTGAAAAAGCTAGGATTCGAAACGACATTACAGAAGCCGAAAAGATTTTAAACGAGGATCATTACGGCCTTGAAAAACCAAAGGAACGGATCCTGGAATATCTGGCCGTCCAATCCCTGGTTAAAAAAATAAAAGGGCCGATCCTGTGCTTCGTGGGGCCTCCCGGCGTCGGGAAGACATCCCTTGCCAAGTCCATCGCACGGGCAACCGGAAGAAAGTTTATCCGCCTTTCCCTTGGCGGGGTTCGGGATGAGGCGGAAATCCGCGGTCATCGTCGGACATATATCGGCGCAATGCCGGGGAAAATCATTCAGTCCTTGAAAAAAATCGGGGTCAACAATCCGGTTTTCTGCCTGGACGAAGTGGACAAGATGAGCATGGACTTCAGAGGCGACCCTTCTGCGGCACTTCTGGAAGTTCTGGATCCGGAGCAGAACTTCAGCTTCAACGACCATTATCTGGATGTGGATTATGACTTAACCGATATCCTCTTCATCACTACGGCCAATACATTGCCGGATATCCCCCTTCCGCTACAGGACCGGATGGAAATCATCCGGCTCCCGGGATATACGGAATATGAGAAGCTGCACATTGCCGAGCAATTCCTGGTCCCCAAGCAGATCAAAACAAACGGACTGGAAGGAAAGAAAGTCGTCTTTTCACGAAGCGCCATATCCACCATTATTAACCGATATACACGGGAAGCCGGCGTCCGGAACCTGGAGCGTGAAATCGCTTCCATCTGCAGGAAAATAGCAAAGGAAGTGATGAAGCAACAGAAGGAGGATAACTTTCAGGTATCTGCCAAGTCCGTTATGAAATATCTTGGACCTCCGCGCTTCAGAGAAAATCAAATAGAAGAAAAAGATCAGATCGGCATGGTTATTGGCCTGGCATGGACTCAGGTGGGCGGAGAACTTCTGATGGTGGAAACGCTGACCATGCCCGGCAAAGGGGAGTTGATCATCACCGGCAAGCTTGGCGACGTCATGAAGGAATCGGCCCAGGCTGCCGTGAGTTATGTCCGATCAAGAGCCGAAAGTCTGATGATCGATGATAAATTTCATAAAAAGCTGGACCTGCATATCCACATCCCCGAAGGAGCTATTCCAAAGGATGGACCTTCCGCCGGAATCACCATGTGTTCATCCATTGTTTCCGCTCTGACCAAACGGCCGGTCCACCGGGATATTGCCATGACCGGCGAAATCACGCTGCGCGGCCGCATCCTTCCCATCGGAGGATTAAAGGAAAAGATTCTTGCCGCACACAGGGGAGGGATCCGCAAGATCATCATCCCGAAAGAAAACGAAAAAGACCTCAAAGACATTCCGCCCAGCATTGCCAAACAGATTGATATCATTATGGTTGAGCACATGGACGAGGTGCTGTCGCATGCGCTGATTCTGAACAAGGGAGAATCCATTTTCAAGGAAAACGATATCTCCTTTAAAATGAAAATCGAGGAAGCCAAGGAGGAAAGACCCTCCTTAATTTAGCCTTAAAAGTTCGGTTTCAAATTACAATAATTGTTGACACGGAAACGCTCGCCTGTTAGTGATAGATGGCTTTGGGGGCGGGTAGCTCAGTGGGAGAGCACCGGCCTTACAAGCCGGGGGTCACAGGTTCAAGCCCTGTTCCGCCTACCAGTTTTATTGTAAGCGCTTTTTTGATATCCCTCGTGCGGGGGCGTAGTTCAGTTTGGCTAGAACGCCGGCCTGTCACGCCGGAGGTCGCGAGTTCGAGTCTCGTCGTCCCCGCCAATAATATCATGGGGTTAAGCATTATAAGCTTACCCCTTTTTTGTTTGTGACAGGCTCAGGGTGCAGGGAGGGTGCATCCGGGTGCAGACTATCAAGTTCATCCACTTCTGACTTCTTCTTGCCGGGCATCCAATGATAATAAGTATCCAGAGTAAGTTTAACCGAATGATGTCCAAGCTGATTTGAAACATCACCAACATTG
>JAZDGS010000026.1:0-33748 GCA_043806755.1 Pseudomonadota bacterium | reverse complement strand
TTTTTTAAATTAAGTATAAAATCCGTAAAAAGCCGAAATTGGGATGGCAAAGTAAAAAGCTTCAGATGCAAGGCGCGCAAATCCTGAGGAATGAGACGTACTTACGAGGTACGCCGCAATGACGAAGGATGCAGGGCAACGCAGCAGGTGGACTTTTTACGAAGCCATCAAGTATATGGACACGCTACAAGATGCCCGCTTCCCGAATCCGCCAATGGCGGCTGCTCACGGCTGCAATCCGGAACCCTTGCCATGGAACAGCGGTTATAAAAAATACATCCTTCCGCACGGGTATTTTCGCGTTCTTTTTTCAAAAGAGTTTCGTATCGCTTTACCATTTTGCCGTGTGCAAAAACAGGAAGGGCATCCAAAAGAGCCCGGGTATATGGGTGCCGTGGGCTTTGAATCACCTCTTTCCCCAAACCCAATTCCACCAGATGTCCCTTATAAATGACACCGATCCGCTGGCATAGATATCGGGCTGCCGCCAGGCTATGGCTGATAAAAAGAAAGGTCGCATTAAAGGTTTTTTGTATTTTCAATAAAATATCAAAGATCTGAATGGAGATGGGGGCATCCAGCATGGACGTGGGTTCATCCGCAATGATCAGCTCGGGATGAAGAACCAGCGCCCGGGCAATGGCTACGCGTTGGCGCTGCCCTCCGCTCAATTGATGGGGGTATCGACTGAAAAAATCTTCCGGAGGCGACAGTTGAACCGCCTGCATGGCCTCATATACCTGCTCGTCACGCCATGCCCTATTTTTCAACCGGTGAATGATCAGCGGCTCAGACACCGTTTCATAAACCGTGAACTGGGGATTCAACGACTGGTATGGATCCTGAAAGATCATCTGAACTCTCAGACGAAAGGTTTTGAGAGGGTTCCCGGATAATGTGGTGACCTCTTTATCTTTAAAAAAGATCTTTCCGGCATCCGGCTCCTCAAGTTTTAAAATCAACCGGGCTGTCGTTGTTTTTCCGCTTCCGCTTTCTCCGATAAGCCCGAAGATCTCTCCTTTGCCGATCGAAAAGGATATCCTGCTTAAGGCGATGACATTTTTCCCGGCTTTGTTAAAAAAGGCCCCCCTTGGTCCATAGATTTTTTCAACCTGTTCCAACCGTAGGATCTGTTCGTTTCCTTTCATCATCACCTTCAAAGTCATCCGCAGCGGCTGCAGAGCACCTTATGCGTCGGGCTGATCGTTACATATTGCAATGCCTTCAACTTGCAGGATGCTTCGGCATAGGAGCACCGCTCACAGAACCGGCAACCCGGAAGAGGATTGATGAGATCGGGCGTATCTCCCTGTACAATCACGATATCCGCCCTTTTCGTGGATACGGTTAAAAAAGAAGAGAGCAACATCTTCGTATAGGGGTGAAACGGAGATTCAAGAACCGACTCGCGGGAGCCGTACTCCACCAGTTGTCCACCATATAAAACGCCGATGTCATGGCATGTTTCTGCGACAACCGAGATATCGTGAGAAATATAGATCATGCTGATATCAAAAGCTTCCTGCAACCGCTTGGCTTCCTGCAGAATCTGGTCCTGAACGATCACGTCCAATGCCGTGGTGGGCTCATCGGCAATGATTAATTTCGGCTGAAGGGCCATGGCCATGGCGATGATGGCTCTCTGCTTCATCCCGCCGCTATATTGGTGCGGATAATCCTTCATCCGGTTTTTCGGTATTCCCACCATCTCAAAAAGCGCTTTTACCTGATGTCGTGCTTCATCCTTCGACATCCTGGGTCGATGAGCCAAAACAGCCTCTGCAATCTGATCTTCCACGCGGTGAACCGGATTCAGCGCGTTCATGGCGGCCTGAAAGATCATGGCGATCTCATTCCACCGGATCTTCCGCATCGCTTCATCGCTTTTTCCAAGCAGATCTTCTTCTTTAAACAAGATCCGCCCCGACCGGACACTTCCATTGGGAGGAAGCAGCCCCATCAACGCCATTCCGATCGTGGTTTTCCCGCATCCGGATTCACCCACAAATCCTAAGGACTTCCCCTTTTCCAATGAAAATGAAACATTGGAAACGGCGCTTAAATACCCATCCGAGGTGTCATATCCGATGGATAACCGATCGACTTCAAGGAGGGGCATGTTAATACCGTTCTCCTTCTTTTCGCAGCCTCGGATCCAAAACCTCATCCATTGCGCGCCCCAGCATGTAAAAAGAGAGCGTTATCAGGGAAATGCAGATTCCAGGAGGAAGCAGCCAGTAGGGCGCCTTGAACATATGTCCTGTTTTCCAAACCCACTGGAGCATCATTCCCCAACTCACCGTTCCCGGATCTCCGAAGCCCAGAAAAGCCAACGCCGCTTCAATGTTAATGGCCGCCGTTACCCGGAAGGTCATATACAGGAAGGATAGCGGAAGAACGCTCGGCATGATATGCCTGAAAATAATCCTCATATGTGAAGCGCCGGCAACCTTGGCCGATTCGATAAACGGCCGCTGCCTCAAGGAAAGGGTCTGTGCACGGATCACCCTGGATACGCCCGGCCAGCGGAAAAGAGCGATGATAAGAACGATGCTCCAGATGTTGAGCTGTCCGAAAAGGGCCGCCAAAATCAGGACGACCAGGAGGGTCGGCATGACCATGATCATATCTGCAAGCCGCATCAGGATCGTATCCACCCATTTTCCCATATATCCACTGATCATGCCGACCAGAGTCCCCAAAAGGATGCTCATGAAGGCGGATGAGATTCCCACCATAAAGGCTACCCTGGCTCCGGCCAGAAGCTGACTGAACAGATCCCTGCCCATAAAATCGGTTCCAAGCCAATGCCTTAAGCTGGGACCGGTGGATTTGGTGATTTCCGGGTCCACGCCGGACATCGGCTGATACATGGGATCAATCCATGGCGGGATGTAGCTGCATAGTGCCATCAAGACAAAAAAAGCCAGAAGTACCAGCCCGACGCGGCCCAGTAAATTTTTTTTATAGATTGCCCAATTTTTCTTCCATCGTCGTTCACGACCTGGCTTTCTGAGGCGCTTTTCCTTTATTATTTTATTTTGAGCATCCAATGATGAGCCTTTCATCTATCTAATAGCGGATTCGGGGGTCCAGATAGGCATACAGGATATCCACAAGCAAATTGGAAAAAAGGACTACGGCGGCGATCAGCAGAAATGATGCCTGTGCCAACGGGTAATCATTGTTGCTTACCGAAAAAACCAACTCTCTGCCGATCCCGGGCCATGTAAAAACGGTTTCGGTCAGGGCGCCGCCGTTGATGGAAAACGCCAGGCTCAAGCCCACACTAGTCACAACAGGAAGCGCTGCATTGGGAGCGGCATGGTGGTTTCGGATGATTTTTTCTTTCAGCCCTTTGGCGCGAGCCGTCAAAATATAATCTTCTTTAAGCGTCTCGAGCATGCTGCTTCTCATCAGAAGCAAATAGCTCCCGAAATAGATCAGAAAGAGGGTCGAAAGCGGTAGAATCATATGGTAGAGGACATCCAGGCCTTTTCTCAAAATCCCTGATGAGGGATCCAGCCACACATCTTCTGAAATCATTCCATTGATGGGAAACCAGCTTAATTTATAGGCAAAGATCCAAATTAAAATAAGGGCCATCCATGGTAAAAAAAGGGTGTGGGTGATAAGCGCCCCCATGGTCATGAACGTGTCTGTCCGCTTTCCCTTGTTCCAGGATGCAATTTTACCTAAAAAAATGCCCACGATGGCCGATAGAATCACCGAGGTCGTAAACAGCAGCACGGTGTTCGGAAGCCGGTCCGAAATGATTTCAACCACCGGCCTCCCATAGTAAAAAGAGTGTCCGAAATTGCCGGACAGGACGTTTTTCAGATAATACAGGTACTGAATCCATAACGGCTTATCCAACCCCATCTGAGCCATCAAGCGGGCCGCGTCCTCAGGGGTCATGTCCGGATCAATGATCCGGGATATCGGATCCCCCGGTGCCAGGCGAAACAGCAGGAAAAGCACCGTGAAGATCACAAAAAAGATGATGATGATCTGAATCAGTCGTCTACCGGTGAAATGCCAAAGATCCATAACGGAAAATGCTTTCGTGTTCGTTTGGGTTTACTTCCCAATCGGCTTAAGCATGCAAAAAGACCAGATGCTCCCGATCCCTTCCAGGGCATCCACCCATCCGGTAAACCGATCCGTACGTTCCGCTTCGATCATCTTGGGAAGATAAAGCGGAATGTAAGGAACATCTTTCCTGATAATCGCTTGCATGTCACAGATCAATTTCCTGCGCGCATTCTTGTCGATCATCCTGGCGCTTTGGTCGGAGATCCTGTCAAAATCGGGATTGTGATACCCGGCCTGGTTCTCCCCCCGAACCTTATCGTTTTTGCTGTGGAAAAAATTTCGGATCCAGTCCGGATCGATGGAGAGTTGCCCATAGGCCAAAATGAATGTATCGAAATCGCGGTTCACCTTGACCTGGTCCACCAGCGCATCGAACGCCATCGGTTTCCCTGAAACCGGAATCCCCATCGCGCGCAGCCATTCCTGGATGATCATGCCGGTCATCGCCCTTAGCGGATCATAATCGGACGGAGGCGTCAAAATGGTAAAGGGACCCATGGGCTGTCCATTTGGAAGCCGCACCCCCTTTCCTTTAACGATCTTGCCGGATCCGTCAACAGGCGGGACCTCCCATGAATACCCCGCATCTTTAAGAATCTGGAACGCTTTTTTTATCCGTTCATCCTGGGTCAATCCCTCCCCGTAATCCGGGACCTGTTTGCAATACCAGAATTTGTTTCCCGGGGGAACCACTGAATCCATTTTTGCACCCTGGTCCTGAAGAATCCTGGAAATGATAAAGCCTTTATCAATGAGAATGGCCACGGCGCGTCGGAAATTCACGTCGTTGAAAGGAGGCTTCCGCAAATTAAACCCCATATAATACATGGCACTCCTCTCGTTAAAGTGCAATTGGATGTTCTTGTCTGTTTTCAGGTCGTCCAGGTAACCTGCTTGAACCGCCCACCAGAACATGTCGATATCCCCCTTTTTAAGCGAAAGAATGGCGGTATCCGACGTTCCGAAAAATTTATAGATGACCCCGTCGATAAAGGGGCCGAGCACCCGTCCTTCTATGGTTTGCCCCAATCCAAAAAAATGTTTATTTTTCTCTAAAAACAAATAAGCCCCTTTTTTCCATTCACGCACGGTAAACGGTCCGTTTCCAACCGGTTTTTCGATGTTGTAATTGAGAAGCGCCATCAGTGGCTTGTCGGTCTTCTTGATCTCCTGATAAATTCTTTCCCATTCCTTTTTGGATACGATCGGTGTGGTCAATGTCCGGTCCGCAAAAATGGCCATGGGTTCTTCCAGGTAAAACCGGACGGTTCTTTTATCCACCACCTCGATCTTCTTGATGAAATCCCACCTGGAATAATGCCTTGGAATCTTTAAATCCCGAATGATGTTTCCGGTAAATGCAACATCTTCCGCGGTTATCTCCGATCCGTCGGACCACTTGGATTCCCTTAGGGTTACCGTGTAACTGATGGAAGCTTCATCATATACAGGATCCTGTGCGGCCAGCCAGGGAATCATCTCCAGGCTTTCCGGGTCCCGCGTGAATAAGGGCTGATAAATCTGGGAGAGCACCCGCAGGGACCATCGATCACTGGCAAGCCAGATATTGAGTGTCTTGGGTTCATCCGAAAGCCCTATTTTAAGGAAATGGCTTCCGCAAAAACCGATTCCCGGATACAGCAGGAGCACTGTTAGTGCCGCTTGAATTAAAAATCGTTTTAACGTCTTCGCTCTCATCTCATCGGTCCTCTCGAATATGATTTTTCTTCAATTCCAGAACTTTTTTCTCAACAAAATCAATTACTTTAACCTCAAGGCGATCATTGTTCAATCGGTTAATCCGGGGGATTCCTCCGGGGCTGACGCAATTGACCTCAACCAGCTTGTCTCCAATGACATCAATACCGACAAAATAAAGGCCGTCACGGAGGAGCTTATTCTTGATGGCCGCACAGATCTCTTTCTCTTTTTCCGTAACCGCATGCCGATAAGCCCGTGCACCGGCATGGATGTTGGTTCTGAAGTCTCCTTTTTTCGGTTTGCGTCTCATAGCGCCTATGATTTCTCCATTCAACAAGAGAATTCTAACGTCTCCCTGCCCTTTTACGACATCCAGATATTCCTGAACCATAATCGGCTCCCGCTCAGGGTAGGCTCGATATGCCCGAACATAATAATGGACCAGGGAGTTCAGATTCTCCCGATCCCGGACGCTTACCTTGATTACCCCTTCTCCCCCATATCGTTGAAGCGGTTTCACCACCATGGCCCCGCCGAAATCATCTACAATTCTTCGCAGCCGCAGAGGATCTCTGGAAACATGGGTTTCCGGAATAATGTCCGGAAAGTTCAAGATATAGAGCTTGCTGTTCCCCAGAATCTGCCCTGTGATGCTGTTGATCATGAAAACCCGTTCGCTGATCGGTTCTAAAAATTCCATGACCTGATAATTCAGAGGCGGATTTTTTCGAAGAAACAACGCATCCAGATCGCGAACGGTTTCAAAAATCAGTTCGTCCTTTTTTAAGCACTGGATCAACAGGCGCCAGTACTTCCTCATGGTAAGCCCGGTCGGGACCGTTATATTGCGCATCCTTGCCACCACTTCATCTTTTCGAACATAGACGTCGTGCGGCTCCAGGAAGTATACGGTATGCCCCCGTTCGTTGCATTCATACATCAGGTGGCTGGTGGTCTCCATTTCCGGATTGATCGACTCGAGTCGGTCCATCAGAAAAGCGATTTCCATAAATCACCTCATGGCTTTTTCGACAAGCACCTTGCTCTGTTATTCAATCATCTCTATCCATCCGAACGATCTTCATGTTAATAAATCCGTACCTTTTCATGCAGCCTTCGGATCCGCCTGCTGAGCACTTTGCAGATATGAAGAGCGATTTGCGGATATTCCCGGACAATTTCCTTGAATTCTTCTTTATGAAGGACCAAAAAACGGGATTCTTTTTCCGTCCGAATCGTTGCCGAGCGGACAATATCATCGAGAAGGGCCATTTCTCCAAAATGATCCCCTTCCCGGATCCGCTCCAGTTCGATCGGCTCTTTATCGCCAAACCCTTTGATAACGGAAACTTCTCCATAGATGACCATATACATGGTATCTCCCGGATCGCCTTCTTTGATGACGATCTCTGCCGGCGGGGAAAAGACCTCTTCCGTCACCGATGCAATGGCGGCTAGCTCGCCCACCGAAAGACCCTCAAATATCTCAATCCCTTTCAAATGTAAAATTTTATCGGAAATGGTGATTTCTTTTTCCATGGTTTCTCCCTTTTCCGCACCATTCTTATCCTGACCCTTGTAGACGGCGATCGCCAATTGTCGAACATTGGGGTTTGCTGATTTTATCAAGTTGGCCATCACCTCCGGATCCGCTTTATAAGGCGAATCATCCCGGATCAGGTAAAGGGTCAGCACCAGCGTCACCCAGTCCGGTTTTGCCAGCAGATGCTTAACGATTCCACTATCGCCCGTACCAAAATCGGAAAGGTTAAAAAATTTTCGACCCATGATGAGCTGCTGGGAAAACGAAAGATCCTCCAAAAGAGGAAGCATGATTTTGGAAAGCGACGGGTCGATTAAACCATCCAACGCCTCTTGGCTGTTCGCCCGCTGGCGTGAATCGGATGAAAAGATTCCCCGGGAGATGACTTTCATCTGCCCGGTGCGATCCTGCAAGGTCAATACCCGCAGGGTATTCTCAAGCCTGACCGTTCTCTCCTGGTTGAGATGGCGGATGAGCAATTCACGCTTTGGACTTTCCGGAAATTCGGAGAGCGCTTCCGCCTCTGCAAGATAATTATACCCAGATTCGACCTGAGACCGGGCAAACCGAATGACATCGATATCCTTTATTTTAAACAATTCCAATAATTCAAAAAGCCCTTCGCGAACCCGTCTTCGCGGGATGGCGAGGGAGGAGATCAGAAACAGATTATTATGGTAGGGAGATCCTTCTATCTTCTTTTTTGCCAGATCGTAAATTTCTTCCGAATGATCCCCCATCATGATAATGACCTGCTTAAGCGAGTCGTCGTCGCTGATCTGAAATACATTCAACGCCGCTTTACGAACCGGTTCTTCGGGATAGGAAAGGTATGGGAAGATCCGTTGATTCAAATCAGGTGCTCCGAGCCGGGACAGCCCTTCAAAAACCTGAGGCAGCAGTTCCTTATCTTCGCTTTTATTTAACATGTTCATGAAACGATCGGAGTAATTCAATTCACCGGACTCCGTCGCAGCAATGACTCCGGCCCTCCGATGTTCGATATCTGCCGACTCAAGCCATGCATCAATGATCGGCCGATATGCATCCGGCTTTTGTCTGAACAATATCCCGGCGGTATTAGCCTTAACCTGCAGATCATCAAACGTTTCAAAAACATACCGCATGAAATCAGGAGCGTCCCTTTGATCAAAACCGTTTACCGCCTGAACCATGGCAATCGCCAGGCGCGGTTTTCCCGGATCGATCAGATCATAAAACACCCTGATAATACCCAAGCGCCCGGCTTTTTCGGAGAGTAGTGAAATCAGTCCTGTCCGAGTTTCGTCGTCTTCATCTTTGATTTTTTTTAGGAGTTGAGCGTCGAGATCCTCAATGGAAAGGGTTTTTAGAAGTTGCGCAAACCATAAGGCATCGTTTCCCTTTGCGGACAAAAAGGATTGATTCAGCTGGACACGGACTTCTTTCTGGCGAAAGAGCAGGCCGATATCCTTTGATTCCATGGATTTTAAATCGAGCAGGTTTTTGGAGATTAAATCGAGCAAGATTCCGGCATATCGTTTCTTTAAAATAAAAGGAGCGATGATCCACCCGATCACAAAAGGAATACAAACCAATGACAGATACCGCGGATGAAAATAGGGGACTGAAAGGAGTATCAATCCGGATCCTACAAAAAGACCGATACGGACCACGGTCCCCCTAAAAAAGGGTCTGACCATATGACGATAGGATTCCGGAAACAACCCCATTATCACTGCTTGAGCCGGAATGTTGATGGTGGTACGCAAGATTTGGGTGGACATTCTAGCGTAGATTGCGGAAAATACATCGAATCGCATGAGAAATGATAGAAATGCCAGCAAATAATTGAAGGGGTGAAACATCAGCGCAACAGGAATTCCCCATCTCCCATATATCCGGCCGACAAAGAGAAGGATAATAAGGCTAATGATATTTAATACCCCCCGGAAATATCCGAAGAACTGGACTAAACCCCCTTCCGTGGCAAATTGTTCATTGACGGCATAATTAAACTGGTAATTCATGACCGGAATCACTACATTCGGCATCAGGGTTAAAACGATCATAAGTTTAACCAGAATGGATTCCTTCATAAGTGGGAAAACGTTTTTAATTTCCTCCACCATGGAGGTTCGCTTCTTTTTAACCTTCTTTGAGCGTTTGTCCGCCATCAAGAGGGCCGGAAAACGAGTGCTCATCCGATTGACCAGAAGCGCTCCCAATAGGCATATCACAAGATAGAAGATCAGCAGATTGTCAAAACTCAGGGCCCTAGACAAAATAGGCGTTCCAAAACTGCCGATAATTAAACCGATAACCCCGCCGGCGGTAATCAGGGGGAAAAGTCTTTTGGATTGCCGGGTGTTAAAAAGGTTGTTGGCTAAATTCCAGAAAAGAAGAGCATGCAGAACCTCATATTGTGATTTTAACATGAAAAGGATCGGATAAATGAGATCGATGCCAAACGGGATAAGAGCCCGAAGGCCGGCTACCGAAACTCCGGAAAACACAAACAGATAACTTAAGAGTCTGGCATCCGTAAATCGGGTCATGAGCCCCGTCAAAACCCCCATGACCACGAACGTGGCAATTGCGTTAATCATATTAACGATAGGCATGTATTCCACGCCGTATCGTTTCAAGAATGCGGTTTCGGCATAGTTATCCAGAATCATGCCGGACCCCCGCACGATAAACATGAGGGCAGCGGTCCACAAAAACAGTCCGAGTTCGTTTTCGTAGATTTTCAGCCAGCGACCGAGCAGGTTTTTCATATACCGCCAAAAATAATCGTTACGGGCCGTCTTGCTCTTTTTTCATAACGTCATCCGGCTCTGTTGGAATATCGAATTTTTCCATTGTCGGGCTCCAGACAAGCCTGAAACCGGAGGTATTTAATCGGGTGGCCGGATGAGAATAGGCACGATTGGCGGAACGGCATAAATCCCCCTCACCAAACCAGCTTCCCCCCCGGCGAACCCTGCCGATACCGGATTTGGGCCCCGTCGGATCCCGGACAGTTTCCTTCGGATACAGGCCCATCCAATCATAACACCACTCCCAAACATTGCCATGCATGTCATAAAGCCCCCACGCATTGGGGGGATAGCTTTTTATTAGGGCGGGCTTATCGGGAGGCAAATCCCTGGATTGAACGTATCTGATACAATCCCCGGATTTCAGGTTGTTGTTGCCGAACATACCCCTGCTGCAGTCGATCACGTCCCCAAAACTGTAAGCGGTCTTGCTCCCCGCCCTGCACGCATATTCCCATTCCGCTTCGGTCGGGAGGCGATAAAACCCCTCCCTCCTTTCATTCAGTTTTTTAATGAACCGTAAGCAGTCGTGCCAGGAAACCAACGTCGCCGGCATCTCATCCGTACCTTTTCGCCGTTCGAACCACCCTCTCCCCATAACCGTCCGCCACTGCCCCAGGGTGACCTCTGTGGTCTGCATATAAAGCGGCTTGGAGATGATGACTGCATGCTGATGTTCTCCATCACTCCGTAGCGGCTCGGAAACAGGGCTTCCCATGGCAAAGGTCCCTTCATTAATGCGCACAAATTCCATCCCAAGCCAATTTCTGAATTGATTTTCAAGAGCCGAGCTATCTTTCGGATAACCCATAAGAAAAAAGAACAATAAAATGAATCTCAACTCTTTAATCCGAAAATGATTTTGACAGCACATGGGACTTCCCTTTTTGACGGATATCGTGACGCTAATGGATTTCTTTGATCCATTTATCCAAAATATCCCGATCCTTTTGATTAATCGAGGTAATCCGAAGCTGATAATGAGGAATTCCATTCTTTTGTTGAACTGAAATAATCTTTGCATAGACAGCCTCGAAACAGTGCGCCTCAATGCAAAAGTCAAATATCAGCTTGATGTCGTCAAGCGGTTTTGCAGGGCCTTCCAGGCGTGCGGTCAAGGAATCATCCCCCATCGTCGTCGTTTCTCCCGGCATCGATTCACCGAGGATCCGTTTCTCTTCCACATTCCACCAGCTAAAGGGAAGCGATATCTCGACATCACGTCCTTTCTTTGAAGAATGCTTCAATTCAATAGAATAGGGTTTGCCGATTGCAAGTACCGGAAAATAGACCAGCGGTTTTTTCAGCCCTTTCATCATGATGGTTTGGGCCTCCTGGACCTGCATCGATTCCTTGACAAGACGGTAGGTGGATTCTCCGATCAGAATCTGCCCGCCGGTTGCATTCGATTCAATACGGGATGCGACATTGACCGTCGATCCGACGATCCCGTATTTCAGCCTCATCTGCGATCCGATATTCCCGACGATCACTTTGCCAGTATTGATGCCGATTCCCATTTCAAGGGGGGGATACCCATCCGGTACGATCTCCGAATTCAATTCTTCCAAGGCATTTTGCATGGCAATCCCGCAGGCTATGGCACGGGCCGGATCATCTTCACGCCCCTCCGGAACACCGAACACCGAAAGAATGGCATCCCCGATGAATTCATCGATCATTCCTTCGTACTTCAGGATCACATTCGACATCCGCTCCAGATACCTGTTTAAAAGTCTAACCATTTCCTCAGGTTCCCTCGTTTCAGAGAGACCGGTAAAACCTCTCAGGTCCGACATCAGGATCGTCACCGTCTCCATCCTTCCGCCGACCTTTTGTCCATCCGGAGATTCAAGTATTTGATCGACAACTTTTTGAGACAGGTATCGGCCAAACGTTTCCCGGATGAAATGAACCAGGCGAAGACGCTCCTTCGAGACTTTGAGAATATGATCCAGCATCCGGGCCCTGGTTAAAACGATCTCTTTGATCTCTTTGGGCGTATCATCCGGTAGTTGAACTTCTCTTCCGCTAGGGGCATCGTCCTTGAGCTGTCGGTTTGAATGAGCAATGGCTTCAAGGGGGAGGATGATTTTTTTTGTTAAAAAATTCCGGAACGTGACCATTACAAATATAATAATGATAAGGATAAGAATGATGATCCGGAGGGCGTACCAGAAAAGGTCGGTCGGGGTGGTATTAGGATCCGAAATAATTCGATATAGGAGAGACCATACCAATAATATCCCTTCGATGATCAGTATCCGAAAAAAAATCCCTCGCAGCAGAACACTTCTGACGCTGTTGGGACTCCCATCGCTTTCAGGCCATTGAAACAGCTTGCCCAGTTTCCGCATCATGGTGTCCTTTCACGGCACAGCCTTTTCGGACAGATCTATAAAGGCCGCTTTCCCTATATCATACCCCTGTTTCGAATCCAACAACGAATTAAACCTCGGCGATCCGCCTTAAACAGTAAATCGAATGCCTTTGCCGGATCGGTTCAACTTGTTTCTTGACAGCTCATTATCTTTTCTTTATTTGTTGGTAAACAATCAAACCTATCCACCGGATAAACAATCCGCAACCGCATTATTCATGAACCTGCCAAAACCCTTTCGGATTCTATTGATCCAAACCCCGTGCACAAGCCCGGCTGCCTTGCCGTATCTTCCTGTTAAACTGTCTTCAGTTTTATCGGATTCAACCATTTCTCTTTCGTTTTACGATTCGAACCTCGACTTTTTTCTTCGGCTGATTCAAAACCAGGATCCTGGTTGTTCAAACCCAACAAACGCCTCTTTTCAAAAGCGGTCTCATCTCGAAGCCGGATGGCAAACGCTTCACAACGAAGATTTTTATTTTCACAGCAATTATACATCCGCCATCGATTCTATCGATCGGCATTTGAAAAGCGCTTCTTCCCTTTTTCCCCCTTCCGTCATCTCATGGGGATCCTATTTCAAGCCCGATGTGACGGACGAGTCAAAGGCCATCGCCTTTATCACCAGTGACGACAACAACCCTTTTGCCGCATTTTGTCGCGAGTCGCTATCTGAACAAATCAACGCCTTTTCGCCGCATCTTCTGATTCTTTGCGCACCTTCTCCCTCACAGGGATTGGCAGCCTTCACCCTATCCCGCCTTGCCAAAGAGATTCGACCGGGCATCCCCGTCGTTCTTATCGGAACCCCTTATCCTCAATCGCTATTCAAAGGCTTCTATGACGCCGCCGTAATGCCGGAGGAAATCGGGGCCTTGATCGGACAGATCCGATCTTTCGGCGGTCCGTCAATGGAACCGCTTCGGTCATTCCCCAATCTCCATATGTTTCCGCTTGAACAGTATGCATCTCCGGAATCGGTTTTACCGATATCGGACCTTGATATGCGCAGGATCTCTGAGGACCCGTTCGCTGCTTCGATAAATCAATTTCGTATCCGGACGTTTTTCATGGTTCATGAAGATCACACGATGGATCCGTTTGCCTTTCTTCCTGAATCAGAAGGAGGTGAGCGCTCATGCCATTATGCTGTTCAACGGAATCTCGATCGGGAAATCGACAAAGAAGCGATGGTTGGCGCTTACGGAAAAGGGCTTCGAATGATCGTCTGGGAAAACCCGACCGGATCTGTCAAATCGTTGACCCGATCCCTTTGGAACACCTCGGATGCCGGAATATGGAATCATGTGATTGTTAATACAAATATAATGGGTCCGTCATCCAAAGACATGATCCATTTCATGACCACCAACCCCAACATCGTCCATTCATGGGTCAATTTAATATGCACCCATACCTCTTTTACAGGCCACTGCGAATTGGAAGCTGGGGATCAATCCTATCCTCATGTAACCCCGTTGCCTGGAAAACCGTTTTGGAACTGCATTGCAGACCCGGTCCATCTTCTTCTCTACCTTGTTCGCCATGGCGCTC
Organism: Pseudomonadota bacterium; assembly: GCA_043806755.1. GTDB lineage: Bacteria > Desulfobacterota > Desulfobacteria > Desulfobacterales > UBA2156 > RBG-13-49-15. The sequence continues at coordinate 19,671 of JAZDGS010000026.1, read as the reverse complement.
AAAACCTCGTTAAACAACGGATAAAAGATGACCGGCAGTCGGTCTATTCGCTGGGGGAAAATATCGCCTATCATTTTCAAAAGCCCCAGGATCTTCCATCGGGATACATGGATGAAATCTGCCGGATGGTGGAAGCCGGGGGATCCGTGGATACCCGTTGGCTCAGGTATAACCTTGAGCGGGCTTTTTTAATCGGGTATGCTGAAGACGAGGGGGTCATTGTCGGAAATTCGAGCCTCAAGCATCCGAGAGAGGAATATGTAAAATCGCTCAGCAAACAGGCCGGTTTTGATTTTAGCAATTATCTGGAGCGGGGATATACCTCGGTCCGGCCCGAATACCGTGGGATGGGAATCGGAACCCGACTTTTGGAAGGACTTACGGCCAGGGTCGGAGACAAAAAGCTCTACTCCATTATCAGCGAAGACAACCTTGCCACCCAAAAAATGGCGATCCGAAACCACACTCAGAAGGTTGCCGCTTTTTACAGTCATAAAACGGGAAAAGAAGTGGGTGTGTGGGTTCCAAGCTGGATGCTCGAAAAAAAAGAAAAATACCAATGAATATCGGTCTGATCACTGTTAGAGGGGAAGATTACCACCCCAATTTTCGGCTCATTGAAGCTGCCCGGGAAAAAGGGCACCGGGCAGCCTTGATTCATCCCTACCGGATTTGGCCGACCATCAAGACGGATTCCTTGGGTTTGAGTCCGAAACCGGACCCGATGCCGGATGTCGTCCTGCCGCGACAGGGCGCTACGCTGGGCGATACGTGTTTGAGCCTTATTCGCCATTTCGACCTCATGGGAATACCCGTGATCAATGGAGCAGACGCCATCCGCCTCTCCAAAGATAAGTTTTTAACCGCGCAAACCCTTTCCGCTGCCGGAATCCCGGTTCCAGAGACCATGCTCGTCAACACTTCTGAAGGATTCCGTCACGCCGTCTTGCAGTTGGGAGGGCTCCCGGTCGTGGCCAAACAGATCAGTAGCCGTCAGGGAAACGGCGTCATGCTCATCCATACGGAGACCGAAATCCGTTCCATGGTGGAAACTCAACTCGACAGGCGCACCGGACTTTTAGTACAGCGTTTCATTCCGCCAGGCCGACGCCGCGAAATCCGGGTCCTGATGATCGGAAAAAAACCGGTAGGAGCTATGGAGCTTTCTCCCAATCCCGGGGATTTCAGAGCCAACTTCCACCTGACCGGAAAAAGCAAAAAAGTCGATCTTGAGCCCGTGGTTGAAGCGCTGGCCGCCCGTGCAGCAGATACGATCGGCCTTGATATCGCCGGAATCGATGTGATGATCGATCAACAGGAAGGTCCATACGTTATCGAAGTCAACTACTCTCCGGGATTCAAAGGACTAGAGGCAGCAACCGGAGTGGATGTGGCCCGTCATGTCGTGCAATATCTTTGGGAGCGTATCCAACCATCGTCTAACCCTACATAACTGAAAGGGTAAAGGATTTCTTTAATTGCGGCTGTCGGATCTCACATTGGAAAAGATCAACGATCGGAGTCGGCTTCGGGTCACGGTCTATTGGGAGGATTGCAGCCAGCCCAAGCGTGAGCTCTATATTGAAACCATGGCCCCGTTTGCTGCTGATTTATCCGAAAATATTCATTCTTTTTTGGTCGGATGCATCATTCCTGCGATGCATTTCGGAGAACGGAGAATTTCATTAAATGAAAAAATCTGCCCGACCCTTAAAGAGGGGTTGGAGACCGTTCAGGCACTGATGGTTCAATGGTCGTACGGACAATATCGTCCCCTTCTCATTGAAGCCAAACCGTCGACCTTTCCTAAATATCCGTCTCCCCTTCGCCACGCCGCCCTTTTTTTTTCCGGAGGGATCGATTCTCTGGCGGCGCTTCGAGCCAACCATTTGCATTTTCCCAAGGATCATCCCGGATTTGTCAGGGACTGCATCATGATTCATGGTTTTGACATCGGCGGTGTGATCCAAAGGGGAATGAAGTATCATGTCTTTGATCGGGCAATCGCATCCCTTTCCCATGTTGCCAGGGACGCCGGCGTCAACCTGATACCGGTTTATACCAACATCCGCCATCTTTGCGACGACAGGGATCTGTGGCTGAATAAATTTTTTGGGGCCGTTCTTGCCGCCGTCGCGCATGCGTTTGCCAAACGGATCCGCCTTGCGTATATCGCTTCCTCATATGACATCCCCCACCTTCACCCCTGCGGCTCCCATCCCTTATTGGACCCGTTTTACTCCAGCTATGACATAGGGATCATCCACCGTGACCTCGCCATGTCGCGGATGGAAAAGCTCGAAATGGTGTCAAAATGGGATGCCGCTTTTCAGAACCTGAGGGTTTGCCTGGCGAACGTTCCCGACCGGTTAAACTGCGGGAAGTGCGAAAAATGCGTGAGGACCATGCTGGAGCTTCTTGCCGCAGGTGCTCTCCACAAAACCGATGCTTTTGTCGAAAAAGACGTTAAACCGGACATGTTATCCGGGTTCAGTATCCGGATCCGAGAACGCCAATCGTTTTACCGGGAGATCCTTCCTCTTTTAGCCGGCAAGGGACGGGATGACCTGGTGAAGATGATCGAGCATAAGCTTCTCAGCGATCCAACATAACACTCAGATCTTTCGCTGGAACGCCTTTTCCAGGGATAAGATGTTCCATTCAATAAAAACAGGCCGTCCATGCGGGCAATGCGCCGGATTCACGCACTCCATCAGATCGTTGATCAACGCGTCCATCTGTTCGGGAGAAAGCATTTGATGGGCACGGATGGCTCCATGACAGGCCATGACGGAAAGGCAGTGATCGATGGCTGCTTCCACCGTGTCGGCAAAACCGGTTTCCGCCATTTTCCCGGTCATCTCTGAAATGAGGTGCGCCGGATTCACTCCGGTCAGCAGGGATGGGACGGTTTTAATCACAAAGGTGTTTTCACCAAACGGTTCGATTTCCAGCTGAAATCCGGAAAGCGTCAATATCAGCCGCTCGAGAACCCGGGCTTCCCGGTATCCCAGATCAATGGTTTCCGGGATCAACAGCCGTTGTCCGCTTTTTTCTCCGGATTCTCCCATCTTTTTCATCCGCTCGTAGAGGATGCGTTCATGGGCGGCATGTTGATCGATCAACAGAAGACCTTCTTTTGTCTCGCACAGGATGTACGTGTTTCGCAGTTGACCGATCACGCGCAAAGGCTCAAGGGGATGGGATTTCCATAACGGTCTCTGTTCCATCGAATAAAGACCGGGCGGTAAGACCCGGTCTTCCGGAAGAGGATCGTGTTTCTCAGCCCGGATAAAGGTTGAAACGGGTTCTGCAACCGAGCCGATTTCGGATTCCGTTTTCTTGACCGGGGTCCATCTGAAACGTCTTGCGCTTTCAAGAACCCTGGATACTTCAGCCGATATGGCATCGTGAACATCGCGTTGTTTCAAAAACCGAACCTCATTTTTGGTCGGATGAACATTGACATCCACCTGGTCCGGAGGAAGATGGATCATGAGGATCGCCAGAGGAAAAACCCCCTTCACAAGCGCCCCTTTGTATCCTTCCAGAAGCGCATGCAACACCACCCGGTCCTTGACAAATCGGTCATTGACATAAATATAGATTCCCCGGGTAGTACTTCGTGCCTCGTCAGGAGATAGGATCCAGCCCCTTACAGACAAATCTCCGTTCTGTAACCGGATCTCCAGCATCTTATCGGTGACTGTTTTTCCAAGAACGTCGACAGCGCGAAGGGAGGGTTGATTCGTTGCGGAATAGCGTTTCACCGACCGGTTATCGGCGATAAGATCAAAAACAATTCCGGGACGTCCCAAGGCGATCCTGTCAAGCGTATCGACAATGTGACCCATTTCCGTGCGGTCCCCCTTCAGATACTTTCGCCTTGCCGGAATGTTAAAGAAAAGGTCTTTCACGGTCACCATGGTCCCCCGGGGGGCTCCGGTCTGGTTGACCTGCTTGATTTTACCTCCCTCCACAAGGATTTCCGTGCCCGGGTGATTCGGATCGTCGTTGGTTGAAAGGGTCATTCTGGAAACCGCGGCGATGCTGGGAAGAGCCTCACCCCGGAAACCCAGCGTTCGGATGGAAAACAGGTCTTTATCCAGGAAAATTTTACTGGTAGCGTATCGCTCCAAAGAGAGAAGGGCATCGTCATGCTCCATGCCGGCGCCGTCGTCTGAGACCCGGATCAGGGATCTTCCACCGTTTTTCACCTCGATGAGGATTCTTGAGCTTTCTGCGTCAAGCGCATTTTCTAAAAGCTCTTTAACAACCGACGCCGGCCTTTCAATAACCTCACCGGCAGCAATCTTGTTGGAAAGGATCTCCGGCAGGATTTTGATATTCGACAACGCTCCTCCAGCATGCCCCTTGGAATGAGCCCGATCCGGCTGGATCTTACGGTTGTTCGTTTAGCCGGCAACGGCCTTTAGCAAATATTCCGCTTCTATGGGCGACAGGTCAAACTTAAGGCAGGCTTCCCGGATAAGATCGCTGAGGCCTTTGTTCGGATCCGATGCGGCTTCGGCCCATATCCACTTCACTGCTTTTCTCAGGTCTTCGCCTTCCGGTAAGATATCCACTGCTGTTCCTTCATATTTCGGGTTTTTTTAAATGGAACTCCGTAGCCGTTTCAAATTGGTGTGCCGCTCGATACAGCACCTCCTCCTGAAAATGGTTCCCCATCAGCTGCAGCCCTATGGGGAGCCCCTCTCCAGAGAATCCACAAGGGATCGAGATGCCGGGAATTCCGGCCAAATTCGCAGATAACGTAAACACGTCGGACAAATACATCGTCAGCGGATCCTCGGCTTTCTCTCCGATGCGAAAAGCCGGTGTGGGGGCAACCGGCGAAAGGATCACCTGGCATCTTTCAAAAGCTCTCTTAAAATCCTGAACAATCAAGGTTCGGACCTGAGATGCTTTTTTGTAAAAAGCATCATAATATCCTGCGGAAAGACAATAGGTTCCGATAATGATCCGCCGCTGTACCTCGACACCGAAGCCTTTTGACCGGGTTCGATTGTACATCAGGCGGATGTCGGTTTCATCCCGGTCCCTGAGTCCATATTTCACGCCGTCGTACCGGGCAAGATTCGAAGAGGCTTCCGAAGGAGCAATAACGTAGTAGGCGGCCACTGCATAAGCGGTATGCGGAAGAGAAATCTCGATGCATCGGGCGCCCAGACTTTCAATCGTTCGGATCGCCTTTTCGATGGCTTTCGAAACATCCGGGTCAAGCCCTTCAAGGAACTGATATTCCTTCGGAACGCCGAAAATAATTCCATTCAATCCGTCATCTAAAGCCCGACGAAAATCCGGAACGTGTTCAAAAGCCGAGGTGGAGTCCGATGGATCATGTCCTGCGATTTCATTCATCAAAAGGGCATTGTCCCGGACGCATTTGGTTATGGGGCCGATCTGGTCCAGGGAAGAGGCAAAAGCCACCAGTCCGAAACGGGAAACCCTTCCGTAGGTCGGCTTCATCCCCACTACCCCGCAATGGGATGCCGGTTGCCGGATCGATCCTCCGGTATCCGAACCAAGAGCGCCCAGGCACATGTCCGCACAAACCGCGGCCGCCGCTCCTCCGCTGGATCCGCCGGGGGTGCGTGACAGGTCCCATGGATTCCGGGTGATCTTGAAGGCCGAATATTCGGTGGACGACCCCATGGCGAATTCATCCATGTTCAACTTTCCAAGGATGACCGCCCCGGCTTCTTTGAGTTTTCGGATCACCGTCGCATCATATGGGGGAACAAAATCCTCTAAAATTTTAGAAGCGCATGTGGTACGGATCCCCTGCGTGCAAATGAGATCCTTAACGGCAATCGGAATTCCGGTCAATGGCGTGATGCCCCCTTTTGCTATCCGATCATCCGCTTGTTTGGCCTGTTCCAGTGCCTCTTCTTCCGAAATGGTGATGTAAGAGCCGACCCGTTCTTCTAAAGCAAAAATCCGATCCAGGACGGATCGGGTCAATTCCTGAGAAGAGATCTCTTTTTTCTGAAGAAGCTTGCCGGCTTCATAAATGGTAAGGGGATACAGGCTCATGAATACCGAGCTTTCTTATGTCTTGATAATTTTCGGAACAATGAAATTGCCGTCATCTTTTTCCGGAGCGTTGGAAAGGGCCAGTTTCCTGCTCAGATGCTTTCCCACCTTATCCTCCCGAAGGATGTTGGTTAAAACGATGGCATGGGAGGTAGGCAACACATGTGTCGTGTCCGCCTGATTCAACAGTTCGATATATCTCAAAACCTCTCCGATCTGCTCGCAGAGGCGAAGAACCGCATCCTTTTTTAGCTCGAGCCGGGCAAGGTCCGCCACCCGGAGTACTTCTTCTTCAGTAATGTTCATGGCTTCTTCACTGGGACTGATTGTTGACGATGACCGCGGTGTATCGTTCCTTTTTCAACTGCATCATCATTTTCCCCGCCTCCTCTCGGCTGCCGAATCCACCGACTCTTACCCGGTGCCAAATCCCTTTCCCGGGAATGAGCCCAAGGGTCCAATAAGCCGGATATCCGCGATCTTTTAATTCTTGAACCAGGCGTTGCGCATCCTGGCGGCTGTAAAATGAAGCGATTTGAAGGGTCAGCGCCTTTTCATTCTCAACACTTAACGGAGGCTCTTTTCCTTTTTCACCTGGACCGGGTTTATCGGCCGCTTCACCCAATTGAACCGTTGCGGCATCGGAATTCGCGGCAAGTTTTTCCTTTTTCTGGGGGATTCCCGGAGGCTTTGTTTCTTTTATGGTTACGTCTTGGGATTTCTTCTGTGCACTTTCCTTTGATTCTTTCAAGGCTTCATAGAATCCCAGATCTGCCTTTCCTTCCTCCTTCTCCGCAGGGATCTGAAATCGCTTCACGTCTCTTTTAAATGCGGCTTCTTTTGCAGCCGCCAGCCTCTTCTCGATGGCCTCGATGTCATACCGGAGCGGAGCAGTTCCTCTTCCCACGAGGACCCCTAAAAAAAACATCCATCCGGAAACCAAAAAAAGCATCAGCATCCATATCGCGGCACCTTTCCCCGTGCCTTGATGGGAAGATTTCCGGGGATTTTCAATGCGCTGTTCCTTTTCGCTGTCGGCCATTTCCGGCACCTACATGGTTTCAGGGGCCGACACCCCAAGCAGAGACAAACCGTTTCGGATGACCTCCTTTACAGCCAAAACCAGGCTCATTCTGGCACTGGTCAATCCGGGGTCCTCGGTCAATACCCGATGTTTATTGTAATATGCATGAAACAGAGAGGCAAGCTCCATTAAAAAAAAGGTTATGCGATGCGGTTCCATGAATTCGGCGCTGCAGCATATAACATCGGGATATCGGGAAAGCGCCTTCAGGAGTTGAATTTCTTCCTGGGTATTTAAACATTCAATCGGTTTATCACTGCTAAACGTCTCGGCGGCTCCACGTTCCTTTCCCTTCCGGATGATGCTGGATATCCGGGCATGGACGTACTGGACATAATAAACCGGGTTGTCATTGGACTTCTTTTTTGCCACTTCCAGATCAAAGTCCAGAGGGCTTTCGTGATGACGGGTTAAGAAAATAAATCGGGCAGCGTCTTTTCCCACTTCATCCATGACATCCTTTAGAGTCACAAATTCACCCGTACGCGTGGACATGGCCACCGGATGACCGCCCCTGAGCAGATTCACCAGTTGGACAAGGATAACCTGAAATTGGTCCTTTCGATGTCCGGACGCCTGAACGGCTGCCGACATCCGGGGAATGTACCCATGATGATCCGCTCCCCAAACATCGATCACATGTTCAAATCCCCTGTCGTACTTATCCTTGTGGTAGGCGATATCCGAAGCAAAATAGGTCGCCTGGCCCCCCTTGCGGATCACAACACGGTCCTTTTCATCCCCAAAGCGGCTACTTTGAAACCAAAGGGCGCCATCTTTTTCATAGACCATTCCCCGATCGTGCAGCTCTTTAAGAACATTATCCACTTTACCCGAATCATAGAGGCTTTGCTCACTGAACCATCGGTCGAACACGACACCAAATTGCTCGAGGTCTCGGCGCATCCCCTCGGTAATTTTTTCGGCTGCATACCGCGCACAAAAAGAGATGCCTTCTTCATCCGATTCAAAGTCGATTTTTGTTTTAATATCCATCACTTCTTTTGCCAGACCCCGGATATAATCCCCCTGGTAATATTCCGGAGGGAAATCGGATTTTTTCCCTAAAAGCTCTTTGAACCGCAACAGTACCGAACGCCCAAGCGTCTCAATCTGCCTGCCCGAGTCGTTGACATAATATTCCCTCTGAACGTTGTAACCGCAAAAGGAAAGAATATTGGCCACGCTGTCCCCCACAGCCGCTCCCCGTCCATGGCCGACATGAAGAGGGCCCGTGGGATTGGAACTGACGTATTCCACCTGAACCCGTTTTCTTTTCCCTGTTTCAGAGGAACCGAAACGCTCTTTTTGGGCGTGGATGGTTTTTAGAATGGGAGACCACGCACTTGGCCGAATAAAAAAATTGATGAACCCCGGACCGGCCATCTCCGATCGTTCAACCAGATGATCCGGATCCGATAGATGGTCGAGAACCGCTTTGGCGACGTTTCGCGGCGGCATTTTCTGCCTGGAAGCCGAAGTCATGGCAAAGTTGGTTGAAAAATCCCCGTGAGCTTCCATTTTGGGCTCCTCCACCTCAACTTCGCCGAATTCAGGGGAGGGAAGTATCCCTTTTTGATGGGCTTTCAGGGCCGCCTGATAAATCATGGTTTTTATTTTTTCTTTCATTATCGGATCAGAGAATCGCTTTTTTCTGTTATATCGGGCCTATTGAAACCGATTTCAGTCCATCTGTTTCTTTCATCCGGAACCCATTTGAAAATGGTTATTCATAGGCAGTTTTGCCTATCAAGTCAAGACGCTTGGAAGTCGTCCGGCTCCATCTTTTTTAAATTGACAAATCGTCATCAATAGAGTAGGGTATTTCATTAATTGTCGGCCTGAAGGCTGGTGAATGGTTTAGAAAAATTAAGCACGTAAAAAAGCCACGAAGGTTAACGGTTTAAGATCGAAACCGGATATTCGTGGTTTTTATTTTTAGGGGAACATCACCATGCATATTTCAGAAGGCGTTTTGTCCGCACCGGCCCTTTTCGCCGGCGCTGTTCTGGCGGTTGGAGGAACAGTCATCGGATTGAAAAAACTTGACATTCATAACATCCCTCAGGCCGGCATCCTATCCGCCGCCTTTTTTGTGGCATCATTAATTCATATCCCCATCGGCCCCTCCAGTATCCATCTAATCCTAAATGGTATGGTCGGCTTTTTTCTGGGCTGGGTCGCATTTCCCGCCATTCTGACCGCTCTTGTCTTGCAGGCCATCATGTTTCAGTTCGGAGGAATCACCACCCTGGGTGTCAATACGATCATTATGGCCGGACCTGCCGTGCTCTGTTATTATATCTTTTCCCCTTTTATTCAAAAAAAGCCATGGATTTGCATCGCCGCATCCTTTGCCTGCGGGTCGACGGCGGTTTTTCTCGGAGCTCTTTTGCTGGCCTCTTTCCTGGTCTTTTCTGATAAACACTTTCTGGAAATATCCATGGTTGTCGTAATAGCTCACCTGCCGGTGATGGTGATCGAAGGGTTAATTACAACCTTTTGCGTGCTCTTTTTGCGGAAGGTCCGGCCATCCATTTTGCCCGGCTACCTCTCCGGTTCGGGATAAATCCGCCTCCGGCGGATAAATCCAGACGTTTTAAAACGCTCAAGTGTTTGTAACCAGGTGATAAGGAAGGTCGATTCAGGAGCGGTACATCGCTTCGATCAGGTCCTTGAAGGCGTCGTTTACGTTCTTTCGTTTGACTTTCATGGTGGGGGTGACCTCTCCGTCTTCTTCATATAATTTTTTCGGGAGGATGGTAAATTTTTTAATCTGTTCCACCCGTGACAGGGTTTCGTTCACCCGATCGATCTCGTCTTGAATGAGCTTATTCACCGCCGGATGCCGGGTCAGATCTTTATAGGTTGAAAACTGGATCTTATTGTCCTGAGCATATTTAACCACGTTGTCCTCATCGATGATGATAAGGCATGTGAGATACTTCCTTCGATCCCCGATAACAACGGCATCATTGATATAAATGCTCGCTTTTAACTGGTTTTCAATATATTGAGGGGTAATGTTTTTTCCGCCTGCGGTAACGATGATATCCTTCTTTCGATCGGTGATATGCAAATATCCGTCTTTATCCAATTCCCCGATATCTCCCGAATAAAGCCATCCGTCTTTGAGGGTTTCAGCCGTTGCCTTGGGGTTTCCAAAATACCCCTTGAAAACCCCCGGTGATCTCACCAGAATTTCACCATCCTCGGCAATTTTAACTTCCGCGCCGGTCAGAGGCTGTCCCACCGCTCCAAACTTCACCCTGCCGAGCCTGGAAACCGTCGTAACGCCGGTTCCCTCGGTCTGCCCGTATGCTTCGACCAGGTTCACGCCGATGGCCTGAAAAAATTGGAGGATATCCGGTGATATGGGAGCGGCTCCGGAAATAGCGATCCGTATCCGGTCAAACCCCATTCGTTCTTTTAGCTTCCTGAAAACAGTGATATTGGCAAACATATAAAGGGCCGAAAGATACAAAGGAACAGGCTTGAAGCTCATCATCAGTACCGCCCGTTTCCTTCCGATCGCAATCGCGAAATGATAAACCATCCGCTTGAAATACGTGGCATCCGACATGCGGATCTGGATGGCGCTGTAATATTTTTCCCAGATTCTCGGAACGGCATACCCGACGGTCGGTGAAACCTCCACCATGTTTTGCGTTACCGTATCCGGTTTTTCGATAAAATTAACGATATGCCCGCAGGAGACGTGGCCCAAAACGGTAAACAGCTGTTCAAAGATATGACATAAGGGAAGAAATGAAAGAATCTCGTCGGTTTCATACATCGGATTGTCCGTGGTGATGGCATGCCCCATCCATACACAATTGGCATGAGTGAGCATGGCCCCTTTCGGCGGGCCGGTCGTTCCTGATGTATATATCAAAACCGATAGATCATCGCCGGATATCTCTTTAATTGTCGACCCGAAACGCTCCGGATTCAAACGGGACGCTTCTTCGCCGATCTTAATCAGTTCATCGAATGTCATGACCATGGGATCCCTGAAATGCCGGAGCCCTTCCGTGTCCCATATGATCACTTTTTTAAGATAGGGTACATTCTCTTTGAATTTGAGATATTTATCGAGCTGCTCCTCATTTTCCACAAATAAGAATTTCGACTCTGAGTTTGAAACCACATATTCCACCTGGGGCCATGCACTGGTGGCGTAAATTCCCGTGGTTGCCGCCCCGCAGCACTGGATCCCCATGTCGGCAAAAACCCACTCTGGGGAATTGTCGCCGATAATGGCGGCGCGGTCCCCCTTTTCCAGCCCCATCGACATCAGGGCGCAGGCCACTCGCTCAACAGTATCAAAATAGGCGTTCCAGGAGATGTCATGCCATAGTCCATACTCTTTTTTCCGCATGGCGACGCGGTCGCCGTATTTTTTTACGGCGTTGACAAAAAGCGCCGGAACGGTTTTCAAATCCACGGTTATTATCTCCACGCCTTTTTTCGCTTCCAGCGCTGATACCCTTTCGCGGATGCCTCGGATCGGATCCCCATATAAAACTCCTTCACATCCTTGTTTTCCAAAAGCTCTTTTGCATCTCCCTTCATGACAAATCGCCCGTTTTCCAAAATCATTCCGAAATCGGAAACGGATAGAGCCATACGGGCGTTTTGTTCAACCAGTAAAATGGTAACCCCTTCGGAGTTGATGGTCTTGATGATCTTAAAGATCTCCTTTACCAGTATGGGGGAAAGCCCCAAAGACGGCTCATCCAGGAAAAGAAGTTTCGGACGGCTCATGAGCGCCCTTCCAATGGCCAGCATCTGCTGCTCCCCTCCTGACAAGGTCCCGCCCCACTGCCTCTCCCTCTCCTTCAGGATCGGGAAGTACCTGTACACCCGATCCATATCCTGTAATGTTTCCCCCCGATCTTTCCGGACGAACGCTCCCATCAGAAGGTTCTCAAAAACGGTCAACTCCTCAAAGATCTCTCTCCCTTCCGGCACATATGAGATTCCCATCCGGACGATCTCCTCCGTATCTTTGCCGTCGATCCGTTTTCCTTGAAACCAGATGGTCCCCTTGTCCGGCTGATCCTCGATGAGCCCTATGACGGTTTTTAAAATGGTCGATTTGCCGGATCCGTTTGTCCCCAAAACGGTGGTGATGGTTCCCTCCTCGACGGAAAGGGACACCCCCCGGATGGCATAAATCAGGTCGTAATAGGTTTCGATGTTTTTGATTTCAAGGATGGGAGCCAACTTCCATGTCCTCTCCCAAGTAGGCCCGGATGACTTCCGGGTGCTTCTGAACCATTTCAGGAAACCCCTGTGTCACGGTCCTGCCGAAATTGATCACAAGGATGCGATCCGAGATGTCCATCACCATGTTCATGTCGTGCTCGATGAGCAGGATCGTGATTCCGAGCAGATCCTGGATGTCTTTGATCCAAAATATCATGTCCTGCTTTTCTTCCGAATTCATGCCGGCGCAGGGCTCATCCAGAAGCAGCAATTCAGGTTCCGTGGCAAGTGCCCTCGCCAATTCAACCACCTTTTGAACTCCATACGGAAGAGCGGCGACGATCTGGTTTCTCACGGCCTGGAGGTCCAAAAAATCGATGATCTCTTCGACACGTCGGCGGTGTTTCGTTTCTTCCTTTCCCGCAAAAGAACGCTTCCCCCACATGAATGCGCCGTGAAAAAGGCCGGTTTTAAGATGATTGTGGCGCCCCAGCATGATGTTTTCCATGGTGTTCATGTGACGAAACAGCTCGATGTTCTGGAAGGTTCGGGCAATCCCCAGCCTGGCAACTTTGTCCGGCCGCTTTCGTTCCAGTTGTTGGCCCTTGAACAGAATTTCGCCCTCTTCGGGGCGGTAGATGCCGTTGATGCAATTGAACAGAGTGGTCTTTCCGGCCCCGTTCGGACCGATGATGGCGAAAATTTCTCCCTTTTGGACTTCAAAGCAGATGTCGTTTAACGCTCTGAGCCCTCCAAAAGAAATGGACAGATGTCTGATCTCGAAAAAGGCCATGAATAATCGGGTAAGGTTGTATCGGGGCTTCCGGTTGCCGGATCTCCGGGAAGCCCCTCTTGTTCCTTATTGAATGGTCATCCAGTCTGTCAGTCTTTCAGCCGCACCGCCTTCAAGGCATTTTAGGAGGTATGTCTGGTCCTGGCCCTGTCTGCTGAGCGGATCATTGGCATTGAAGGATTTGTAGCTGATCTTTCCGGAAATTCCCTGGAAGTCCTTGAGCTTTTCCATCTCGCTCACGAGTTTTTCCCGGGTCAGCTCTTTTCCGCACCGCTTGATCCCTTCCACCAGCGGTTCGGCGAATGCAATCCCCGCATAGTAGAACAATCCCCATCGTTCGTCTTTTGCCGCAAATTTATCAAAGGCATCTTTTTTGTATTTTTGCATCAAGGGGTTTTTGGAATCAGGAAGTTCGGCAAACGTTGCGGCAATCACTCCCTTCCATAATCCCTTGCTGATGCTCACCATCATGGGGAAATCCGAGCAGGTGCTCGTACTCATAAATTGCGGAGCGAACTGCATGGCGGCGCTGGTCCCGACCGTCATCACCGCATGTTTGACGCTCGTCCACAAAAGGACCGCGTCCGCCTCGGAGGTCTTGAGCTGCATCACATGCGGCTTCAAATCGCTGTCGGTGAGTTGCACGGGAACCTCGGCAACCAGTTTCATCTTCAATCTGGCCAATTCTTCTTGCGCACCCTGAACGCCGTTTTTCCCGTAATCGTCGTTCTGATATACAATAGCGATTTTTTTCTTCCCCAATTTTTCAACCGCGTATCGCACCAGCGCTTTGGCTTCGATTTCGTAAAGCGGGTAAACAGCAAACAAATATTTCTGGGGTGGTGTGATCCAGTGAAGTGATCCGGCAGACGGACCGACCCACGGGATCTTTTTGTTCATGAGGTAATCTTTTACCGCAAGGCCGGGGGCGGTTCCCACGCCGGAGACCCATGCAAACATCCCCTTCCCTTCCTGCAGTTCTTTGACGCCGGCCACGGTTTTAGCCGGGTCATAGGCATCGTCGAACATGTGGTGAATGAGCTGCCGGCCGTTGATTCCGCCTTCCGCGTTGATCATTTTAAAATAGGCATCCGTCCCCCGTGCAACCGATCCCCATGCCGCTGCCGGCCCGGTTTGAGGACCCCACTGGCCGATATGGATCTCTTTATCCGTCACCCCCTCTTCCGCCGCAGCACTGAGGGCAAAACCAAACGCCATTGCTGCTACAGTCAAAAAAACCAAGAACCCTTTTTTCATCATGATCGACTCCTTTCATTTAAAGGTTTCATCCTGCAGAACTTCACACAAACTCTCGGAAGCTCAACCCCTTTTTATCAAATCACTTTGAGATGAATCGTTAATTGAGCGATTCATATCAAACCTTTTTCACATAATGCCGCGTAAAGAGCCCGCTTGGCTTTACGCACAACACTAAAACGATAATGGCGAATGCGACAACCGATTTGAACTCAATGGAAATATAACCCCCAAACAGGTTTTCGATAATCCCGAGCATATAGGCGCCAAAAACCGCTCCAGGTAAGGAAGTCATCCCTCCCATTACCGCTGAGGTAAACCCTTTAAGCAAAGGATCCCACATCATATAAGGTTGCATGACAATGGATGAGATCAGAAGTCCGGCCGTGCACCCAACCGTGGACGAAATCCCCCATGTCACCATCCGGATCCGATCCGTCCGGATCCCCATGAGGCGTGCCGCGGTGTCGTTTTGCTGGGTCGCTTTCATGGCAATTCCCAGCTTGGAATATTTCAAAAAAACAAAGAGGCCGATCATCAGCAAAAATACCATTCCCATGGTGAGAAGTTCGAGGGTGCTGATAAACAAGTTCCCGAAAACCACGCTGTCATAGGGGGGTATGGGAAAGGGCATGGTCTTTTGATCGGCGCCAAACTTCCAGGAGACGAGGCCCATGAGGACCATTTCCAACCCGATGGTGATCACGATCATGCCGAGAATGTTCGGCTCCTTGGCCCTTCGGAGCACGACAAATTCCAGCATACTTCCTAAAACGAATGCAAACGCAAGGGCGGCCGGAAAAACAACGTAAAACGGAAAACCGTATCGATCTAAAAACATATAGGTTAAATAGGACGAAAGAAGCGCCATTTCCCCCTGGGCAAAATTGGGAACCTCCGTGGTTTTATAGATAATAACCATGGCAAGTCCCATGAGGGCATAAGTGCTGCCGGCTGCAATCCCGTTGACAATCATCTGCAGAAAATTCAGCATAGGCTAGCTCGAGAACTTGAATCCGATTTCCTTTTCTTGGGTCAAAACGGCCACATTTTCCAGTATTTTTTTGTCCGAATCCAGATCCCAAAAATCCCAAGGGGCTCAAATAGCATAATCAAAATCATGATCAGGCCGAAGAGGATGAACTGGATATTGGAAACACCGGTAATCGAAAAAAAGCTTTGGGACAACATTTTCAGCCATTCCCCTAAATAAGGGATATTGAGGATGTTCCTGAGCTGAAGATCCATCCAACTTAATAAACACGCTCCCGCCACCGAGCCCATGATCGAGCCCAGCCCGCCCACCACCACCCTGGCCAGGAACATGATGGACATGAAAAGGGTGAAGATCTCCGGTTCGATAAACCGAAGCACGAAAGCATAAAGTCCGCCCGCGACTCCAGTATAAAAGGCGCTGAGTGCAAAGGAAAGTGTTTTATAAAACACCAAGTTCACCCCCATCGTCTCGGCGGCGATGTCGGCGTCCCGGATGGCAATAAAAGAACGGCCGACGCGGGTTTTGATAATATTCCGCGCCGCCAAAGTCAAAAGGATCGTGATGGGAATTAACAGATAATAAAAATCCCTGTCCGTATTCAGATTCCATGGGCCAATGGTTAGTTCCGGAGCGTGCAGGCCCTGACGCCCGCCGAAAAAGCCGATTCTGCCGATCACCTGGGTAACGGTCATTCCAAACCCGAGAGTGGCAATCGCCAGATAGGGCCCTTCCAGCCGAAGCGCAGGAAGCCCCAGGAAAAAACCGAATAATGCAGCCACCAGGGCGGAAAGGGGAAGTGCAACTAAAAACGGCAAGTGCGCCTTGGTCATCAGAGTCAGAGTGCCATAGGCGCCGATGGCGAAAAATCCGGCGTGCCCTAAAGAGATCTGGCCGGTATACCCCACAAGAATATTGAGGCCGATGGCCACAATCACATTGATGGCGATATAGTTGGCCACATAGACGTAGTAGTTTTTAAATAAAAACGGAAATGCGCCTAAAAACAGAATCAATGCGGCAAACCAGAAAAGGACCACGCCGGATTTAAAAAATCGAACGTCCTCATAATAGTCCCGCTTCATGTCCATAGGTCTTTTCTCCGGTAGCGGCCGGCGCAATAAAATGTCCGATGTGCGGCGATGTCTTGTCGGAAAAGCCTTTATAGGAAACGGCAGGATGAGTCAAGAAGAATGGCCGATAAACCATTTCCCTTATTTGGATGTTCCCTCTGTTTCAAGACCTTTCCGTGCAAACTTGAATATCAGGTAAAATGCGACTGCGCCAAGGAGTGAATAGACCAGAATAAATGCGACAAGGCTCGACAGGACCTGGGATTGGGAAATGGGGGAGACAGCCTCGGAAGTTCTCATGAGCCGGTAAACGATCCACGGCTGCCGTCCGACTTCGGTGACGATCCATCCGGCTTCGGAAGCGATGTAAGGAAAGGGTATGGCCAAAAGCATTATTTTCAAGTAACGCCGGCTTTGCTCCAGCTTGTTTCGCTTAACCCACCCCCAAATCATTAACACGACGAAAAGGAATCCGAGCCCCACCATGATCCGGAAGGCCAAAAACGTGATGAGTACCGGGGGCCTCTCGTTTTTTGGAAAATCCTTAAGCCCCTTGACTTCGGCACCTGGAGAACGGGCAAGGAGAAGGCTCAGTCCGCTTGGTATGGAGAACAATTCAAAGCGGTTTCGTTCATTTTTTTCATCAGGAACAGAAAACATGACAAAAGGGGCATGGGTTCTGGTTTCCCAGTGAGACTCCATGGCCGCCAGCTTGGTCGGTTGCTTATGGGCAACCTGCTGGCCGGAGAAGTCTCCCATCACCACCGAACCGATCGAAAAAATCAACGCAAAAGGGAGTGCAATCCGGAAGGATTTTATGAAAAAGCCGACCTCGTGCTTCCTTAAAATATGATAGGCGCTGATCCCCATGACAAAAAATCCGGCCAGAACATAAGCGGCACAAAGGGTATGAAGGACCTGGATAACGGCAAAGTCCTGGGTCACTACAGCCCAAAAATCGGTTAAAACCGCCCTTCCGGATGCAGGGTCAATCGCATATCCCACCGGATACTGCATCCACGTATTGGCAATCAATATCCATACGGCGGATAGGGAAGAGGCGAAGGCCACCAGCCAAATGGTAAGAGCAT
Organism: Pseudomonadota bacterium; assembly: GCA_043806755.1. Classification (GTDB taxonomy): domain Bacteria; phylum Desulfobacterota; class Desulfobacteria; order Desulfobacterales; family UBA2156; genus RBG-13-49-15. The sequence goes on along the minus strand of JAZDGS010000026.1, from coordinate 2,111 downwards.
GAATCTTGGGAGAGAGCTTGTTCCAACCGAACATCCATATGCCGATGAAGCTCGACTCCATGAAAAAAGCGACCGTCGCCTCGATGGCCAACAGAGATCCGAAAACATCCCCCACATACATGGAGTACCGGGACCAGTTGGTTCCGAACTGAAATTCGAGAGTGATTCCCGTCACTACTCCGACAGTGAAGTTGATGAGAAATAGCTTCCCCCAGAATTTTGCCATCCGCTTGTAGAGTTCATCTCCGGTCCTGACATATTTCGTCTCCATGATGGCGATCAGGATCGACAATCCGAGTGTGAGCGGAACAAAAAGAAAATGAAACAGAGTGGCTGCGGCAAACTGAAGCCGTGACAGAATCACGACATCCATGATTCATTTCCTCCCATAAGAATTACCCGTCGTTAATTGAGAGATCTCTTCTCCAAATCCTCATTGACAACCCGAATCCTCTCAAATATGTGGATTCCATTTCTTATAACAACCATGGCAAATTCTCAACCCCGTGGAATCATTCCAAACATGGAATATTTAGGATTTTCGCACAATGGCCGGTGGCTTCAAGAAAGCGCTCGATGTTTTTTAAAGAAATATTGTGATCCGTTAAAAACGCATAAATGTCCTCCATAGGGATTTCCTCCTAAAATAAGCTTATTGAGGTTTTTTCATATCGAAAAATGCGATCTGACAAAAGAAATTTATTTCACGAATCGTTATTTTGCAGCAAAAGGATAAAGAATGGAACATAAACGACACGATGTGGTGATCATCGGCTTTGGATCTTTCGATCTTTATACCGGACCGGATTCTGGAAAAAAGGCCTCTTTCCGAAACCGGCCTTGTCTAAGGATTGAATTTTCATGACAAATCATTCCCCCAAATCCGGATCCGGTTCTTTCCCTTCTCATAAGCCGGCGACTCATGGCGCATGGTTTGTTCTGATCGGCGCTTTTTTGATCAGCTTTTCCGGCGTTTTCGTCAAATGGGCTCACGTCAGTCCTTCCGTCGCCGGCTTTTACCGGACCTTCATCGGCGGCCTTGCACTGGCGGCGGTCCTTTTCGTCCGAAGGGAACACAAATGGTATGGAACCAAGTGGCTTATATTGTCCGGTTGCTGCGGCGTGCTTTTTGCCTTGGATCTTTTTTTCTGGCACCGAAGCATCCATTTTATCGGCCCTGGGCTTTCCACCATTTTAGCCAATTTCCAGATATTTTTTCTTGCACTTTTCGGTATTCTGATACTCAAGGAAAAATTGAAAGGGCCCCTTATCGCCGCCATCCCTTTGGCCATGATCGGATTGTATCTTCTGGCAGGGGTTCAGTGGAACCGGCTGGGCCCCACCTATCGCACCGGCGTATGGCTTGGGCTCGCTGCCGCCGCCTGCTATGCCGCCTATCTTTTGGTTCTTCGAAAGGTTCAGGGGAGCCGACAGATGCCGTCTCCAATGGTGAGCCTGATGGTCATTTCATTCGTGTCGGCTGCTCTATTAGGTGCCGAATCGTTTGTCAAAGGGGAAAAATTCATCATCCCGGATGTTCAAACTCTGGCATCCCTGTTTTCATACGGCATCCTGTCCCAGGTCATCGGCTGGGTCCTGATTACAAAAGGGCTTCCCTGTGTTCCGTCTTCTCTTGCAGGGCTTCTGCTGTTGCTCCAGCCGACGCTATCGTTTGTATGGGATATTCTTTTCTTCAACCGACCCACGACCTTAATAGACACAACCGGCGCTCTGATGGCTTTATGCGCCATCTACCTGGGAACGGTTGCCGGAATGACCAAACAAAAGCATTCATGACATGCCTTCCTGACTTCCGATCTGCAAAACCTCCGGCGCCGTCAATTTTTATAGCTCGACGATCGTGCCAAGGCCCATTTTTTCGGCACCGGCAAGCACCGCCGCTGCCGCTGCCGCATCCTGAATTGCTACTCCCACGGATTTAAAAAAAGTGATCTGATCCGGCGACGTTCGGCCGGATTTTTCTTTGTTCACAATTTCGCCGATCTCCGCATGGATGGATGCGTTGGGAATGATGATATCCCCGGCCTCGGCGAGACACGCTTCCCGGCTGTCCACCACCACATAGGAGCGTCGCACGGTAATCTCATCCA
>JAZDGS010000025.1:0-2909 GCA_043806755.1 Pseudomonadota bacterium | reverse complement strand
GAAGGGTGCCCAGAAATAGGGGTAAATGTAACGGGGATCCTTCATCAGAGACGTCTGCGCATTTCTTAACGCCTCGGCCTTCCCCTGGGTTTTCAGATTTTGATAGAAGCTTTTCATGAGAACTCCGGTCGCCTGATCGTCCACTTCCCACAATGATGCCACAATCGTGGGGGTACCTGCCCTCAGGAAGGCAGTTTCCAGACTGACCATGACATCTCCGGATGCCTCTTTTCCCAATGCGGTGTCGCAAGCGGAAAGGGTGACCAGTTGATATCCGGTGAGCGGCAATCCCCAGATTTCCTTGATCAGCAATTTCCCATCCTCTTTTCCGTCGAACGAGGGGGCAAAAAGAACATAGGACTCCTTGATATCGTCCATTATTTTTCCGTGGGTCGCCAAATGAAGAATGTTAAACCCTGAAAGTTCTTTCTTGACCTTATCCTCAGTCGCGTTTTTTCCGACATAGGCTTTTGATTTGGAAAAGATCTCCTTGATCATTCGAATCTCTTCCTCGGCATGCTGCAGGCTGTTGTCCGGGTTGCCGAATGCGAGGATGTTGGCTTTGTCTCCGATTTCACTCGCCCGTTTCTGTGCAAACTTCAGCACGGATTGACTGTTTAACTGAAAAATCGCTTTTTTCTCTAAAAGAAATCGGAATCCTCCTTTCAAATCCTTTTCTCCAAGGGCCTGAAAGGGAAGCAGGTGGAGTTTCCCGTTGGGGATGATTCCCAGAACGCTGTATTTGGCAAGTTCCTTTTCAACCGGCTTGACTAAAAGGTCGTAAAGCTCATTTGAAACCTCTATCAGCGGTTTGATGAACATTTCTAAAAAGTGCGAACGGCCGGGCTCGCGGGGTGTCATGGTAGCGGTGTCCAGCGGGCCGAGATTCATCGGTATTTGGGGATTCATCAACATGCTTCGAAAGTAATCGATTTTCGATTCGATATCCGTCTGCTTGACCGCCACTTCCTTGTGAAACAGGGTACTGTCCGTTACGACGAAAATATATAAATTCTCGGGGAGAATGAGATATTGGATCAACGCGACATTGGGCGGAAGAAGCCCCTGAAGATCAACCAGGCTGTCGGGTTGGATGGCCAAGAGGGAGGCGAGTTCGGGAAATTTCTCCCTTAAATCGTTGATGTATTCGATATACTCCTGTTTTTTGACTTTTAGCCGATCCTCCAGGCGAGCGATTTTTTCAATGTTTTGTTCATCTTTAGGCTTTGATCGTTCTTCGACCAACTGTGTTCTGGCATCTTCGATCTGTTCTCTTAGCTTTTTTTCCTTCTCTTTTGCCGCTTCTTCTTTTTCATTGTTAAGATTCGGATTGAGCAGATCAAATTGATTCCGGAGGTTTTGCAATCGGCTTCGTTCCAGATATTCGAGAGCTTCCGCTGATTTGCCCTGCTTCATGAGGAGCGTTATGAGTTTCTGGTATACCGAACTTCTTTTCTCGACAAAAACGATCTGTTCCTCTTTTCCGCCGGAGATGTCTTCTCTCAGGCTTTCGAGAAGCTTGACTGAATGTTTGTAATTATCCTGCGCTCCTGAAATATCCCCTTTTCGCTCCAGAATAATCCCTTTTTGGTAATAGCATTCTCTGAGATTATCCATTAAACCGGCTTCGAGATGGATCGCGAGCGCTTCATCCGTTCTTTCCAAAGCGTCGTTCCATTTTCCCTGCAGCATATAGATCTTCCCGGTAGTTTCGGATACCAGGGCAAGGAGCGGCTTCATCCCCATTTCTTTTGCCGTCGCATAGGCTTTTTCCAAAGCGGTTAAGGCGGAGCCGGGATCCTTCATTCTCAGAAGATTCTGACCGATCCGGTAATATAATTTTGGGAGAGCTTTTTTATCTCTCAATGTTTCCAAAATAGGCATGGCCTCCCGGTAGCGTTCTTCAGCTTGCCGATAATCCTTCCGTCGGGAGTGGATATCTCCCAGTTCGATCATGCTGAGGGCCGTCCATTTTTGGAACTTGAGCTTTTTACCGATTTCCAGAGATTGAGAGAAATGGTCTTTTGCTTTTTCAAAATCACCTTGAATTTTATAAATGATACCGATATCGAAAAGAGAAAACAGTTTAAGGCTGTCGTCGTTGATTTCTTCAGCAAGCTGAAGAGTTTGTTTCAAGATATCCATCGCCTCCATATAACGCCCTTTGGAATACAAAACGGAGCCCATCAGGCGCATGCTCTTTCCGGATATGGATATCAAATTATTTTTTTTTGCGATCTCCGCCGATTCTTTAAAACAGTTAAATGCGTCGTCTCCCCGTCCTTGGGTCATATGGACCAAACCGATAGATTGTAAATTTCTGCAAAGAAGCTTTTCAAAGCGTTTCTCACGGCATATGCTAAGGGATTGATTAAGATGTTGCATGGCCGGGTTGAGATTTCCTTCATTGAGATAAATCACGCCGATAATGTTCTCGCAAAGCGCCCATTGAAACAGAAAACCTTTTGATTCGAACTTCTTGGCCCTCTCTTTCCATTTAGGTAGGTCATCCGGTGAATATTCCCCTTTCCAAACCTTGTCCGCTTCATTTTGCAGCTCGCTGCTTCCTGGGTTTCGTTCTTGCGCCATCGAACAAGGGGAGACCGCCATGGAAAAGAAAAACACGAGCATACCTACCGATAAGAATTGCTTGATCATGCTGTTTTCTCCCGTCACAGTCATTATCTATACCGTCGCCGCATATTTCTTCAGCGAACGGCCGGGTTGTGGATCAGTCTTTTCTGTTCTGGGGCCGTGCCCCCTCTTCATCCGTATCTACCCAGATGCCTCGGGCAGCCATAATGATCACGGATTGGGCGATGAAATACAGGCTGATGTTGATTACACGCCCATGAGGGATGGTCACCAGGAATCTGTTGAGTGCCAGAACCAGATCCGAGGAGATAAAC
>JAZDGS010000024.1:0-16554 GCA_043806755.1 Pseudomonadota bacterium | reverse complement strand
TTGGCCAATAAAAAACCGAGCAGGGGAAGCCGCATCCCGACGAATATCACTTCATGATTTGCGATCTCCCGGGCAGCGGCCGAAACCATAAGCTGGGGTAGCGTGTATTTTACATGATCGACGACGTGATGCTTCAATTCAATATCCGAAATCCGCAGGGGCCGAAAAAACATGATGCCTGATGCTCAGGGCGGCCATCTGTTCTTTCCCTATTCGATTTGTATAGTCGGTGCTGTTTTGAACGAAATCAATCCATGCCTCCCGCCATCGATTGAACTTGTCGGCGGTTTTGCTTTTATTCCGGTAATCGATAAATGCCTGGTGGTCCCGGTTATAGTATCCCGGAACAGGTGACGGATGTGCCCCCCACGGGGTGCAAATCACCGCGCTCACTTTAAAGCCGGGGATGATGACCCGGTTCGGATCGCTTCTGATGATTTCGGCCGGTACGATTTCTTCGGCCGTGACAACGATGTGTCGGCTCGCCATGCAGGCTTCCCGGGTGATGCCAAGATTTCCCCAAATATGGGCATTTCCGAACTCGTCGCAACGCTGGACATGAATCACCGCAACATCCGGGCAAATGGCCGATACAGCCATCAGCCGCTCACCGGTGAAAGGGCAGGAAATGATTTTTAATCCTCTATTGGTTTTGTCGAGATCAGCGCCAAGAGCCGTCCGGGTCGGCATGAACGGAACCCCCATCGCACCGGCCTTAAGGGCCATGGCGATCGTCAGATTGGAATGGTCTTCAATCTCAATTACGCCGTTTTCGACGGCACGACAAAAATTGTAACAGGAACCCGTGATGACGTTTCCCACCCAGCTCGCCCGGATCTTTCGAACGCACCCGCCCCCCACGAGCTGATCGAAGAGAATATCGGATATGGAGCCGATCAACGTTAAATCCCGCTTCTTTTGCCGGATGATCTCATGGCCGGCGGCAAAAGGGATCATCGTTTCCTGAGCATTTCCCAAAGCCACGGAGCTTCCGTCCGGAATGAAGCGGGCAATCCCCTCGGCAAGCGTTGTCAACTTTGATGCAGGCATACGGGGTATCTCTCCTTGTCCACTCCTATACATGGAAAAGAGATCTCTCTCAAGAGCCCTTTTCCATGAAACAACTAAGCCCTGCCGAATGACTCGAGCAGGGCTTAGCAATGCAGGTATCGAGGAAATAGCGCGCTTACGATGGGAGATGATTTAAGGCTCTGTTTGAGCGGGCCGGGATTCCCTGGCAGCCGATTCATCTCCCTTCTCAGAACTTGAATCTTCCTTTGAAGACGCCTCTTCTTTTACGGCATCCGTATCTTTCGGGGATTTTTCCTCTTTTGTCTCCCCTTTCCCCTTAGATTTTATCTTTTTCGCCGGTCCGCCTTTTGTTTTTTTAGCTTTGGCCACCGCTGGTTTCTTCTTTCCCTTTTTCTTTTCCTGATCGTCGGAAACCACAAGTTCGACTAAAGAAAGGAGCGCCGCATCTCCCGGACGCCTGGATATCTTGACGATCCGGATGTGTCCTCCATTTCTATCTTTAAACCGTTTATCGGCTTGTTCAAATAAGTGATGAACGATATCTTTTTCTCTAATGATGGAAAGCGCCTGCCGTCGGGCATGCAGATCCCCCCGTTTGGCCAACGTGATCAAATGCTCTGCCCAGCGGCTTAACTCCTTTGCCTTGACATCGGTCGTGCGGATTCGATCGTATTTAAAAAGGGAGGTTACCATGTTTCTGAACATGGCGGTCCGGTGGCTGGTGGTCCGGCTCAGTTTAATTCCTGCTTTTAAATGTCTCATCGGTCCTCTATTCTCCTTTTCCTGCATCCTCTTCGGGCGGCACAAACCCGTCAAGCTTCATCCCCAAGGAAAGTCCCATTTCGGTCAGGACCTCCTTGATCTCGTTCAACGACTTTCTCCCGAAGTTTTTCGTTTTCAACATTTCCGCCTCGGATTTCTGAACGAGTTGATAGATCTTGTTGATGGAAGCGTTTTTCAGGCAATTGGCGCTCCGCACGGAAAGCTCCAGCTCTTCAACGTTTCGACAGAGGTTTTCATTATATTTGGGCTTTTCGGATTCTTTCGATTTTTTCAATATTTCCGGTTCGGACCCTTCATCAAAATTAATAAAAATCGTCATCTGGTCCTTCAGGATCTTGGCGGCAAACGACACCGCATCCTCCGGAGCGATGCTCCCATCCGTCCAGACTTCCAGGGTCAGTTTGTCATAATCGGTTTTTTGTCCGACACGGGCATTGGTCACCACATAATTCACGCGCGTGATGGGAGAAAACACGGCATCAATCGGAATGGTGCCGATGGGTGAGTTCTCATCCTTATTCATTTCGGACAAGGAATACCCCTTCCCGACCTTGACGGCGATCTCCATTTTCAACTTGGATTTTTCCGAGAGGGTTGCGATGTGCAAATCCGGATTGAGCACTTCGCATCTTCCATCGTCGCTGATGATGTCGCCGGCGGTGACCTCCCGTTTCCCTTCCGCATCGATGCGCACCGTTTTTGGACCCAGATCGCTTACCTTGAAGCGCACTTCCTTGATGTTCAGAATGATTTCAGAGACATCCTCGAGAACCCCGGGAATGACGCTGAATTCATGCATGACAACGTCGAACTTGATGGAAACGGCTGCTGCGCCGTAAAGAGACGACAGGATGATCCGGCGAAGGGCATTACCGATGGTAAGCCCGAAACCCCTTTCCAGCGGTTCACAGACAAATTTCCCATAGGTGGGCTTGCTCGTCATCTGAACCTTCTCGGGCCTGATCATCACCTGCCAATTCATGTACATTAATTCGTTTGATGACATCCTTGCCTCTCCATTATCAGTGATTATCGATTGTCCGATATGCGGTGATTGATAAAACGGCTCTTGATCCAAATTACTTGGAATAAAGCTCCACGATCAATTGTTCCTGGATCGGCATCGTCAAGTCTTCTCGAACAGGATATGCTTTTATGGTCCCTTTTAACTGTTCTTTTTCCATCTCAAGCCATTGCGGGACCCCTCTGCGAACAACCGCTTCCAAAGAATCTTCAATGGATTTAATTTTTCGGCTCTTTTCGTTTAGTTCTACCACGTCGCCGACCCGGATCAGATAGGATGGGATGGTCACTTTTTTACCATTGATCAAAAAATGATCATGCCTGACAAATTGGCGGCCCTGGGCCCGAGAATTGACAAACCCGAGTCGATAGACCACATTGTCAAGGCGTCGTTCCAGCAATACGAGAAGATTTGTCCCTGTAATCCCCTTCTGCCGGTCCGCTTTCTCAAAAAACAACTGAAACTGCTTTTCAGAAAGGTTATATATCCGCTTGACCTTCTGTTTTTCCCTCAACTGAACACCGTAACCGGATATTTTCCTGCCACGGCGCTGGCCATGCTGGCCGGGTGAATAGCTGCGACGGTCAAAAGCGCATTTATCCGAATAACAACGATCGCCCTTTAAAAAAAGTTTCAGGTTTTCCCTCCGGCATAGCCTGCAAACCGAACCGCTATATTTTGCCAACTTCTCCTCCTTATCGATTTCCCGCAACAACGACGGATAAATATGATCCTGCTAAACCCTTCGCCTCTTTGGCGGACGGCATCCGTTATGCGGAATCGGTGTTACATCCTTGATCATGACCACGTGAAACCCGGCCGCCTGGAGTGAGCGAAGTGCCGACTCCCGACCGGCGCCCGGGCCTTTCACATAAACCTCCACATTTTTCATTCCAAATTCCATAGCTTTCTTTACCGCACTTTCCGCCGCCATCTGGGCGGCAAAAGGGGTGCTCTTTCGTGAACCCTTGAATCCCTGGGAACCGGAACTCGACCAGGCGATGACATTTCCGGCCGTGTCCGTCACCGTAACAACGGTATTGTTGAATGTAGATTGGATATGGACAACCCCGTTGGATATGTTTTTTCTTTCTTTCTTTTTAGTATGAACCCGCTTAGCCATAAATCAAAGACCCCTTTTCCCGAAAGTGGATGTTCGGTTGTTATTTTTTCTGAGTTGCACTTTTTTTCTTAACGGTTGACCTTCTCGGCCCCTTTCTGGTTCTCGCATTGGTGCTGGTCCGCTGTCCGTGAACCGGCAGCGATTTTCGATGCCGAAGCCCCCTGTAGCAACCTAGATCCATCAATCGTTTGATGTTCATGGAAATTTCGGTACGAAGTTCCCCCTCGACTTTATGTTCTCCATCAATAATTTTCCGGATATTGTTAACTTCCGTTTCCGAGAGCTGATCGGTCTTGAGATCATAATCAATATTGAGCATGGAAAGAATTTTCCTGGATGTGCTCCTCCCGATCCCGTAAATGTACGTCAGCCCGATTTCAATCCGCTTGTTTTTCGGCAAATCGACGCCGGCAATTCTTGCCAAGGTGTCTCCTCCTTTTATCCTTGTCGCTGTTTATGTCGCTTGTTTTCACAGATCACCCGAATCACGCCTTTTCTTCGGACGATCTTGCATTTGCTGCACATTTTCTTCACTGATGGCCTTACTTTCATTCTTTTTCACGATTCCTTTCCGAAAAAGGGTCCGCCTATTTCTCCCGGTAGATGATCCGCCCCCGAGAAAGATCGTAAGGAGACAACTCAACAGTCACTTCATCGCCGGGCAGAATTTTGATGAAATGCATCCGCATTTTCCCGGAAATGTGGGCCAGGACCCGATGCTTGTTTTCCAGGTCCACTTTAAACATGGCATTGGGCAATGTTTCAATGACGATGCCCTTAACTTCAATCGGTTCTTCCTTCGGCATCAGATACTCCCATCCAGCTGGCTCAACACCGCCGGCCCATTTTCCGTAATGGCAATGGTGTGTTCAAAATGAGCGGACATAGATCCGTCTTTGGTTACTGCCGTCCATCCATCTTCAAGAATTTCAACTTCATAACCCTTTTCATTCACCATGGGTTCGATTGCAAGGGTCATCCCCGGCTTGAGACGAACCCCTGTGCCGGATTTTCCAAAATTGGGAATCTGCGGATCCTCATGCAATTTGCTCCCGATGCCATGCCCCACAAATTTCCGAACGACCGAAAAGCCGTTTGATTCCACATGGGATTGAATGGCATGGGAGATGTCCGAAAGTCGGCCATCCGGTACGGCCTTATCGATTCCTTTATATAGCGATTCCCGGGTCACATCCGTCAGCTTCCGTGCGGATTCGGAAAGCCTCCCAACCGCCACGGTAGTCGCCGCATCACCGTAATACCCGTTGAATAAAATACCAAAATCGAGGCTGACGATATCTCCTTCCCTGAGCGGTGTTTTGTTCGGGAAACCATGCACGACGACGCTGTTCACCGATGCGCATAGGGCAAACGGATACCCCCGATATCCCTTAAAAGCCGGAACGGCGTTTCCCTCAACAGCCAGTTTTTCCGAAAGATCGTTTAAATAAAGGGTATGGATTCCAGGCCTGACTTCGGATTCAAGGGTTTTCAAGATCTGGGCAACGATTTGGTTGCTTCTTCGAATCTTTTCGATTTCCTTGGGTGATTTAATAATCACCATGTCTAATATCGACCCTTTATTCCGGCTCCGCTCTTTTTTAAGAAACCCTCATAATGGCGTGCCAGCATGTGCGATTCGATCTGCGAAACGGTATCGATGGCGACGCCCACTACGATCAACAAGGCGGTGCCTCCAAAATAGAACGGAACATTGAACCGGGAAATTAAAATGGTCGGCAAAACGCAAACTGTCGAAATATAGAGAGCCCCACCAAGGGTGATCCGGGTTAACACCCGATCAATGTAGTCGGCGGTCCGCTTTCCCGGTCGGATGCCGGGAATATAGCCGCCGTGTTTCTTCATATTTTCCGCAACGTCAACCGGATTAAATGTAACCGCCGTATAAAAATAACAGAAAAAGAAAATAAAACCGATGTAAAACAATTCATAAACGATACTCCCCGGCCGCATGGCGTTTGCAATGCTCTGCACCCAGGGAATTTTGATAAAACTGGCGATGGTGGCCGGAAACATAATGATAGATGATGCGAAAATCGGTGGGATGACCCCCGAGGTGTTGATTTTCAACGGAAGATGGGTGCTCTGTCCCCCATACATCCGCCGCCCCACCACCCGTTTGGCATACTGAACCGGTATGCGGCGCTGCCCCTGCTCCATAAAAATGATGACACCCACCACTACGACCATGAGGATGAGTAAAAGTAAAACCAAAAATATCCCCATTTCACCGGTGGAGATGAGGCGAAAGGAGTTTCCCACGGCACTCGGCATCCGGGCGACGATACCGGCAAAAATAATCAGGGAGATCCCATTCCCGATCCCCCGTTCGGTGATCTGTTCTCCCAACCACATAATGAAAGCCGTTCCCGCCGTCAATGTGATGACCGTCATAAGCCGGAAGCTCCATCCCGGATTGATCACCACCGGAGCGCCTCCCGGGGAACTCATGCTCTCAAGTCCGACCGCAATCCCGAATCCCTGAATGATGCTGAGGATTACGGTTCCATAGCGCGTGTATTGCGTGATTTTCTTTCTCCCCTGGGTTCCCTCCTTGGAAAGTCTTTCCAGATGTGGAATGACCACGGTTAGCAGCTGGAGAATGATGGATGCACTGATATACGGCATAATCCCAAGGGCAAACACCGACAGCCGTTCCAAGGCACCGCCGGAAAACATGTCGAACAATCCTAGAAGCGTCCCCTTGGCCCGTTCAAAAAAGGAGGCAAGGGCGACCGAATCGATTCCGGGTGTCGGAACAGCGACGCCGATGCGATAAACGGAAAGAAGTGCAAACGTATAGAGAATCCGTTTTTTCAGTTCAGGAATTTTAAATATATTTTGAAAACCGCTTCCGACCATTCTATAGGACCTCTACTGTTCCCCCGGCCTTCAGGATTTTTTCCTGAGCGCTCTTGCTCACCCGGTGCAACCGGATGGTCAACGGGTGTCCGATTTCGCCTTGCCCCAGGAGTTTAATTCCGTTCCGCTTCCCCTGCACCAGCCTTTCCCGAATGAGGGCCGCTTCATCCACTGTGGAACCTGTTTCAAACCGGGTCAGGTCACGGATATTAATGACGGCGAAATGCCTTTTGAAGATATTGGTGAAACCCCTCTTGGGAAGACGTCTCTGAATGGGCATCTGTCCGCCTTCGAACCCAGGGCTCACTCCACCGCCTGAACGGGCTTTATGCCCCTTTGCTCCTCTTCCGGATGTTGTCCCTCTCCCGGATCCGTCCCCTCTTCCCACCCTTTTTTTGGTTTTTTTCGAACCGGGGGCGGGAGATAATTGATGCAATCTCATTTCTTCTCCTTAATCTCGACGAGATGAGATACCTTTCGAATCATTCCGCGGATGTTCGGCGTATCCTGAAGTTGAACCGTCTTTCCACGCCTGCTCAACCCCATTCCCCGCAACACCTTCCGGTGCTTCTCCGGTCGGCCGATCATGCTTTTTACCAATGTGATTTCCAGCATCTTTGCCATGTATCCTTTTTTTTGCTTAAAGCTCTTCCTCACGAATACCGCGCCTTTTGGCAACATCCTCTCTGCTCTGGAGTTTCTTGAGCCCGGAAATCGCTGCTCTGACCACATTATGGGGGTTGGTGGACCCCATACTTTTGGTCAAAATGTTCTGAATGCCGCACGCTTCCATCACCGCCCGGACCGCGCCGCCGGCAATGACTCCGGTACCTTTGAAAGCCGGCTTTAGAAGGACATTTCCCGCTCCGAACTTCCCGATAACCTCGAAAGGAATCGTCTCATTCACAAGAGGGACTTTGATCATGTTCTTCTTGGCTTTTTCGACCCCCTTCCGGATCGCCTCCGGAACTTCCCCCGCTTTCCCCAATCCGTAACCAACACTCCCTTCGCCGTCTCCCACGACCACGATGGCGCTGAAGCTGAATCGACGTCCGCCTTTGACTACTTTCGCGACCCGGCTGATATGAACGACCTTATCGATTAATTCCTTTTCACCGGTTTTCTGTTTGAACAAGCATCTCCTCCTTTATCCGATTGAAAGAATTGAATTTCCCATAACTAAAACAATAAGCCCACTTCCCGGGCGCCTTCCGAAACCGCCTTTACCCGACCGTGATATAAAAATCCGTTCCGGTCAAAAACGATCGTCTTGATCCCTTTTTCCAATGCCCTCTGGGCGATCAGCTTGCCGATATATGCCGCCTTTTTTGTTTTCTTGTTCAATTCGGTATTTTCTTTGACCGGTTTTTCCAAAGAAGACGCTGCGGCCAGGATATGCCCTGATGAATCGTCGATGAGCTGGGCGTAGATATGCCTTGCACTGCGGAACACACACAACCTCGGGCGCACCGGACTCCCGGAAATCTTTTTCCGGATACTCTTTTTTCGTTTCAATCGTGCCTGTCTTTTTTGGTTGGAATATCCCATATCCTTACCCTGCCTTTGTGCTTGATAGCCTCTGGCTATTTGGCGAATGCGTCAGAGGCGCATAAAAGATGTTTGCTTATTTCGTTCCTGTTTTCCCTGCTTTTAAACGGATACGCTCACCCGTATACCGAATTCCCTTTCCCTTGTACGAATCCGGCGGCCTCAGCCGTCGAAGAGATGCAGCGGTCTGGCCCAGCAGTTCTTTATCGACACCGGCGAGCCGGATGATGGTGTTCCGGTCAACAGACGCTTGAATTCCCGCCGGCAAATCGAATAGAACAGGGTGAGAGTAACCGAGATTAAGTTCGATCCGGTTCCCGCTGATGTTGGCGCGATATCCGATACCGCTGATCTCCAATATCCTTTCAAAACCCTTGTCGACCCCGGTAATCATGTTGACTACCAGGCTCCGCGTCAGCCCCCACAATGCCCGGGTTTTTTTCCCTTCAGTGATGGTGACCACCCGGATGGCTCCATTTTCAATCTTAAGATCCACATCAGGATGAATCGCCTTTTCAATAGACCCCTTTGGTCCTTCCACCGCAAGGGTCCGGTTTTCGAAAGATACTTTTATTTTTGCCGGTATCGATATCGGTTTTTTGCCTATGCGGGACATTGAACGCTCCTCATTCCTCTTCTCCGGTCCTTATGCCGGTCGTTGTGACAACTTAATAAAGCGGAATAAAGACGGTTTACCAGACGCTGCAAAGAATTTCTCCTCCCAAATTCTCTTTCCTGGCACGCTTATCCGTCATAATTCCCTTTGAAGTGGAGATAATCGAAACGCCCATTCCACTCAGAACCGGTTTGATATCCTTGTTTTTTAAATAAACCCTTCTGCTCGGCTTGCTGATCCGCCTGATGTTCAGAATAGCGCAACTCCGCCCCGCGCCATATTTAAGGTAAATGCGGAGAATCCCTTGTTTGGTGTCTTTAATAAATTTGTAATTCTTAATGAAACCTTCATTTTTAAGCACTTTTGCCAATTCCACCTTCAATTTTGATCCCGGGATGTCCACACTTGAAAAATTGGCTTTGGCGGCATTTCGGATTCTGGTCAGCATATCCGCAATCGGATCACTTACTGTCATCGCTTTCTCCGTCCCTGTAACGATTTGATTATCGATTCAGGACCGCTTCCACTCGGCTGCCTTTTTCTTTTTGCAAGGAGAGCCGGGGCCGCTGATCCCCTGGATTTATTACCAGCTTGATTTTATCACGCCCGGCAGCATTCCTTCCGAAGCCAGGCCGCGAAAACAAATTCGGCAAATCCCGAATTTACGAATAAAACCCCTCGGTCTGCCGCAGATCGGGCAACGGTTGTGGGTCCGCACCTTGAATTTGGGTTTTCGTACCGCTTTTATTTCAAGGGATTTTTTTGCCAAATGATCCTCCTATACCGACTCGGTCAAAAGATGATTAATTTCGAAAGGGCATCCCTAAAAGCCGGAGAAGTTCTTTCCCCTCTTCGTCTGTTCGGGCGGTCGTTACAATGCTGATATTGAGCCCTTTGATCTTGTCTATCTTGTCATAATCGATCTCAGGGAAAATAATATGTTCCTGAATGCCCAGAGAATAATTCCCTCTTCCATCAAACGCCTTCCCGGAAATTCCTCGAAAATCACGCACTCGTGGTAAGGCCGCATTCACCAGCTTGCTGAAAAAATCGTACATCCGCTTTCGGCGCAGCGTCACCATGCAACCGATGGGCATGCCGGTTCGCAGCTTAAATGCAGCGATCGATTTTTTTGATCGCGTGATAATCGGCTTTTGTCCGGAAATCGCTTTCAGGTCGTCAACGGCAGTGTCAATGATCTTAATGTTCTGTATCGCCTCTCCCAAACCCATATTCAGTACGACCTTTTCCAGTTTTGGAACCTGCATCCGGTTTTTGTACTGGAAGGTCTCCATTAACTTGGGAACGACTTCATTGATGTAGTATTCATACAATCGCATGGTTTTCACTTCTTCTATTTATCGATGATTTCCCCGCATTTCCGGCAAATTCGAACTTTTTTACCGTCATCCAGTTGCTGCATCTTGATGCGAACCGGTGAAATGCATTTGTTGCACATCAGGACAACGTTCGACCAATGAATCGGCGCTTCAATTTCTAAAATGCCGCCCTGTCTCTGCTTTGCGGTCGGTTTTGCGTGCCGCTTCACGATATTGATATTCTCGACGAGGATACGGTCCTTTTTTCGGAGCACCTTCAAGACTTTCCCGATCTTTCCACGGTCTTTCCCCGTGATTACCTTAACCTTGTCATCTTTTTTTATCCGACATCTGTCGCTCATCTAGCGCTAATCCTCCATGCGGTTGATTCAGTCGCCGTTCGGGGATAAACCAGCTACCTGATGATTCCTCATAGAACCTCTGGAGCAAGGGAAACGATCTTCATGAAGCGTTTTGCTCTTAGCTCCCTAGCCACCGGACCGAATATCCGCGTTCCGATCGGATCCCTGCTGGCACTGATCAGGACCGCCGAGTTGTCATCAAACCGAATGAATGAACCATCCGGCCGTTTGATCTCCTTTTTGGTTCGGACCACAACCGCCTTTAATACATCCCCTTTTTTTACCTTGGCATTGGGGATGGCTTCTTTAACGGATACCACAATAATATCGCCTACTCTCGCATATCTTCTTCTGGAGCCGCCAAGGACTTTGATACAATAGAGCGTCTTGGCTCCGGAATTGTCCGCCGCCGTCAATCGTGTCTGTGCCTGGATCATTTCTTTGTTTTCCTTAAATGCTTCAAACGGCTTTTTCGACGATGGAACTGACGCGCCATCTCTTGGTTTTGCTGAGAGGACGCGATTCCGTTATCACCACTTTGTCGCCGATACCACATTCATTCGCCTCATCATGAGCCGAGAATTTCGCCCGGCGACGAATGTATTTCATGTATAATGGATGCTTAATCAACCGCTCCACCAATACGATGACCGTCTTGTCCATCTTATCGCTGACAATCGTTCCTGTGAACTGTCGTTTCATTCCTCTTTTTTTCATATCGGCACTGCCTGCTGTCCTGTTGGTTGATTACCGATTTTCCCGTATTACGGTTTGGATTCTCGCGATGTCCCGTTTCGTTTGCTTGAGTTTTTGAGGATTTTCAAGCTGACCGATCTCGTGTTGAAACGTCAGATTGAACAAGGATTCTCGCAATTCTCTGAGTTTACGGTCCCTTTCTTCCCGGCTTAATTCCCGGATCTCACTCACTTTCATCTAGCATCAGCCCTTTCGATAAACTTGGTCCTAAGAGGCAACTTATGGGCGGCGAGGCGAAATGCCTCTTTGGCCACGTCCCTTGGAACGCCTTCGATTTCATAAAGGATCCTTCCGGGACGGATCACGACCTCCCATCCTTCCGGAGGGCCTTTTCCTTTCCCCATTCTGACTTCAGCCGGTTTTTTCGTAAACGGCTTGTCCGGAAAAATCCGAATCCAAATCTTCCCCCCTCTTTTCGCATGGCGAGTCATCGCTATTCGTGCGGCCTCAATCTGTTTGGCGGAAATAGCGCCGCATTCCGTTGCCTGGAGTCCAAACTCACCGAAATTCAGGGTCGATCCCCGCCGGGCCACCCCTTTCATCCTGCCCCGTTGCTGCTTTCGAAATTTAACCTTTGTCGGACTCAGCATGTTGTCCTTCTCCTATTGTTCCATCGCGAGTTGATCTTTTTTCAAAATCTCGCCATGGAAAATAAAGACCTTGATACCGATGGCCCCGTACGTGGTGCGAGCCTCGGTAAAACCGTAATCGATATCGGCCCGAAGCGTATGAAGAGGAATCCGTCCTTCTTTGTACCATTCGGTTCTCGCCATCTCGGCTCCGGCCAGTCTTCCGGAACAGATGATTTTAATCCCTTTGGCGCCGAACCGCATGGCCGAGGAAACGCTTCGTTTCATCGCACGTCGAAAAGCCACCCGCCGCTCAATCTGAAGCGCTACGCTCTCAGCAACCAGTTGAGCATCGATTTCCGGTTTCCTCACCTCCTGGATGTCGATTAGAATCTCGGAAGAAACCTTTTTTTCCAGTTCTTTCTTGAGCTGTGCAATTTCGATTCCCTTTTTCCCGATGACGATCCCGGGCCGGGATGTATAAATTCTCAACTTGATCCGATTCGAAGACCGTTCAATTTCAATTCTCGAAATGCCGGCATGATACAGCTTTTTCTTGAGAAACTTTCTGATTTTGTGATCTTCCAGAACATAGTCAGGATAATTCCTTCCGGCATACCACTTCGATTCCCATGTTTTGTTGATCCCTAATCTCAGCCCGATCGGATTGACTTTTTGGCCCAAATTCCTTCCTCCGTTTATGATGATGTGTCAGAGAGGCGAACAGTAATGTGAGCGGTCCTCTTCAGTATTCTGCTCGCTCTTCCCCTGGCCTTGGCCCTGAACCGCTTCATCACCGGCCCGCAATCGGCGGTGATGTTGCGAATTACCAGAGCATCCACATCCACCTTTTCTTTCTGGTTTGCATTGGCGACGGCGCTTCGGATCACTTTTTCAACAACCGCCGCCCCTTTTTGCGGCATGAATTTCAATGCTTCCAAACCGATCTGGACCGGTTTCCCCTTAAGCCCGCCGATGAGCTTCCGAACTTTCTGTGGTGAAATACGCACATATCTTGATACTGCTTTTGCTTCCACGGTCCGTCTTCCTTTTTCTTCCCCGTTACCTTAAATCCGGTCCTCACGGGATCCGTTCGTTGCCATTGTTATGTGATTCCCTGTTTCGGTCTTACTTTTTCAGCTTTGATTTCTTGTCCCCTGCATGTCCGAAAAAGACACGGGTCGGCGAAAATTCGCCCAGCTTGTGACCGACCATATTCTCAGAGATAAAAACGGGAACGAATTTTTTCCCGTTATGAACCGCCAGCGTGACGCCGACCATTTCCGGGATAATCATCGATCGCCGCGACCATGTTTTAATGACCCTGCTGCTGCGGTTTTCCTGAGCCTCTCGAACTTTGTTGAGCAGTTTCGGTTCAACGTATGGACCTTTTTTCAACGAACGCGACATGAAATCTCCTGTTTCTCAGCGCCCTGATGGGGTCGTAACACTCTAAGTTGATTCATATGGACAAATTAATCATCGATCGAACTATTTTTTCCCGCGTCTTTTAACGATATATCGATCGCTCGTCTTATTCTTACGGGTAATATATCCTTTGGTCGGCTTTCCCCAGGGCGTGCAGGGATGACGGCCACCGGATGATTTTCCTTCCCCTCCACCCATCGGATGGTCAGTGGGGTTCATCGCCACACCCCGAACATTGGGGCGCTTTCCCCGCCAACGGCTTCGACCGGCTTTTCCGACTGAAACATTCGCATGTTCCACATTCCCCAATTGGCCGATAGTCGCTTTGCAATCAAGATTCACCATCCGGACCTCATCCGAAGGAAGCTTGATGAGTGCATACCGGTTTTCTTTGGCCATCAACTGAGCATATGTACCGGCACTCCGGACGATCTGACCGCCCTTTCCAATCCTGAGTTCAATGTTATGGATGTGCGTGCCAAGAGGAATATTTCGAAGCGGCAATGTGTTTCCGGGTTTGATGTCCGCACCAGGTCCCGACATCACAATGTCATTTACCGTCAGGTCCAGGGGAGCTAAAATGTAGCGTTTTTCTCCGTCCGCATAATGGAGCAAGGCGATCCGGGTGCTCCGATTGGGATCGTATTCAATGGAGGCCACTTTTCCGGGTATTCCAATTTTATTACGCTTAAAATCGATTATCCGATAATGCCGTTTGTGACCACCTCCACGATGCCAGGATGTAATTCGCCCTGTCGAATTCCGCCCCCCGCTGCTTTTTAATGTTTTCAGGAGGCTTTTTTCCGCCGTCTTTTTTGTAATTTCTTCGAAAGTGGAATACACCTGAAATCGCCTGCCGGGCGAGGTCGGGTTAACTTTCTTAAGTCCCATTTTTCTTCCTCATTAAATAAAAGGCGGAATTGGTTATCGATCCGCCGGTGTTCCAAGTGCCGGAGTTATTCAAAAGCCGATTATGCGCCCTCAAAAAAATCGATCCGTTCCCCGGTTCCTAAGGTTACGATCGCCTTCTTCCAATCTTTTCGTTTTCCCAGAATTCGTCCCCGTCTTTTGATTTTCCCTTTGATTTGAACGGTACGAACACCGATCACCTTCACATTGAAAATTTTCTCGACGGATTTTCGGATTTCAATCCGGTTTGCTCTTCGGTCCACCTCAAATGAAACCTGATTCGACGACTCTTTTTGACGGGTCGTCTTCTCAGTAATTAAAGGCCGCTTGATGACATCATGTCCGGTCATTGCAAAAGCCTCCCCTCGATGGATTTAATCGACGCCTCAAGGAGGACCAGGTTCTGATATTTTAGGATGTCATAAACATTGAGCCCGTCGACTCTGAGGATTTTAACATCCGGAATGTTTCGGGAGGAACATTCCAGCACATCGTCTTTTTTATCCGTTACAATCAACGAATTCCGGATTCCCAGGCCGTCGAGAATCTCAATAAGGGCTTTGGTCTTGATCTGCGATAAGGGCAATTCATCCACAATCGTCAGAGTATTCCCCTGAAATTTGCTGCTCAACGCCATTCTCAGCGCCAGCCTCCGGATCTTTTTTGGAACCCGATAGGCGTAATTCCTGTCATCCGGGCCGAATACGACGCCGCCGCCTCGTAGAAGAGGGGATTTGATGTCTCCACGCCTGGCCCGTCCGGTTCCTTTCTGGCGGTATAACTTTCTCCGGCTTCCGCTCACATCGCTCCTGTGCTTGACGGAAGCAGTCCCCGTTCTCCTGTTGGCCAGCTGCATCGTCACCACCTGATGCAAAACATCCGACCTTACCGGGATGTTGAAAACGGCATCGGAAAGGTCGGCCTTGGCGACCGGATCCCCTTTTGTATTTTTTATCTCCAAAACGGCCATTATCGTCCTCTTCCGCGAAAAGCCCCTTTTTGGCCAAAGGGCCTCGATTTGAATCGCATTAGATGCTTTTTGTTTTTTTTCTTTTCAACGATGCTTTATTAATTTCAATTATTCCTGAAATCGGCCCGGGTATGGCTCCTTTCAATAGAATCAGATGTTCATCCGTCCGGACGTCAATGATCTCCAGATTTTGAACCGTCCGTTTTGCATTTCCATAATGCCCGGGCATCTTCTTGCCCTTAACCACCCGGGACGGCCAGGCGCTTGCCCCGATGGATCCAGGGATTCGAACGCAATGGCTTCCATGGGTTTCCGGACCCCGATGCGATCCATGTCGCTTGATGGTTCCGGCAAATCCTCTCCCTTTGGAGGTGCCGGTGACATTCACCCGGTCACCGATTTTGAAAATCTCCAGACTAACGGCCTGTCCCAGCCGATAGTTCTCCGAAATTTCAATGCGAAACTCTCGAAGACACGCAAATCCATTCCCACCGCTCTTTTTAAGATGCCCCTTGGTAGGCTTGTTGATTCGTGATGCCTTCTTGTCGCCGAATCCGATTTGAAGGGCATTATACCCGTCTGTTTCACGAGTTTTAATCTGGGTAATCACACATGGACCGGCTTTGATGACGGTTACCGGAACAAGAACCCCTTTAGAAGAAAAAACGCTGGTCATTCCCAGTTTTTTTCCCAAAACGCCGCTGCTCATTGTTTCAACCCTTGTATAAATATCAGATGGCTATGGGGTAAACCATTCGCACGTTTTATAGTTTGATCTCCACGTCGACTCCCGCAGACAGATCCAGTTTCATCAATGCATCTACGGTCTGCTGCGTCGGGTCGATGATATCCAAAAGGCGCTTATGCGTCCGGATTTCAAATTGCTCTCTCGACTTTTTATCGATGTGCGGGGACCTCAGCACGCAATATTTATTGATATCGGTTGGAAGTGGAATCGGCCCGACCACTTTAGCGCCTGTTTTGTTTGCCGTATCGACGATATCCATAGTCGACTGGTCCAGGAGCTTGTGATCGTAGGCCCTGAGCCTGATTCTGATTTTGGTGTTCATTATCATGGCCTTTCTTTCACCTTATTCCATTATTTCGCTGACCACGCCGGCGCCTACGGTTCGGCCGCCTTCCCGAATCGCAAACCGAAGCTCTTTCTCCATTGCAATCGGCGTAATCAACTCCGCAGTAATCGTCACATTGTCCCCGGGCATCACCATCTC